>JBKEDH010000084.1:0-27889 GCA_047975295.1 Aestuariibaculum sp.
AAAGAGAGTTAGAGCCTATTACTAATTATAAACTTTATATTTCTAAAAATAAAAAACTAATTTCTTTAAGAAGATTTGATGGTTTTAATAAAGGAGAGGGAGTGCTTAGAAGACAATTTAAGAAAAATGGTAAACTTTTGGTTAAAATTGAAGATGTGGTATTTTTCAAGCCAAAAGATTCATATGATATTCAGGTATGCTGTTATATGAATTTTACAAAAGGGTATAATCAATAACTTCAAATTAATGTATCAGGACTCCATATTAAAATTTACTTAATCATGAAAAATATCATCTGTGTTTTGGCATTGATTGTGTCAACCCAAAGTTGTAGTCAAAAAAATAAAAACAACGATCAAAATAGAAAATAAATTAAAAAAAATATGATATAGAAGCTATTTTTCAATTTAATACCGCTTCTAAAACAACCAATTACAACAAAATAAAAGCCGGAGAAGCCAAAACCAATTCGTCTGTACAAGTAGATAAGGATTAGTTAAAAATAAATAATGAACGATAAAAATTTAAAAGAGAAAATGTTTGTTTAGAACCAAGAATCAAGATTTTTTAGAGATTAGAGAATAGAGTAGGGAAAAGAGAGAATAGGGAATAGAGAGAACCTAAAGGCACTGTGTTATACTGAGCTTGTCGAAGTATCTCTCTTTCTAAATGAAAAGTGAAAAACTAGAAGAGAAGATGTATTAGAATCAGGAGCCAAGACTTTTAGGTTTTTGAATTTCAGACCAAAAAAATAAAAATTGAAATTTTAGATGTATTATTTAAAGAGAGTATCATTAACCAACAATCAGCAACCAATAATAAAGAATAAATCTATGCGAAAGCACATTAAACATACATTAACAGGCATTTTTGTTTTATCTGTATCCTTAACATTTGCCCAAATTAAACAAAAAGACACTATAAATACAGGTGTTATAGACGTTGTTAAGGCATATACCCCAACCATTTCCGATGCCTTTAAAATCAAGGAAGTCCCAAATTTGAACGATGGGTCCACGCAAAACAAAAAAGAGGTTAAGTATAATATATTTTCCTTTCCGGTGGCTTCTACCTTTACTCCTGCCAAAGGGAAAGCGGCAAGTGTAGAAAAAGAAGATCCCGTAAAATTATATGATAATTATGCAACACTTGCTGCTGGTTCCTATACCACTGTTTTAAGTGAGGTTTATTTAAATTATTTACTTAACCGAAACGAAAGCGTAGGCGGTTACGTAAGTCATCATTCATCGCATGGCGATATTGAAGATGTTGCATTCGATAGTGGTTTTTCCGATTCAAAAGTAAAAATAAATTATACCAACAGATCGCGTTACACTACCTGGAATGCCGACGGAGGCTTTCGGTACCAGACCTACAATTGGTATGGTTTGCCCGAAACCCAGATAACCGATGCCAAAACAAACGGAATCGACGTGGGCCATGCTTTTTACGATGCCCACATAGGTGGAGATGTGGCTTTTAAGGATACATATATAAATTCGGGAAGTATAAAATACCAATACTTTGGCGATAATCAAAAAAGTGCCGAAAACAGGATTACGGCCAAAGCTAAAATAGATGTGCCCATAAACAACGAAGAAATAACGACCGATATTAAAATAGATTATTTAAAAGGTGGTTTCGATCGTGGTTACATGGAAACCGATAATTTAAATTATGGTAATTTCCAGTTGGGGCTATCGCCGTCTTACCAAATTGTAAAAAACGATTTTACCATTAATTTGGGGGCTTCGTTATATTATCTAAACGATATTGAAAATAGTAAAAATAAGTTTTTTGTTTACCCCAACATAACGGCTTCCTATAAATTGGTTAGCGAAGTACTTATTGTTTATGGAGGCCTAAAAGGCGATTTAATCCAAAATACCTATCGAGATTTTTCTAACACAAACAACTTTGTGTCTCCCACGCTAAATGTGTTGCCAACCAATCGGGCCTATAATGCTTTTGCGGGTATAAAGGGAAAGATATCCAATACAACAAGCTATAATGTAAATGCACATTATATAGCCGATAACGACAAGGCGCTGTTTGTAAATAATAATATAACCAAAACTATGCAGGATTATTCGTATGGTAATTCCTTTGGATTGGTTTACGACGATGTTAAGACCTTACATTTTTCGGGTGAAATAAATGTTGATATAAATCGAAATTTAACCTTGAAATTAAAAGGAGATTATTTTAATTATTCGGTCGATACAGAAACCGAAGCATGGAATTTACCCGGTTTTAAGAGTTCTTTGTTTCTTGATTATCAAATTGATGAGAAATGGTTTGCGGGTGCCAATTTGTATGTTGTGGGCAAACGTAAAGACCAATATTACTTAAATGATGGTGTTTCGGTACCAGCTACCATAACTTTAGATGGTTATTTCGATGCCAATGCACATGTGGGGTATCATATAAACGATCGTTTTTCGGTATTTGCAAAAGTAAATAATGTTGCAGGGAAAAGTTACCAACGTTGGCAAAATTTTCCTGTTCAGGGCTTTCAGCTTCTTGGTGGAGCAACTTATAAATTCGATTTCTAATTGGTTTTTTAAAATAAAACTATCTTTAAATTTATATGAAATCAATATTTAATGGCGAAGTATAAGCAGGAATCCTGTCCTTAAAACTTGGATTCTCTGTTCTAACACGATGGGCGTAATAATAATTATTCTACACGTTTTAAGCCCTCTAAATCTTCGATTTTAATCTTTTTGCCAATGGTAGAGATTAAACCTTCTTTTTTAAACTGGGATAGCACGCGAATGGCCGATTCGGTTGCCGTACCAACAATATTGGCCAAATCTTCGCGAGAAAGCGATACGCTTAATGTTTTATCGGGGTTAATACCAAAACTGTTGTAAAGGTGTATTAACGTTTCGGCAAGACGTCTGCGAACCGATTTTTGAGCCATGTTAACAATAATATCGTCCGATTCGCGAAGGCTATTGGCCATATCCCTTAAAATATCCAAGGTGAATTTTGGATTGCGTTCCAAATCGGCAATAATTTCGCTTTTAGGTATAAAACAAACTTCCATATCATTTAATGCAACGGCTTGTAAATTAGAGGTTTCGTCGGACACTAACGAGCGTTGACCGAGCAAATCGCCTTTAACCACCATCTTTACAATCTGATCTTTACCGTTTTCGCTTAATTTGGACAACTTGCAAATACCGTCTTTAATGCAATAAACACCGTTAAGTACTTCGCCCTCTTCAAAAATAACATCTCCTTTTTTTATTTTTAGCGACGTTTTGCAGTTGGATATCCGAATCAATTCATCCTTAGTCAACGATTTTAAAGAGTTGAATTGTTTAATAATACATTGTTCGCACTTTCCCATACTCAAATTTGTGGTACAAAAATAGGTAAAACCTAACAAATATCATATTTAATTTAGCTTTAACTTGTACCTTTGCAACAGGTATAAAATGGGCAAAAAACGATGAGCAAAAGCACTTGTTTTCACTGTGGTTTAGATGTGGTGGCTTCTACCAAAATTACATTTAACGATAAAACATTCTGCTGTACAGGATGCAAAACCGTTTACGAAATTTTTACCTTAAACGACTTAGATAATTATTATAGTTTACAGCAGGCTCCCGGAAGTACACCCAAAGATGTAACGGGAAAATACAATGTTTTGGATAATGAAAAAATTGTGGGACAGTTGCTGGAGTTTAATAGTGATAATATACAGATAACCACACTTTACATTCCCAATATCCACTGTAGTTCTTGTATCTGGATTCTTGAAAATTTAAACAAATTAAATCCGGCAATACGTTCGTCCATAGTTAATTTTGGCAAAAAAACAGTTCGAGTTACCTATAATTCGGAAAAGTTGAGCCTTAAAGATTTGGTGCTTTTATTAAGTAGTATTGCTTACGAACCTTACATAAGTTTGGAAGATTACAGCGTAGGCAAAAACAATATTAACCGTTCGCTTATTTATAAGTTGGGTGTTGCAGGTTTTGCCTTTGGAAATGTTATGTTGCTTTCGTTTCCCGAATATTTTGAGGTAAACGAATTTTGGTTGGAACAGTTTAAACCATTTTTTAGGTGGCTAATGTTCTCTTTTTCTGTACCTGTAGTATTTTATTCGGCACAGGACTATTTTATTTCGGCATACAAAGGCCTACGTTCTAAAATTTTAAATATCGATGTGCCCATTGCTTTGGGTGCTGCCGTTTTGTTTATACGTAGTACAACCGAAATTATTTTGGATGTCGGTTCCGGTTTCTTCGATAGTTTAACAGGTTTGATATTCTTTTTGCTACTTGGGAAATTCTTTCAGCAGCAAACCTATTCGTTTTTATCGTTCGAACGCGATTACAAATCGTATTTTCCCATAGGAATAACCAAGATAAACAAAAATGGTACAGAAAAATCCGTACAGGTTTACGATATTGAAAAAGGCGATCGCTTGTTGATTAGAAATGAGGAGCTTATCCCGGTCGATTGTATTTTAATTAAAGGGACGGCTCACATCGATTACAGTTTTGTAACGGGCGAATCTAAAATTGTTAAAAAACAGTCGGGCGATAAGTTGTTTGCAGGTGGAAAACAGGTTGATGGGAGTATTGAGGTCGATACGTTAAAATCGGTCGAACAAAGTTATTTAACCCAGCTTTGGAGCAACGATGTATTTAAGCGGGATAAATCGTTAACCTTTACTAATATTACCAACCGCATTAGTAAAAATTTTACCTTAGTTTTACTTTTTATAGCCATTATTGCAACAAGCTATTGGTTGTTTACGGACAGTTCGAAGGCTTTAAATGTATTTACCTCAGTGCTTATTATAGCCTGTCCCTGTGCCATTGCCTTGGCAGCGCCTTTTACCTTTGGAAACATTCTGCGTATTTTCGGAAAGAAAAAATTCTATCTCAAAAATGCTACGGTTATCGAACAATTAGCTAAAATAAATACTATTATTTTCGATAAAACCGGTACCATAACCGTCAATACCGAAACCAGTATCGATTACGAAGGTATGCAGCTTAATAAAGCCGAAGAAATCCTGTTAAAAAGTACACTTCGGGGATCTAACCATCCATTAAGCAGATCGTTGTATAATCTTTTGGAAGAACAGGATATTTTAACCTTAGACGCTTATCAGGAGTATTTGGGAAAAGGTATTGCGGCATCTTACAATGGACGAGATATAAAAGTAGGTTCGGCATCTTTTGTAGGATACACAGAAGGTATTTCGTCGCTCAATACAGCGGTCTATATAAGTACGGACAAAGGTTATAAGGGGAAATTTACATTCTACAATGCCTATAGAAAAGGCTTGGCACAATTGTTTAATAAGCTCAAGCCCGAATACGATTTGGCTATTTTGTCTGGCGACAACGAGGGAGAAAAAGAAAATTTAACTAAATTGTTGCCGGCCAGGACAAAGCTTATTTTTAACCAAAAACCCGAAGATAAGTTAGAGTATATAAAATACCACCAAAGTGAAGGAGCTAATATCCTTATGGTTGGCGATGGTTTAAACGATGCGGGAGCATTGGCACAAAGTAATGTTGGTGTGGCTATTTCAGAAAATGTAAATGTGTTTTCGCCTGCTTGCGATGCGATTTTGGATGCTTCAAAATTTAATCAATTACACGAATTCTTGAAGGTTTCAAAAGTATCAATAAAAATTATTAAATGGAGTTTTTTATTATCATTTATTTATAATATAATAGGGCTATGCTTTGCGGTTTCGGGAAATTTATCTCCAGTTGTAGCTGCTATTTTAATGCCTTTGAGTTCTATTAGTATTGTTGTGTTTACAACCGTAACGACAAGCTTATTTGGAAAGAAACTAAATTAGTAAATATGATAAATGTCATATTTTTGGCTTAAGGATACTTTTATTTTTGACACGTAACTTCAATTGGTATGGGTGTTATATATATATTACTAACTATTAGTGTAGTTGTAGCTGTTGTTTTTTTTATAGCTTTTGTGTTTGCTGTAAAAAAAGGACAGTACGATGATAGTTACACCCCTTCGGTACGTATGCTATTTGAAGATGAACTTGTAAAGGAAAAAGACTCCAAACAACAAATACTAACCAAAAAAGATTAATTATTAGCTATTATGGAAATGCAACAATTTCATTACGATAATAAAATCGTTAAAAACTTCCTTTATGCAACTATGCTGTGGGGTGTTGTAGGGATGCTGGTAGGTTTAATACTGGCATTAATGTTTTTATTCCCAAACCTAACCGATGGTATTTCGTGGTTAAGTTTTGGTAGATTGCGCCCACTACACACCAATGCCGTAGTTTTTGCTTTTGTAGGGAATGCCATTTTTGCAGGGGTTTATTACTCGTCGCAGCGTTTGCTTAAAACCAGAATGTTTAGTGATGTTTTAAGTAAAATTAACTTCTGGGGTTGGCAACTTATTATTGTTGCAGCAGCTATAACACTGCCTTTGGGCTATACATCGTCTAAGGAGTATGCCGAGTTGGAGTGGCCAATCGATATTATGATAACCATTGTTTGGGTGGTTTTTGGATGGAATTTAATAGGAACTGTATTAAAAAGAAGGCAACGGCACATGTACGTTGCCATTTGGTTTTACATTGCTACGTTTGTTACTGTTGCGGTACTTCATATTTTTAACAGTTTAGAGTTGCCTGTTAGCGGTTTTAAAAGTTATTCGGTGTATGCCGGCGTACAAGATGCATTGGTTCAATGGTGGTACGGGCATAATGCTGTGGCATTTTTCTTAACCACACCATTTTTGGGCTTAATGTATTACTTTGTTCCAAAAGCGGCCAACCGTCCGGTGTATTCGTACCGGTTATCTATTGTGCATTTTTGGTCGTTAATATTCATTTATATTTGGGCAGGACCCCACCACTTACTATATACGGCCTTGCCAGAATGGGCGCAAAATTTAGGCGTTGTGTTTTCGGTTATGTTATTAATGCCGTCTTGGGGAGGGATGATAAACGGTTTATTGACCCTGCGGGGTGCTTGGGATAAAGTGCGTACCGATCCTGTTTTGAAATTTATGGTAGTAGCCATTACAGGTTATGGTATGGCTACTTTTGAAGGACCTACACTATCGTTAAAAAATGTAAATGCCATTGGCCATTTTACCGATTGGATTATAGCCCACGTTCATGTAGGAGCGTTGGCATGGAACGGTTTCTTGACTTTTGGTATGATTTATTACTTGGTACCAAAATTATTTAAAACCAAATTACATTCGGTGCCTTTGGCCAATTTCCATTTCTGGATAGGAACCTTGGGAATTATTATTTATGCTTTACCACTCTATGTAGCCGGTTTTACCCAAGCCAGTATGTGGAACCAATTTAATCCAGATGGTACCTTAACTTATGGTAACTTTTTGGAGACCGTAACCGAAATAATACCTATGTACTGGATGCGTGCCATAGGTGGTACATTGTTTCTTACAGGAATGCTTATTTTAATTTACAATGTTATTGTTACTATAAGAAAAGGAAGTAAAGTTGAAGACGAATTGGCAGAAGCTCCTGCACTTGAGCGTGTAACAAAACGCCGTACGGCAGGCGAAGGGTGGCACACTTGGTTAGAGCGCAAACCGATACAGCTTACTATTTTGGCTACTGTGGCTATTTTAATTGGGGGGATTATACAAATTGTTCCTACCATTATGGTTAAATCTAATATCCCGACTATCGATAGTGTAAAACCTTATACCGCATTAGAACTTGAAGGACGTGATATTTACATTCGAGAAGGATGTGTAGGATGTCATTCGCAAATGATACGTCCGTTTAGAAGTGAGGTAGAACGTTATGGCGAATACTCGAAAGCAGGCGAATATGTTTACGACCATCCGTTTTTATGGGGAAGTAAACGTACAGGACCGGATTTGCACCGTTTAGGAGGAAAGTATTCCGATAACTGGCACTTTAACCACATGTACGACCCACAAAGTATATCATCTGGTTCCATTATGCCACGTTATCAATGGTTGATTACCGATGAATTGGATAAATCGAATACCGAAGCCAAAATGCGAGCCATGGTTACTTTAGGAGTGCCTTATACCGACGAAGATATAGCCAATGCACAGGCAAGCATGGCCGAACAAGGTGAGCAAATAGAAAAAAATCTTTATAGCGATCCCGATTTTGTGGCTTCGTACGAAGCCAATAAAACCTATAACGAAGAAAACGGCTTGGAATTCGTAGAGATGAGAAACCGTGAAATAGTAGCCTTAATTGCATATCTGCAGCGTCTCGGTACCGATATTAAAGTAGGAGACACAGCACAGAACTAATCAAAATCACTAATAATCATGTTAAAATTTGTAAAAAATTATATGGATAGTATTATTGGGATAGAAATATACCCGATAATATCCCTAATTATCTTTTTCTCATTTTTTGTGATATTATTTTGGTGGGTCATCACAGCAAAAAAAGATTATATAAAAGAAGTAAGCAACCTTCCATTAGATAACGAAAACGACGATAAATTATGAACAAATTAATGCCTTCTTGGGTACGGGTACCGGTAATATTTTTCTTAGTATTTGGACTTACGGAATATATAGTGGATTCTGGCGATAAACCGGCATTTATCGAATACCCAGCAGTAGCCCTGTTTTTAGTATTAGTACTATTTATCCTTATAGCTATCGAAGCCATAGTAGCTACCATAGAAAAAGTAATGATGGAGAGTCTAGACGAAGAAGCTAAGGCAAGGTTCTTGGCCGAAAGCGAAAAGTCCCGCAAGGATTCTTGGTTTAGTAAAACCTATAAAAAACTTTTAGATTCCAAACCTCTCGAAAAAGAAGGGGAAATTGTGTTGGATCATAGCTACGATGGTATTAGGGAGCTGGATAATAACCTACCGCCATGGTGGTTGTATTCTTTTTATATTTCGATTATCTTTTCAGTAGTTTATTTACTTAAATACCATGTGTTTGAAGGACAAAACCAATATGATGAATTGGATATAGAGCTGGCCGAAGCCAAAATGGCAGTCGAAGAATACAAAAAAACAGCAACCGATTTGGTCGATGTTAATTCTGTAACCTTACTTACCGATGCAGCCAATTTAAGTGTGGGCAAGTCGGTTTTCGATACAAATTGCGTAGCTTGCCATATGGCCGATGGAGGTGGAGGTATAGGTCCTAACCTAACCGATAAATACTGGATTTTAGGAGGCGATATAAAAAGCGTGTTTAAAACGGTTAGCGAAGGTGGCCGTTCGGGTAAGGGGATGATTGCGTGGAAACAAATGTTAAAGCCCAAAGAAATTGCCCAAGTATCTAGTTACCTGCTAAGTTTTCAAGGCACAACACCTGCCAATCCCAAAGATCCCGAAGGTGATCTTGTAGAATAATAAGTTCTATAAAATAAATAAAGAAACTACACTTTATTTCGTATATTTTACCAACTAAACCATTTATATTTAAGAACCAAGATTTCTTTTTTAAAAAGACAATCTTGGTTCTTGTCACTAAAAGAAAAACAAATGAAGACCCAAGATCACGAAAACTTTAGAGATTCCATAAGCACCGTTACCAAAGAAGGAAAGCGGGCTTGGGTATTTCCTAAAAAGCCAAGTGGTCGGTTTTATAATTATAGAAAATATGTAAGCTACTCATTACTGGCTTTCTTCTTTATTTCTCCTTTTGTAAAAGTTAACGGAAATCAGTTTTTGTTATTTAACGTGGTTGAACGCCGTTTTAATATTTTTGGTTTTCCGTTTTGGCCTCAGGACTTTTATCTGTTTGTACTTTCCATGATAATAGGTGTGCTGTTTATTACACTGTTTACGGTTAGTTTTGGACGTATTTTTTGTGGATGGATCTGTCCGCAAACTATCTTTTTGGAAATGGTTTTTAGGCGTATCGAATATTGGATAGAAGGAGACAGGAACAAGCAGATAAGGCTTTCCAAACAGCCTTGGAATGCCGAAAAAATAAGGAAAAAGACCTTGAAGACTGTTATTTTTATTCTTATTTCCTTTTTGGTGGCTAATGTGTTTTTGGCGTATTTGGTTGGCGGCGATAAACTTATAGAATACATAAAGGATGGCCCTTTTAATTATGGTAATACCATTTTATCTTTACTTATTTTTACGGCCGTATTCTATTTTATTTTTGCATGGTTTAGGGAACAGGTTTGTATTATTGCTTGTCCCTACGGAAGACTACAAGGTGTACTTTTAGATACAAAATCAATTGTTGTTGCCTACGATTATAAACGTGGCGAAGCCGAAAACGGAAGGAAAAAGTTTAGAAAAAACGAAGATAGGGATGCATTGGGTTTTGGCGATTGTATCGATTGTTTTCAATGTGTACATGTTTGTCCAACCGGTATCGATATTAGAAATGGTACCCAATTGGAATGTGTTAACTGTACGGCCTGTATAGACGAATGTGACCATATTATGGATAGCATTAATAAACCAAGAGGCTTAATTAGGTATGCAAGCGAAGAAAACATAAAAAACAAGACGCCATTTAAATTAACCGCCAGAATGAAAGGTTATATTGCGGTATTGACCATTTTGGTTGGGGTTTTAATAGGAATGTTGTTTTTAAGAAACGATCTGGAAGCTACTATTTTAAGATTGCCCGGGCAACTTTACGAACATAAGGACAACAATATAATAAGTAATGTGTTTACTTATAAATTGGTAAACAAAACAACAGACGATATTAAGGATGTTAGTTTTAAATTATTGTCTCACCAAGGAAAACTGAAATTGGTATCGACCAAAAACACTTTTACTGTGACCGAAGGTGGTTTTGCTCAAGGTACTTTATTTATAGAAATTAATAATGCTGCCTTAACAGGCGACAGGAACAAGATTAAAATAGGGGTTTATCAAGGCGATAAGCTTATCGAAACGGCAACGGCCAACTTTTTGGGGCCACGAACGTTTTAGGTAAGTTCGCATTAGGGATTGAGGCATTTGTTGGAGCTCCCGGAACGGAGCGACTGCCGAAAGCCCGACCCGGAAATTGTAAAACCATGCTGCAAATAACCGTAAAAATTGGTATAGGTAATTTGTAATATGAGTTATAAATTGGTAATTCCGGGAAATGCCATAAAAAATAAGACTGCAATCTTGTATAATATCGGTGGTATAATTGTTTTGGATAAAGTAAAGGAAATTTTTAAATTAGAGTTGGAATAAACTAAAAAAAAGACCATGAAATTTAATTGGGGGACAGGAATTGTTATTGCTTTTGTGTGCTTTATAGGCTTTATTATGTACTTTATTGTTAATATGATTATAGACAGCAAGTACGAACACCACTTGGTTACCGAAGATTATTACGCCGAAGAACTGGCTTACCAACAGGATATAAATAAACTTAAAAATGCCCAGACTTTAGCTGAAAATATTACTTACAAAATTACCGATGAGGGACTGAGAATAGAGTTTCCGAAAGCATTGGACTATAAAAAGATTACCGGAAAAGTATTTCTGTATCGTCCATCTAACAAACAATTGGATTTTAATACCAATATATCGCTTACCGAACCTTATTTATTGGTGCCGGATATACGTTTGGTAGATGGCCGCTGGAATATTAAGATAGATTGGCAATATAACGATCAATTATACCTGTACAAAGAAACCATTACATATTAAATATGTTTTTATCGGCTTTTGTTTTTGGTCTGTTGGGGAGTTTTCACTGTGTGGGTATGTGTGGGCCCATTGCTTTTATGCTTCCTGTGGATCGGACAAACGCAATTAAAAAATTTTCCCAGATATTTGTTTATCATTTTGGCAGATTGTTTTCCTATAGTATAATAGGCTTGGTTTTTGGACTTATAGGTAAAGGATTTTATTTGTTCGGTTTTCAGCAGCAATTATCGATAGCTATTGGGGTTTTAATGATTTTGGTTATTGTAATTCCGCAACGCATATTTAATAAGTACAATTTCTCCAAACCGGTTTATAGGGGTATCGGAAAAGTTAAAGCTGCTTTGGGTAGTGCCTTAAAGAAAAAAACGTCCGATACATTTTTAACCATTGGTTTCCTTAATGGGTTTTTACCTTGCGGATTAGTGTATATGGCGGTTTTTGCTTCGTTGGCAGAAGGTAGTGCCTTAAATGGGGCCCTTTATATGCTGTTGTTTGGTGTGGGAACGATTCCGTTAATGACTACTGCGGTCTATTTTAGCCAATTTTTAAAGGGTGGTATCCGTCAAAAAATACAAAAGGTTATTCCCGTTTTTGTGGTTATTATCGGGTTATTGTTTATTGTTCGTGGTTTAGGGCTGGGTATTCCGTATTTGTCGCCCGCTCCTGTTACCGAAATGGTTTCGGGAGATATGGATTGTAATTGATTTAAAGTTCCAGTTTAAAATAAGACTATTTGTTGGTTTTTATTCGTTTAAAGATACTTTTTGCTCTAGCTTTATATGCGGCACTTTCCTTGCTAAAATCTTGTTCCAAGATTTGGATGAGTTCTGGATGTACCCATAAAAAGTCTTGTTCTTTTCCTAATAAAAACAAGGTTTCCATAGCGTGTGCTTTTACGGCCACTTTTTGGCTGCCTATTAGCCAATCGAAACCTGTTTCTATTAGTAATTCTTTATGTTTTTGTTTTAACGATACTTTAATTGTACTATCTTGCTTGGCATTGTAGGTTTGCGATATTGAAGCACATACTTTGGCAACGGGGCGTACGGCCATATCGAGATGGACTTGGCTTATGTTTTCTGTAAAATAATCTAAATAAGGTGTTATGGTTTCAATGTTGTCGCTGCATATAAATTCCATTATCCAAGCTGCACGGCAAGAGATTTTATTGTCAACTTTAAATAAAATCTGTAACAATACGGGAAATAAATCCATATTATTTTTAACCATATTGGCATATTTAGATCGGTTGTCTCGGGCATGTGTAACGTAATTTAGCGCGTTGTATAACTCATCATGGATCATCGGTAAATTTTTACTTTTACAAAATTATTAACTATATTGGGCTTGACAAATTTTAAAAATGAAGATAATGAAATTAACAAGAAAAAAAATAATATTGCTATTGGTTGTTGTACTGGTGGTGTCCCAATTTTTCCAGCCAGATAAAAACGAAGGTGATTTGGTATCTTTAAATGCTTTTTACCAAGAGACCAATACATCTGAAGAAATAAAAGTTATTTTAAACGAAAGCTGTAACGATTGCCATAGTGATGTTACCAGATATCCGTGGTACAGTAGTATTACGCCCCTTAATTACTGGATGGCCAGCCATGTTAACGAAGGCAAACGGAAATTCAATATTTCTAAATGGAGTGAATATCCCGTAAAGCGTAAGGATCATAAAATGGAAGAACTTATAGAAATGGTAGAAGCAGGTCATATGCCTCTAAAATCATATACATGGACACATACCGAAGCCAAACTTACCGATGTCCAAAAGCAATTGGTTGTAGATTGGGCAAAACAAATTCGTGCAAATATTAAGTAATGTAAAAGTGTAGGTGTAGAACTCGTTTAAATTTTTTGGATCGAAGCGAAAAGCTTAAACGAATTTATGTATAAAAACTTACAATTTTCGTTTATTGGCCTCGATTTCGATGAACTCTGGTAAATAGTTGGGTGTGCAGCCTTTCGATACGATTTCGCCTTTGTAAAGGCCCGTTTTTTTTCCAAGTTTAATACAACGTGTACGGTATTGTTTGTCGAAAATACCAATCCATCCTGCTGTAAAGTTCATGGCCCACTGGACTTCCGGTACTTCTTTTACGATGTTGGATTCTATATGAAGCAGTAGTTCTTCGGTGTTGTTTGGTGGTGTTTGCCCCGTCCATCTTAATCGTCCTTGGTAATACCAATATGTACGTCTTTGAAGCGAAGCAGAGCTATTTTTCCAGGATTGTATTAGGGCGATATTTTTTTTAGATTTAGTAAGTTGATTGGCCATTAACCAATCCATTAAGTGGTTGCGTTCATAAAAAGTATGGATTTGTATGTCTTTATCAAGCTGATTAAGAAAATCTCCAGACAGGAGTTTGTTATCCATAATTAAGATGGCTAATAGTCTTGGCAAAAAATTTTCTGTAGCCCATAATTCCATTGCCAGTCCATGGTCTTTTTTAATGTCTTTTGCAAGTTTTCGTAGGTCGCCCAATTTGGTCTTATTATTAATGTGTTTTAAGATACTTTCTGCTTTTGAAGATAATTCCATATTTGCTGTTTTTAATCGCTAGTACCCAAGAGTCATAAAAAAGAAACTCTTCAGAAATCTTTACTTTTGAATTGAACAAAAAAAATCAAAATATATGACTTTTCAGGTACAGTAAAAATACAAAACTACCCATAATCTGTCAAATACTTGCTTAATTCCTACTTGGTTATTGAACTCGTTTAAACTTTTTGGATTGAAGCGAAAATTAGTAGATTTTTGTTCAGTTGAAGGCTTTTTTGAGTTGCATAGCAGGGCTATGGAAAGACAAAAAGACAAAAAATGAGCAAAAAATTGCAATTTTTTAGCTAATTGAAAAAGTTTAAACGAGTTCATTGTATAGCTGTGTCCAAAAGTACCAATCCGTACTCTTATTAATTACTGATGTTACTCACAAAAAGTATTAAATTAGAGATATAAATGTTAATAATCTCTTAGATTTATACACAGACTATATTATTGGTCACCCCAATCTATAGCGCAACTACGGGTCTATCCTGTGTAACTAACAATAAAGGATTTATGATTTTTTAGAAATGAGGATGAAAACTAAAAAAGAATTTCATTTTTTTTTAAAACTATGGATTTCAAATCTATAGTGGTTTATTGTAAAAAAAATCATATATTTGCTGCCTTTTT
The DNA here is from genome assembly GCA_047975295.1 of Aestuariibaculum sp. Classification (GTDB taxonomy): domain Bacteria; phylum Bacteroidota; class Bacteroidia; order Flavobacteriales; family Flavobacteriaceae; genus JBKEDH01. The sequence continues at coordinate 14,821 of JBKEDH010000084.1, forward strand.
AAGAGAATATTAATAGATTAATTTATAAAAAATGCAAAAAAAAATTCTTTCAATAATTCTTATAATTACAGCTGTTTTTAGTGGTGAATCTCAATCTTATAGTGGGTTTTTAACCGATAATTATAGTGGCGTTAATAGTGTTATTTCCAATCCTGCCAATGTAGTCGACTCTCGTTTTAAAGCCGATATTAATATAGCAGGAATTAGTACATTTGTTGCTAACGATTATTATGGTGTTAATATTTTTGATGCTATAAAGGATAGTTATGATTTTGATTTAGATGCTAAAAAATCACCTTCAACCAATAACAATGCTAATTTTAATGTCGATATTTTAGGACCTTCATTCATGTTTAACCTAACTCAAAATAGTTCTTTGGCAATATTTACGCGGGGCAGAACATTTTTTAATGTTAATGAAGTAAATGGTCATACCATTGATGCTGTTGAAGATGATACAATCGACGATTTCTCTGTAAACGAAGGTAATTTTAATACTTTTGCTCAAGCATGGGCAGAACTCGGTGTAACCTTTGCAAGAGTCTTAATAAATAACAATCAACATTTTTTAAAAGGAGGTATTACTCTAAAATATTTACAAGGAGGAGGAAGTGCTTACGCCTTTGGTAAAAATGTAACAGCCAATTTTGATGCCGATGCCATTAACATAGGTGGAGGCGTTACTACAGGTGAATTAGTAACAACTGGAGAAGTAACCTATGCCCGTAGTGCTAATTTTGATGATGATAATTACGATTACGAACTACCCAAAAATGCTAACGGATTTGGTGCAGATTTAGGTTTTGTTTACGAGTGGAGACCAAACCAAAATAACCATACCACAACAAATACCAGTGGTAATACATATAGCCATAAAAATGAAAATAAATATAAATTAAAATTAGGACTTTCTATTACCGATTTTGGTTCTATTAAGTACAAAGATGGTATAGAAGAAGTATTTGATATTAATAATACAGTTGCCGAAAATGATATTGATAATGAAGACAATATTTCAGATATTTTAAATAACCTATACACAAGAACCAGTAATACCAATGGTTATAAAACACATTTACCAACGGCTTTGCACTTAAATGCCGATTGGAGTTTTAGTAGTAAATTTTACTTAAACTTAAATACCGATTTATCACTCGTAAATAAAAACAAAGAGAATGCCAGCCATATAAGTAACGTGGTATCTTTAACACCTCGTTTTGAAAGCAGATGGTTTAGTTTTTATTTACCACTTAATGTTGTTGAAAGTAGTGGTTTTCAAATGGGAGCAGGCTTACGAGCCGGACCGTTATACATAGGTTCTGGTTCTCTACTTTCCGTCTTAGTAGACGATAATAGTAAAGGAGCCGATGTATATGCTGGTATAAAAATCCCTATTTATCAAGGTAAAGCTAAAGATAGAGATGGCGATGGCGTTATTAACAAATTAGATAGTTGTCCAAAGGTACCTGGACCAGCCGAAAATAATGGCTGTCCTTGGCAGGATACAGATAGTGATGGTGTGTTTGATAATGAGGATAATTGTATAGAAACAGCTGGCCCTGTTGAAAATAATGGTTGCCCGTGGGGAGATAAAGATAATGATGGTATTTTAGACAATATTGATAAATGTCCTGAAATTCCTGGATTAGAAGCTTTCTCCGGTTGTCCTGATACCGATGGTGATGGCATTCAAGACTCGATAGATAAATGCCCTAACGAGGTAGGAACAGTATCAAACAATGGATGTCCTTGGAAAGATACCGATGGTGATGGTGTTTATGATAAAGATGATAAGTGTCCCGAAACAAAAGGAACGATTGCCAATTCTGGATGTCCCGAAATAACAAAAGAAGTACAGCAAGCCTTAAACTCTTATGCGAAGACAATATTATTCAATACAGCTAAATCAACCATAAAATCAGAGTCACATACTGTGTTAAACGATATAATAGGAGTTTTAAACCAATATCCAAATGCTAAATTTTCAATAGAAGGTCACACCGATAGTGTAGGTAGTAGTACGAGTAACCAAAGACTTTCAGAATATAGAGCAAGTGCAGTAATGACATTTTTGATTGAAAATGGCATATCTTCAAGCCGATTAACTTCTCTTGGTTATGGCGAAAGTAAACCCATTTCAGATAATAATACAGCAGAAGGACGTGCTAGAAATCGAAGAGTAGAAATTAATTTAGTAAAGTAGCAAGAACATAGAAATGATATTAAAAATCCCGAAAATACTTCGGGATTTTTTATTGAATTTAAATAAAAATTTCATTAATATTTCTAACCCGTTGTGTGTTTTAAACAATACTGATTTTAATATTGTAAATATTTCTATTAAAGATAAATTTGTTATTGAACAAATGCTCTTTTAGCTATCGTGGGACTGATTATATTTATACTCTTTACAGAAATAAGTATTTAAGATATTGCTTCAACTCAAAAGGTTAAATGAGTTCTATGAAGAAGTGGTGTTAAATGAATTAACAAAACCGATTTTTAATTTTTTCATAATACAGTTCGTTAAAATTTTCCACTATTAGATCGGCTAAGCTATAATCTTGGTTTTTGGAGTGTTCGCTGTTGTATGCAGTACAAAAAATACCGGCAGCTTTGGCAGCTTTAATGCCATTAGTAGCATCTTCAATAACCATGCATTCGTTACGGTTATAACCGGTCGATTTGGCTGCTTTGATAAAAATTTCGGGATGTGGTTTCGATTCTTTTAGGTCGGCACCGCTAAATTTAGCCTTAAAATAGGGGTTTAAATTGAAGCGTTCGAAAATGCGCTCTATATTTGGCATGGAGGCCGAAGAGCCCAATACCAAGGTTAGTCCGTTGGAGTGGTAATTCTGTATCAAGTCCCAAACCCCATCGATAAGGGCAAAGGTGTTATCGTTATTAAAATAATCGTCGAAATAATTTCGTTTTAGGGCAACTAAGGTTTCGGGTGTTTCGTTTAAATTGAAAGTATCGCACAATGTTCTGCATATTTTTATGGTGGATTGCCCTGTAAACGATTCGTAAAGTGCGTTGGATACTTTGATACCAACCGCTTTAAACATTTGTTGATACGCTTTATAGTGTAATGGCTCGCTGTTTATTATAACCCCGTCCATATCGAAAATAACGGCTTTTAGCATACTTTATTTTTTAACAAAGATACTAATACCTAATATACCGTTAAAGATATTTGTGTAAATCGGGTTTTAAAAACGGTTTATTGGTATTGAACTCGTTTAAACTTTTTCAATTGGCTAAAAAATAGCATCTTTTTACTTATTCTTTGTCTTTTTCCTTCCGTAACCCTGCTATGCAACTCAAAAAAGCCTTCAACCGAACAAAAATCTTCTAATTTTCGCCTCAATCCAAAAAGTTTAAACGAGTTTACTGCTTACTTCTGTTTATAAAAAGTATGAAAATTTTTTCTATTAAAAAATAATTAATATGTTACGTAATCTACAATTTCCAGACCGTAACCAATCATACCCACTCGTTTTATTTTTTCGCTATTTGTAATTAACCTAAGTTTGTGTATGTTTAAATCGTGGAGTATTTGCGCACCGATACCAAAATCGCGAGAATCCATATTTATTTTTGGAGCTTTGGAAACGGTACTTTTTTCTTGGTGTTCTTTAAGAAATGTTAACTGCTTTAAAATATTGGTTGTTTGAACTTCTTGGTTTATAAAAATAATGGCTCCTTTTTCGGCCTCATTAATTACCTTGAACATGGCATTAAGTTCATCGTCGATATTATGGGTTAAAACGCCCAAGATGTCGTGGTTTAAAAGCGTTGAATTTATTCTGGTAAGAATGTCTTCGTTATCGTTCCAAAGGCCTTTGGTTAATGCAATATGGATTTGGTTGTTAGTGGTTTGTTTGTATGCCCGTAACCTAAAGCTTCCAAAACGGGTTTCGATTTGAAAATCTTCCTTTTTTTCAATGAGGGAATCGTGCTGCATCCTGTAAGCCACCAGATCTTCGATGGAAACAATTTTTAAATCTAATTGTTGGGCTATTTCCATAAGTTGAGGCAATCGGGCCATAGAGCCGTCTTCGTTCATTATTTCCACGATAACTCCGGCAGGATTTAATTCGGCAAGTCTTGCAAAATCGATAGCAGCTTCGGTGTGTCCCGTACGGCGTAAAACACCACCTTCTTTGGCTACCAAGGGAAAAATATGTCCCGGTCGGGCCAGTTCCCACGATTTGGTGGTTTCGTTAACAAGGGCTTTAACGGTTTTGGCTCTATCACCGGCCGAAATACCGGTTGTTACGCCATTGCCCTTTAAATCGACCGAAACGGTAAATGCAGTTTCCATTTGATCGGTATTATTTTTAACCATCATGTTAAGCTCCAGCTCTTTACAACGTTTTTCGGTAAGTGGTACACAGATAAGTCCACGACCTTTAGTAGCCATAAAGTTTATTATTTCGGGTGTTACCTTGTCGGCAGCAACTAAAAAGTCACCTTCGTTCTCTCTGTTTTCATCATCTACAACAATTATAACTTTACCATTTTTAATGTCTTCTATTGCTTCGCTAATTGTATTAAGCTTAATTTCCAAAGGGCTTACTTGTGTCATGTGTTTTGTTTATGCCGCAAAGATATGGCTTATTTTAAAGAATTTAAACAATCTTGTTTAAGTGCTTCTTTCATTTTAGAACTAAAAAGAAGATGGGTAACAAAATATAAAGGAAAACCAATAACAATAAGAACCATATTGGGTAGTATGTTTTTCTTATTTAGATATTTGCTTAAGGTTACCATGTTGATTATGGATTTGATATAGTATATAACAAATAAAAACAAGGAAACCAGACTAAGTTGTAGAGCAGCGGAAGCCAACGAAGGTAAATTGTTGTTTGCAAAAACAAAATGCAATACCAGTAATAGTACGCCAATACAGTATAGTACGATTGCAAATTTCGAGTGTACAGCATAATCTTTATAAATCTTTTCGGTTGTATCGAAAGCTTTATTTATGGTAACTCCCTGCTCTCTAATATCGGACGTGTCGAATCTGCGTTGGTTTAAAATTTTAATAGCTTCGTAGCGGATGTTTTCATCAAAACCGGAATCTTCGTAGTTATTGATAGTGTTAATCAACTCGTTATTTTCATAGGTATTTAAAAACGCATAGTTGATACTATTTTTAGGTTTAATGTTAAGGGCTTTTTTAAGGGGCTCTATAATATTGTCGAATTCGAACAGACCTTTATCCTGTGTGGCCCGTCTAGTTAAAAATATGCTTAAAGGAAGCATGACCAAAGTGGAAAACCAGCTTGCCAAAATAGGATTAAAATTACCACTTTTGGCACTATTGGTGGCAAAAATACCTATAAAATGATAGGTTAAAAACAGAATGATGGCAATAACCATAGGTAGTCCTATGCCGCCTTTTCTTATTAAAGCGCCAAGAGGTGCGCCTACAAAGAATAAAATAACACAGACTACTCCAAGAGCGAATTTTTCATGTAACGAAATAAGGTGCCTGTTAATTAATATTCGAGATGTGCTTAATGTGCTTTCTTGATTTTTAATGATTTGTGAAGCACTTGTGGCAGACCGATTGGCCAAATCGATTAACTGTAGTTTTTTGTTTGTATCGAAAAGATTTAAAATTGGCCCTAAGTAGGTAGAATCGTTTTCTTTTGTATTGGTTTTGGGTGTGGGTGTATTGGGTTTTATAATACCCGAACGCTGGGCTAAATTTTTGGAAAAACTTTGTATGTTATTGTTTTGTTTTAAATGAAGAGAATCGACGGCATAGCTTAAATCGGAAATATTAAGCATGGAGTACTTATCGGTTTGCGATTTTTCGTCTAAATCAACTTCATTCAGTTCGGTCAAGTCTATATTGATAATATACTTTTGAAAAGTACTTTTTGCAAAAGGTTTCTTTTCTCTAGATTTTGATGTTTTTGTAGCAATATCGGTATAATAATTGCCGTCCCTCAAAATAAGTTGTAATACGTTGGAATCCTTTTCGCCAAAAAGTTCTCCTGTTTTGGATTTTATTGCGGTAGCATTTGTACGGTTGTCACTGCCCTTTATATGTATGGTAACATCGTCTAAAAACTGGTCGGTATCACCATGTTTTTTTGCAAACTTAATATTATAGTTGCCTACTTCGTTAAATTGTCCCTCGACCAATAACATAGCAGGTTTTACTTTGGTAATATTACGCCTTAGGTTAAGTGAGTTTAATTCGGCCCAAGGGATTACGTTGTTTGCAAAGAAAAAAGTTGTAATACCCAGAATAACAATAAAAATACTTAAACCGGACATGGCTCGTTGTAACGAGATTCCCGTCGATTTCATGGCGGCAAATTCATAATTTTCGGCAAAGCTACCAAACACCATTATAGACGATAATAAAATGGTTAACGGTAATACCAAAGGCATAAGCTTTGGCAGAAAATAGATAATAAATTTTGCTATTACACCAATATCCAGATCTTTACCCGCCAACTCTTTTATGTACAGCCAAATAGTCTGTAAAATAAATATTAGAACAAGTATTAAAAATACACTAATAAATGTTTTAAGGTAAGTGGTTAGTATGTAGCGGTCTAATATTTTCAAGCGGTATGGCCCTAATCTATATTGTTAATGTAATAATCTTTGTATTTGTCGGCATCAAAAGTAAATAATGATTTCGATAAAGGTTCGTTAGTTTTAAACGAAGTTATGGTGAGTATGGTTTTTGTCTTATTTTTTCCTACTTGAATAAGATTATAGATGTGTTTGGTTTGCTTATCGATGCCAAGTAAGATATAATCTATTTCTGAGTTGGAATCGATGGACGAAAGCTTTACATATTGTATTTTTCGACCATTAATATTTTGTTCGATATCCATTTTATAGGTGTAGCCATCTTGATAGAAAGACAGCATTTTACTTGGGGTAATGGCATCTTCGTCGTTAATATCGTTCGAAGAAATGGTTACTTCTTCATCTTCCGAACTAATGCTGTAAAGTTTTGTTCCATCGAAAAGGCGGGTAATGCCCAAAATATTCAATTTATATTTTTCACCCTGAAGCACCACGTCGCCTTTGGTTTCTTGTTTAATGTTTTCGGTGGTATTTTCCAGAATGTATTTAAACGATATCGAAATATTGTCATAGCTTTTAACCTTTTCCGATACTTGTTTTAAAAGTGATTTTGCTTGATCTTGGGCAAAAAGGTTTAATGTTAGGATGGTTAAAACAACAGTTGTAATAATTTTAAGTTTCATCTTTATATAATATTAATTATAAATTTTCATTCTCAAGATGGTTCTCTAAAGCGATTAAATCCGGGATTAGAACCTGTCGGGCCTTACTGCCTTCAAAAGATCCAACAACACCGGCGGCTTCCAATTGGTCTATTAATCGTCCTGCGCGGTTATAGCCCAATTTTAATTTTCGTTGTAATAGCGAAGCCGATCCTTGTTGCGCCGTTACGATTACTATGGCGGCATCTTTAAATAGAGCATCTCTTTCCGATATATCTATATCAATACTTGTGCCACTTTCTTCGCCTACATATTCCGGTAATTGATAGGCCTCTGGATAGGCTTTTTGCGAACCTATAAATTCGGTTATTTCCTCTACTTCGGGCGTATCTACAAAAGCACACTGGATACGTATTAAATCGTTACCTTGTGTGTAGAGCATATCGCCACGACCAATAAGTTGGTCGGCTCCGGCACCATCTAAAATGGTTCTAGAATCGATTTTAGATGTTACCCTAAAGGCAATACGCGCTGGAAAGTTTGCCTTAATAATACCAGTAATAACGTTTACCGATGGCCGTTGAGTGGCAATGATTAAGTGAACCCCAATGGCTCGTGCCAATTGTGCTAAACGTGCTATTGGAGTTTCGACTTCCTTTCCTGCCGTCATGATTAAATCGGCAAACTCATCGACAACCAAAACAATGTATGGTAAAAATTGATGGCCGTCGTTGGGATTTAATTTACGGGCTTTAAATTTGGCATTGTATTCGCTAATGTTTCGGCACATAGCATTTTTTAGTAGCTCGTAACGGTTATCCATTTCGATACACAACGAGTTTAAGGTGTTTATAACCTTGGTATTGTCGGTAATAATGGCATCTTCGCTGTCGGGTAGTTTGGCCAAATAATGACGTTCGATTTTATTGAATAGGGTAAGCTCTACTTTTTTAGGATCGACCAGCACAAATTTAACTTCGGCAGGATGTTTTTTGTATAGCAAGGAGGTAAGTACGGCATTAAGCCCGACCGATTTACCTTGTCCTGTTGCACCGGCCATAAGTAAGTGCGGCATTTTGGCTAAATCGACAACAAAGGTTTCGTTGCTAATGGTTTTGCCCAGTGCAATAGGAAGTTGCATATCGGATTCCTGAAATTTTTTGGAAGCAATTACCGAACGCATGGATACGATGGTCGATTTTTTGTTTGGTACTTCGATACCAATAGTACCTTTTCCTGGTATTGGAGCAATTATACGAATGCCCAATGCCGAGAGTGATAAGGCAATGTCGTCTTCGAGGTTTTTTATTTTTGAAATACGGATACCGGCTTCGGGAACAATTTCGTAAAGGGTAACCGTAGGCCCTATGGTGGCCTTTATACTGGCAATGCCTATGTTGTAGTTTTTTAAGGTTTCGACAATTCGATTTTTGTTTTCTTCAAGTTCTTCTTGATTGATGGTAATGCCTTCGGTATTGTACTTTTTTAAAAGATCTAATTGTGGAAACTGATATTTTGACAGCTCCAGGGTCGGGTCGAATTGCCCGAAATCTTCAACCAATTTATTGGCAATATTGTCTTCGGTCGATGTTTCTTCGGCTACTTCTTTAACTTCAATTTTAATATCGTTTAAGGCCTCATCGTCGTCGTCTTGTTTTGTGGCAATATTAACTTCTAATGGCGTTGTACTTATATTGGGCTTGCTTTCTGTATAAGGATTTTGGATTTCTATACCGGTATCTTCGTTTGTTTGTTTAATGTCTAAAGCGGTTTTAAATGCTTCGGCCTCGTCGGTAAGACTATTGTCTATGGGGACTATTAGGTTTTCTTTATCGTCTTCAAATTCGGCTTTTATATTTTTTTTTGCCGACTTGAACAAGTTGGTTATACTTTCAAAAGTGACCTTAAAACGAATGGCCAGATATGTAATTAGTCCAAACAACAGTAACAGTAAAGTACCTATTTTTCCTATATAAGTCTGTAAAAAGGAATTGATTTCGAAGCCAACGGTACCGCCAAGATTATCGTTTTCGTTTTGGAAAAAACCAAAAAGTACGGAAAGCCATATAATTAAATAGGTTCCCCAAAACCACTGTTTGCGCAATTTTGTTTTGTTGCGGTTGGTTAAAACGTAAATGCCTGATAAAATGATGAGTCCGGCAAAAATAAAGGATGCCACACCAAAACCACGATGTATAAATAAATCGCTAAGCCAAGCACCGGTCTTGTTTAACCAGTTGTTACTTTCTATTTCCCTTGTTGTAAAATTGGAAAGTGTACTTTGGTCTGCTTCTCCCGTAAAAAAGAACGAAACAAACGCCATGAGCAGAACGATGCCAAAAAGAACCAAAAAACTACCAAATACAAGTCTTTGCTGACTGGATAGTTTTGTGTTTGGTGCCTTGAATTTGGGGGTCGATTTCGTATTGCTTTTTTTCTTCGCCATTATGCGTTTTTAATTGGAACAAAAATACAAATTACTAACGTTTATCCTAACGTTTGTAGTATTTTAAAAATCTTGGGAATATAAATGATTAATCCAATTATAATAGCAAAAATTGCGGCAATAAATACGGCACCGGCGGCTATATCTTTTATCTTTCCTATTTTTTTGTGGTGTTCGGGGTGTATAAAATCGGCAATTTCTTCTATGGTGGTGTTAATGCCCTCTATACCTAAAACTAAGGCAATGGCCAAAATCTGGAACATCCATTCGGTTGCCGATATGTTAAAAAAGAATCCTGCAATGGTAACCAATATAGCTATGGAAAACTGAACTTTTATGCTCGATTCGGTTTTAATAAGCAGTAAAGCACCTTTAAAGGCGTACCCCACACTTTTTATGCGGTTTCTGGCAAAGGATTCTTTTTTGTGCCGCATATTTTTAAGCGTATAATGCGTTTAAAGCGGCTTTGTAGTTGGGTTCATCGACTGTTTCGGTAACTTGTTCGGTGTAAATAATATGGCCTTCTTCGTTTAAAACCACCACGCTGCGCGACAGTAAACCTTCTAATGGGCCGTTTGTAAAGGTAATACCGTAATCTTTGCCAAAACTACCGGTTTTAAAATCGGATAACGGAATAACATTTTCTAAACCCTCTGCACCGCAAAAGCGTGCTAGTGCAAATGGTAGGTCTTTAGAAATACACAGTACTTTAGTGTTTTCCAATTCTCCGGCCTCTTTGTTAAATTGCCTTACCGATTGTGCACAGGTTCCTGTATCGACACTAGGAAAAATATTTAAGACTACCTTGTTCCCTTTAAAATCGTTTAGTGTTTTTGTAGATAAGTCGGTTGCCGTTAGAGCAAATTCTTTTGCTTGAGATCCTACTTTTGGCAATTCGCCAAGTGTGTTTATTTTGTCGCCATGTAATGTTACTGTTGCCATTTTTATTGTTTTTTTAGAATTTTAGATAAGAAGTTTAAGTCCCTTCAAAAATAATACAATTCTTTGAAAAGGAGTAGTTGTTTATTCGACTTTTGTTAGAAGCGTGGTTTTTAGGGGTGGAATAAATGCGTTTTTAAAACTAATCGTAATCAAAATTATGTAAGGGGTAAACCAGTATTAATTGTACGCCTTTGTTGGGTTTGGATTCTAAGTTGATGGTTGCATTTATTAATTTTGCCCTACTTTTCATATTGATCAATCCAGAACCTTTTTCGGTTTTTGCCATATCAAATCCAATACCATCATCTTTTAAGGTGATGGTTAAATGTTTGTCTTGATAATGTAATATTACATCCAAATGTTTGGCTTTGGAATATTTTACCGAGTTTGACATGAACTCTTGGATAATCCTAAAAATAATTATTTCATGTTTTTTGTTTGTAAAGTCAAGTTTATCGCCTTCGATGTGAAGTTTTGCCGATAAAAGTACCATTTTATTAAGTCTGTTCAGTTCGTTGGTAACGGCGGTCTCTAAGCCAGTATTTAAAAGAACCTCTCTGTTTAAGGTTTTCGATAATTGTCTTACCTCGGTTAAGCTTTTTTTCAGAGCTTCGTCCACATCTTTAAATTTAGTTTGTTCGTCACCGGGCATTTGCATTTTTAAAATGCTGAGTTGCATGTTGGCAAACGATAAAAGTTGTCCTACGTTATCGTGCAGTTCCCAACTTATATTTTTTAGTGTTTGCTCTTGGGTTTCGGTCTGGGCTTGGGTTATTTCGGCATCGAAAGCCTGTTTTTGCTCTATTTTATCGATAAGCAATTTATTTTTGCGTTTTAAAAATACCACAAAGAATGCTACAACCAAAGCGGTTACAACAAATAGTACTACCACCATGTAGAGCAACAGGTAACGCTCTGGTGCCGAACTAAAGGTTTTACTTTCTTGTATTATACTAAAAAGAAGTTCCATAGCATTAATTATTATCGGTTTCTGGTTTGCAAAAAATCAAGGCAAAGGTAAAGGTTAAATACATGGATATATTGGAAAACAAGTAGATAAACTGTCTTAAATGGATGTAGTCCCAATCCCGTTTGTAAACTCCTACTTGGTAAGTTAGGTAGTTATCGTAAAATACTATGGGCGTAATAATAAGCCACCACATAAATATAGCTGCTGTAATATAAAAATTCAAAGATTTGTAAAATGTTAGTATTTTATCGCTTCGTAAAATTTCGATAAAATAAAATAAGGTGCATGTAAAAACAATTATGGTTCCCAATACACTTATTACAGGAAAAAAACTAGTGAAAAAATCCTGCCAATTAATAGCGATATAAACAACTGAAAATAATAGAAAACCAATTGCCAAAAATTTAATTGGGTTTTTAAAGTCTTTAGTATTTAAAATATTGTAATAGTAGAAAGAAAAAAATAAAATGGCTCCTATTTTCCAATAAAGAGTTGACCACCAATAGTTTTTTTCAAAAAGAGTTCCTTTAAGAAAATTTAAGGCGCCTCCTTTCCTAATTAGTATGGTGTAGCCTCCTAAAAAATCGCATAGGGCAAGACAAACCAAAAACCAGATAAAGTATGTGGTTGCGGTGTTTCTGTATTTTTTTAACAAAAACACACCTACCAAAGCCGCCAACATTTCGACCAGATGTGTTAATAAAATGTAATGCTCGGTTATAAATTTATACATGGATAAAACTGTAGGGCTTCACTATGGATTCCATCTTGACTTTTTCAATTGGCTAAAAACACCCATTTTTTATCTTTTTTTATTCTGTAGTTCTGTTATGCAATTCAAAAAAGCGTTTAATTGGACAAATCTTCTAATTTTCGCTTCAACCAAAAAAGTTAAGATGGGTTCTATGTATAAATAGTGTAATTTACCGCGGATAACCTCCTTGTCCACCAGTACCATCATTAAGAGGAGGGGTGGGGATATCTTCATCTTCTGGATCGAAAACCATATTGGGAATACCTGCTTTCGAGGTATTTTTTGTTCCGGTTGGTACCATAAACATAGTGGTTAATCCGCTTTGGGATTTGGGTGTACTTTCGCCGTAAACCCCAAGATATACCCGTAATCCGGTCATGTTATAACCAAGTGTTTTGGATGCTTTTTTAGCATGGGTAATATAATCTTCTACATCCTTTAAGTTCCAGTAAACAGAGCGGTTATCTTCTTTTTTTCCTTGTTGCTGAACTATCGAATCTGCTGTTTTTTTTCTGGTTACGGTCCAGTTTTCGTTTAATGCCTTGGCCTGTTCAATGGAAATAACGCCCTTGGGCTTTTCTGTAGTAAGTGTATCGGGTTTTTTACATTTGGTTGAAGTAAAATAATAAGTTGCTACGGCTCCAATAGCAATACCGAGTAAAAGAAATACAATTTTTTTCATCTGTTAGTGTTTGTTGATATATAGAATACTTAGTTGACAAAATGGTTGG
>JBKEDH010000090.1:0-4605 GCA_047975295.1 Aestuariibaculum sp.
TTAAAAATCTTGATTATATTTGCACACCTTTTAGCGGGCGTGGTGGAATTGGTAGACACGCTAGACTTAGGATCTAGTGCCGCAAGGTGTGGGAGTTCGAGTCTCCCCGCCCGCACAAAAAGCCGAAGATTTATCTTCGGCTTTTTAAATTTAATGGGTTGTTTTTACTATATAGTTCTAATCGTGGACACCGCTGTTAATTAATGGTGTGTCGATATCCTTAATAGTTATGATATCGTCATTTAATTCTTGATTGGTGCAGGCCGTAAACAGAGAAAAGAGAGTTACCAATACTATAATGATTTTAAATTTTTTCATTTCTTTAAATTTTAATATTGTTAATTACTTTCTACGGAAATACTAATCGTGGATACCACCACCAACGTCCTCAACGTTGTCAACTTTTATGTTGTTGTCGTCCAGTTCTTGCTTAGTGCAGGCTGAGAACAGAAACAAAAGGGCTGCTAAAACTAAAGTTACTCTTAAGGTTTTCATAATAATAAAAATTTAATGGTTGTACGAAATAATTTACTTAATAAAAGGTGTTATTTATATATGCATCACATACAAATAACTTAATATTGTAAGAGAATACACTAAACTATATTAGTGTAAGAATAGGTCGGTAAATAAATATGGACGTGGAGAGAAACTAAGTCCGTTGCGTTGGCAAATTTATTGTATTTTGGTTAAGAAAAAAAAAACTATCGATAAAATACATGTTTTTTCGTATTTCGTTATTTCTTTGCTAAGGTAGAGCCTCTTTCTACAAAACTTGTTTTAACAACAACCGTTTTAACATCGTCTTCCGTTTGTTTGTTTTGTAGTCTATCTATAAGCATTAAAGTAGCATCGGCTCCCATAGTTTTGGCGTGTTGCCTTATGGTTGTTAATTTAGGAAGAGCATGGTTGGAGTCTGCCTTATTGGAGTAGCCAACAACCGATATATCTTTCGGTACGTTTAATCCTAATTTTGTAGCTGTGTTTATGGCTATAATCCCAGAAGAATTGTCGGCAGCAATAATACCATCTATTTTTTTGTTTTTCTTTAAAAAAGAAATGATTTTTTTTTGAAAATCGTCTTTTCGTTTAAGGACAAGTACTATAGGTTCCTGTTCCTGATTTTCCAATATGGCTTTATTATAGCCACGTTCCCTTAGTTTACCTACACTTAGGTTATTTATGGCGGTAAAAAAAGCTATTTTTTTTCGTCCTTCGTCCAGTAAATGTTTGGTTACATTATATGTGGCATCAAAATCATCCACTATCACTTTATCACAAGGTACATCATGGGCTACCCTGTCGAACATAACAATGGGTAATCCTTGTTTTATGGCTTTATTAAAATGGGCAACTTCGTTTTTTAACTGTGTTTCTTCGGCCATACAAAGAATAAAGCCATCTACACTACCATTGGCCAATAAGGTCATGGCCTCTTTTTCTTTGTCCAGAGACTCGTTAGATATGCAGGTAATAATATTGTAGCCGTATTTTGTAGCTTCACGTTCTATACCAAATAGTACCTTGGCTAAAAAATGATTAAGGATATCGGGAATTATAACTCCAATAGTCTTGGTTTTGTTCTGTTTTAAACTTAAAGCAACTTTATTGGGCTTGTAATTGTATAGTTCGGCCAGTTCCTTTACACGCTTTATTGTTTCTTCTCCAATTTCCTCGCTATTATTGAGTGCTTTCGAAACTGTGGATATCGAAACATTAAGTTCTTTGGCCAATTGCTTAAGTGTAACCATTCTTTTGGGTAAAAAATTACCGCAATTTACAAAATTTGTTTTTATAAATTTCCTGCAAAAAATGAAGAATCTATAAATTATCTCTAAAAACGAATCAAAATAAAAACATTAATTATAATCTAACATTTGGCAAACCAAAGATGTGTATTTTTGTACCTTAATTAAATATAGATGGATTTTTCGAAAGTAAAACTGGTTGTTTCCGATATGGACGGTACTTTACTAAACCCTAATAGCGAGGTGAGCAACAGGTTTATAAACCAATTTAAGGAACTTAAAAAACAGAACGTCCACTTTGTCGCTGCCAGTGGTCGTCAGTACCAAAGTATTTTAGATAAATTGGATTTTATTAAGGATGATATTTCTATTATTGCCGAAAACGGAGGGATGATGAAACTGAACCAAAAAGAGCATATTCTTTTGGAACTTGATACGGAACATATAGCAAAGACCATAAATATATTAAGACAAGTTGAAGGCGCTTATATTGTTTTATGCGGAAGAAAATCGGCTTATATTGAAACAGATGATTTGGAGTTTATTTCGTTTTTTAGTGACTACTATAAAACTTATAGCATTGTTGATGATTTGACAGAAGTTAAAAATGACTGTTTTTTAAAAATTGCCGTTTACCATAACAAATCGTCCGAAAAATATATTTTTCCAAGTACCACAGTTTTGCAGAATGATTTAAAGGTAATTGTCTCCGGAAAAAACTGGTTGGATATTTCGCATGCCCAAGCCAATAAAGGTTATGCT
This sequence comes from Aestuariibaculum sp., assembly GCA_047975295.1. Lineage (GTDB taxonomy): Bacteria > Bacteroidota > Bacteroidia > Flavobacteriales > Flavobacteriaceae > JBKEDH01. The sequence goes on from JBKEDH010000090.1 coordinate 2,511, forward strand.
TTAAGCATTCTTCAAAAAGAATTGGGCATAAGTAAAGCCGAGACTATGGCTTTTGGCGATTATAATAACGATTTAGATATGCTGAAGTTGGCAGAATTTAGCTTTGCCATGGAAAATGCTCACGACGATGTTAAAAAAACAGCCCGTTACAAAACCAAAAGTAATGCAGAAGAAGGTGTGGAAAATGTTCTCGATAAACTTATAAACAGTAAGTTGCTTCAGGAATAATGTCTATGTTTGCAAAATTATCCTGCTAAACTATAATAGGTTTTTGCAGTATATGGAAAAGCTATAACACCCGAAAGGTAAAGGAATAAAAATCGGCAAAATCGAATGGAAGTTCTTGTAAAGGAGTTCCTTTATCGCTAAAAAACAGTATCTTCCCGCTTTTACCCACATCATTTTTATCACTGTTGCGCTTCCACCAGTGCTGTATCATACCATCTTGGTTTGTATCCTTGATAATAAAAGTATATATCCCTTTTTCTAAATCGAAACGTTCCCTAATGGTTTCTTCTTCTGGAAATTGAGCTAGTGCCCTTACCACAGTGCCATTGCTGTTTAGAAGCATATAGCTGTTTTCTTTTGCCCGTTTTGGTGTTCCTGTTACAATTTCCAATACTATTTTATTGGGAAAAATAAGAGGTAAAGTCCAGTTGGTTTCATTGTAGTTGTTTTGTGGTTGCTCGTCTTTTTCACCGTTAACCTTTACAATATTTACATAAAATTTAATATCATTATCCAAACCTTCTAAAGTTATTGCGGGCAAAGTGATATTGGTTTCATTTAAAAAATCCAGATAACCATACCATTTATGGGTATAGGTCTTTCCATTTTTGGTACCATAATTAAAACTAATGGTTTTTATTGGTGCTTGTCCGTTGTTTTTTATCTTTATTACAGGGGTACCATCGTTAAAAACCACACTACGTCTGTAACGCAAGGCATTGTTGGGCGATATGGTCTCAATTAAGGCGGCATCTAAATTGAAATTGGGTTCACCATAAGTAATTAGTTGATGTGCCATTCTGTAATCACCATTTTTTTCGCCATTATCATCAAACATTTCTATGGCATAATCAATCGTAATACTGTCTTTTTTGGACGTATAAGGTGTTAATTCGAAGTTATAGGTGTCAACCGCTGTTCCCGGACACCATCCAGCACGGTCAAACTGCCAGGTTCCACCTTGCGGATGTATGGGATTATGGCCGCAATCTTTCCAAACAGACCAATTAAATTTATTATCTCCATCAATATTTAAAGTGTGCGTTTTACTGTCCCATTCACAGCAATTATAAGGCCCTTCATGTCCATGGCCGCTAATTCGCGATTTTATTCTGAACATCTTTCCTTCTGGTATTAAAGCGATTGTTTGTTGTTTTAAAACGCTATTTAAAGCCAGTTTTTCGTATTTATAATGACCATTGGGCCAAATATTCTCTATTTTAAGTACATCACGAGTTGGTGTGCCGGAAATAAATACAAACTTTAAATCGTGTAATTCTTGGCTGTTGCCATGTGTTATTTGCTTTTTTTCTGTTAAAATAGGAGCGTAATCGGTAACGTCCCAAACGTATTCCCAACCATTTTCGGTTAGATTTAATCCTTTGCCATAAGGTGTTATATAGCTGTTTATTTGGTAATCTTCACCACTATTTTCATCTTTTATTATGGTTTCGGTAAAATAATCCCATTCGCCACATGGATATTTATCTCGGTTGGTAGATTCGTCGCACTTTATGGTCTGAACCATTAAAATTTTTTGCCATTTGCTATGCTTGGGAAATTGAACAATTGTACTGTATTTAGAGTCCTGCTCTTTTGTTGGTGAAGGTGTTTTAAAATTGAAAACCTGCACTACTATAGTATCTGGATGTTGTGTTGTTGTATGTAATAATTTAGAATGATTGTTTATAGATGCATTAGAAAATGCTGTTAGAAGTAGAAATAAAAATAATGAAAATCGAAATACCATGGTTTAGTTTGTGTTTTTGGGTGATTGATATATTTATAAAGCCAAAGTAGATTATGATTAACGAATTTTTTTCAAGATCCGATATATTTTCGAAAACCTGTCTGATCTAAAATATTC
>JBKEDH010000103.1:0-6361 GCA_047975295.1 Aestuariibaculum sp.
CCAAAATGAATAAATGGTCTTGTCCATAAAACCACCTTTTTTAAATCTATTACAAAAATCAACAAGGCAAAAAACAATGTTCCCAAGCCGGCCGTATATAACACATAAGAACTGGTCCACAAAGCTTTATTAATAGGGAATACCATACCCCATAAATATCCGGCAATTACCATTGCTAAACCACAAACCGCCATTACCCTTAGCTTACGCAAAATAGAATCCCTATTACTCATAGCCTGTCCCACCAAATACCCTATTATTACCGTAGCAACAGCCGGAATGGAAGACAGCAGCCCTTCCGGATCGAAAGGCACCCCAAAACCTTTATATACGTGATTTTCGCCCAGAACCAGTAAATCAAACGTTCTAACAATATTTCCTTCCAAAGCATAAGGATCTGTACTCTCTCCCAAAAAAAATAACATGGCCCAATACCCCAGTAATAGCACCAACAAAACTATTTGCATAGACCTCTGTCCTAAACCCAAACAAAAAACAGCACCTATACCATATGCAAGAGCTATCCGCTGTAACACACCCATTATACGAACGTTATCAAAGTCAAAAAAAGGATACAGGTTTAACAGGAACCCCAATAAAAAAATAATACATACTCTTTTAGATATCTTCAAAAAAGTCTTTTTATTCAAAGTCGAGTTATTTTTCTTGAAAGCGAAAAACACCGAAATCCCTACAATAAATAAGAAAAAAGGAAATACCAAATCTGTAGGCGTACACCCATTCCAATCTGCGTGTCTTAAAGGCGGATAAACATAGCTCCAACTACCAGGCGTATTGACCAATATCATAAACAAAATGGTAATTCCCCTAAAAACATCCAACGAAACCAATCTTTTTGTCATATTTAAACTTTTTATATTTTTACCAAAAATCAATTGAATCAAATATATAATTTTTTATAAATTTTTGCTTGTTTTTACCTAAAATCATGCAAAATATTGCATATATTTACATCGATTACGTTAATTTATTCAGAAATAAACTTAATGAAGAAAAAAGAACGCCACCAAATAATTATAGACGAGGTAAGTATAAACCGAAAAACAAGCTCCAGTTCTTTATCTAAAAAACTTAAAGTCTCTGAAGATACTGTTCGTCGTGATATTAAGGAATTACACGATAAAGGTTTGCTTACAAAGGTACATGGCGGAGCCATCTCCAACATCCAAAAGCTTTACCATTACAACGAAGAGGTTATATACCATAGAGAAAACAAGATTGCTATTGCAAAAAAAGCCATTTCCCTTGTCCAAAAAGGCATGGTTATTATTATAAGTGGCGGCACAACTAACTTAATGCTGGCCAAACTATTACCAAAAAACCTAAAAGCTACCATTTATACTTACAGTTTACCCATAGCCATGCAATTAACAGAACACCCATTGATAGAAACCATATTTATAGGAGGAAAAATTCAAAAAAGTTCTATGGTCACAACAGGTATTGATGTTATTCAATATTTATCAAAAATAAGAGCCGATATCTGTTTTATAGGTGTTAGCGCTTTTAGTACAAACCAAGGCATTACAGACGAAGGCTATGAGGTTTCACTAATAAAAAAAGCAATGATAAATGCTTCCAATCGAACTGTTTATTTAGCCACATCAAACAAATTAAACGTAAGGCACAGTTACGATGTATGTCCTCTTAAAGAAATCGACACTTTAGTAACCGATCTTGAACCTACCGATACAAAATTGAAGGAATTCAAAATTTTCGGTGCGGCACTCTTGTAATTATTTCAAATACCCCAATCCCGTTCCCATTTCTATTTCGTAAGGCTCTTTGTTATATTCAAAAATTCTTGCCAAAAGATTACCTTTTAAGGTTATTGCATTACCTGTAACGTGCAACCAACTACCTTCACGAAGGCCTACAACAGGAAATGTATTGTATTGATGAAATTCCTTAATCCTTGTTTCCCGGGTTTCGCCCATGTGTGTGCTTTTGGGGTCGGGATCTATATAGTGCGGGTTAATGTTGAACGGTACCAAACCCAACCCATTAAAGCTGGGCGGATATACAATAGGCATATCGTTGGTGGTTTTTATGGTGAGCCCGCAAATATTACTACCCGCACTGGTACCTAAATAAGGAGTTCCCGATTTTACTTTGGCTTGTAATGTTTCAATCAATTTGTTCTTGTATAACTGATGGGTCAACACAAAAGTATTGCCTCCTCCAATAAAAATAGCCTCGGCATTATTAATGGCTTCAATCGGGTTTTTATACTCATGGATACCCACTACCTCCTTCTTTATTTTGGCAAGTCCTGCCTTGGCTATACTGGTGTATTGGCTATACGAAATACCACCAGGACGGGCATAAGGCACAAAAAGAATGGTATTTACGCCTTTAAAAAATAGGTTTAATTCCGGTAACAAATATTCCAAATAACCACTACCATGAACAGTAGATGTACTGGCCATTATTATACGCTCCATAACGGTTTAAGCTATTAAATAGTTGCGTAAATTTAGCAAAAAATTTAGCAAGTACGCTATGGCTGAAAATTCCGCAGGAATTTTCAGAGTGGACAAGAAGAAGCAATTACTTATAGTCATTGTTGTACGTTCGTTTTATTTTTCTAATAATGAATTCTTTGTTCTCTTCATTAATTTTATATAAGTCATCAATATGAATGTGGTAATCATCGTCTCTTTCTGTTTCTGCTATTCCTAATAGTGCTTTAGCCATTAATTTCAAACCAATTTTATTCCCTATGATTTCAATTGTTCTTTTATTTTTAGAGACTCCAAAAGTCAAATAGGATTTTTTTTGATAAGGAATATGGGGTATATCTTCCCAATTATAACTAACAGATAAGTTTTTTCTACGTTTCATAAGTATTTTAATAAATTTAGATATTGAACCATCCCAAAAACATTTAATGCACTTTCCTTTTTCAAGGCTGTGTTCACAATTATTGTATCCGTAAAGATAAAAAGCACAATTGGGGCATAAAGCATCCATTTCAGAAGTATTGCTATAATACTCTGATTCACATTCATCACATTTTTTTATCTTTCTATTCATTCTTGGATTCAATAACCCACAACGTTTCGGGGCTTTGCGATGGTGGGGCAATCAAAGTACAAATCTTCAATTTTGCATAAAAGTTGAACCGAAGAACTGCCGTTGAACTTTACAGTTTCGCCACACAATCGCAAAGCCCTTGTTATGCGTTCGCTTTTTTATTTATTCTGAAAATTTATTTAGGATTTCCATTGTTTTTTCAACGTCCTTTTTGTCTACAAAAATATGGTCGTGATAGAATGCTGCAACTACATTACAACTAATTCCATTTTCTGACAAAGCTTTTGAAAATGCAGCGGTTAACCCAACAGTTTCTAATGAAGAATGAATTGTTAATGTAATCCACGAAGCAATAAAAGAATATTTTAGGTTCAACTTGTCTGCAATTTCTATTTTAGTAATTATTGTAATATTTTCTTCTTCTTTAAAAGACATTACAATTTCATTCAATTTTATTTTTTCTAAATCTTCGACTTCGCAGAATACAAATTCACCTACATTGTGTTTAGGTTTCATTGTTTTTAAAAGTATTTCTAAATTTTTTTCTCCGTTCATTTTTCAGTTTTTTCTAGCATTTTATTTGGCTAAAGTGTCGCACAACGTTCTCGGCTATAAGTAGTCGCGCGTGTAAGTTACAAACTTTGCAAGTACACACCAAACTGAAAATCCTTGCGAATTTCCAGAAGTAAGTGAGGACAAGCAATTACTTATAGCCATTGTTACCACCAGTTATTTCTTCAAGTTTTTTAATCGCTCTTTTATGTTTCATTTCTGCTGATTTTTTTAAATAATAAATACCTTTATCATAATTTTTTAATACAAGATTTCCAACAAGATATATTAATGCTAGATCATAGTATGAATGTGCATCTTTTTTCTCTATTCTAGGATAATGGAATTCAACTTCTTTCGATTTTGTATTTATTGTCCAATAATCCCTTTTATTATAATAATCAATTCTTATAGTCTCGTTGTCAATCCAATTAAAAGTTTTAACACCTCCAGAGAAAAAGGAATAGGCATTATTCATAAACTTTATTCGTTTTTCAATTTTGTTTTTGTTGAATATAGAAATATATCCAGCATCAGATTTGGAATCAAACTCAAAATAGAAATGAGCTTTTTGTTTTCTGTTAGGTGAAGATTTAGCATTTTTAAAATAATCTCTAAAAGTCAGTTTCTTCTCAATTAGTGTTTTGTGTTTTTTCTTTAAATCTTCAAAATCTTTCCACTTATTCATTTTTGCTATAAATTCGACTCCTTTTAAATAGAGTTCTTGAATATACATAATTCGATTATCTCCTTTTAGATTTTTGAAATAGCTTTCATCAAAAAATATTTCAATACATGGAATTTCTGGAGTAGAATTATTAATTTGAAAATCAGTTTTTAATTCAGTAGAAAGGAAAGCTAATATTTTAGAGACATTATGAGATGGAAAAGGACAAATATAATATTCATAAATTCTAGATAAATATTTAGTTACCTTGGAAAAGTCATCTTCATATTTTTCATATACATTTTTGGAACAAGTAAATTCTACGTATCTTAGATATTTCGGCATTTGGCTATTAATTGGTGGTAACTACAAAGTTTGCATAAAGGTAACCAAATACGGCTTTTAACAAAACATTAAAAGAGGTTTACATTTTCTTTAAGATTTAAAATACGTTCTTTATATTCTAAACATAACAGGTTACAGTTTGAAAAAACTTTTACTTTTCCTCTTTATTGTTTTTGGTTTCTTTATAGGCAACACCCAATCTGTAATCCGACAAGAAATTAAAGGATTTATATTATCGAGCACCAACGATGTAGAGGCCATTACAATCTACAATACATCTGCCAACAAAGGTACCATTACAGACCAAAATGGAACATTTACCATCGCTGCTGCTGCAAACGATATACTAGAAATTTCGGCATTACAGTTCGAAACGCTAACTATCTCCATTTCAAAAGAGGTTATCGACACCAAAACCCTTAAAGTATTCTTAACCGAAGAAGTTAATGTTTTAGATGCTGTTTTACTGCGTTCGGGACTCTCTGGTAGTTTGTACTTGGATATTTCAGAATCAAAAAGACCCATGAATATCGGTATCGATTTGGGTAACATGGATGCCATGGCGCTATACGACGACAAAGCTTTCGATAAATCGGTTGTTAGCAACGAACTAAAACGACTTACCAGTAAGGGCGAACTGTACAACGGTATTAATTTTATAGGTATTATTGGCCTACTTACAAAATCGAAAAAAAAGAAGAAAAACAGTAACAATACCGATATACAGCATAGAAAACAAAAAACACTTGTCGATATTTATACCCATAAATACATAAGCGAAACTTATAACATTCCCGAGAACCAAGTAGAAGCCTTTTTTGCTTTTATTGAAAACGACAGCTTTCCTACAGAATTGTACGATAACAAAAATACGTTTCTTCGAATGGAATACCTATTTAAACAAAGCAAACGCTTTTTAAAGTTAGAAGATGTTAAAAAATAATTTTTTTAATGTAATGGCTTTGGTTTTAGTCTGTCAAACCGTCATAGCACAAACAGTTAAAATTACCGGACATGTAGAAAGTAATATTGGCGTAGAAAACATCCATGTAATAAACAAAACTAATCCAGATTATGCTGTTACCAACCAATTAGGCAAATTTTCAATAGAAGTACAACTTAATGATTCACTTGTATTTTCGTCCATCCAACACACACCAAAAGCAGTTGTTATAGACAATACTATTTTATTGGCAAAAAGTATAAAGGTTAAATTAAACGAATTTGTTAACCAACTTGACGAAGTTACTATAGGCAAGGTACTTACGGGTAATTTGATCTCCGATATAACTAATATTGAAGGTAAAGCTCCTATAAATTTTTTCGATTTGGGCATACCCGGATACACAGGAAAACCATCCACACAAAGTGAAAGAAGATTAAGTGAAGCATCAAATATGACAGCTATCACAGGTGGCGGAGTAGGTGGTGGTGGAGTGGGTTTATCTCTAAATTCCTTAATAAATGCTGTTTCCGGTCGAACCAAAATGCTAAAAAAACGAGTTAAATTAGAAAGAAAAGAAACCTTAATGCGCAGTATAAAAAGCAGATTGGGTAACGACTTTTTTGCTTCCAACCCTCTAAAAGAAGACAAAAAAATGGACTTTTTTTATTTTTGTGCAGACGATCCCAATTTTTTAAAACACTGCAAAGACCAAACCGATTTTAAAATCCATATTTTTTTAAAGATGAAATATAAGCAGTACCTTGAAAATTTAAAAGAATGAAAAGTGAAAAGTG
>JBKEDH010000139.1:0-17982 GCA_047975295.1 Aestuariibaculum sp.
ATTAGTAATTAAAGGAACAATATTAACCTACGGAGAAAAATGGGGTATTGGAAATGAAGGTTATTCTTCAATATTACTTTCTGTAGCGAATAGTTGGAAAGTGAATAATTACTCAACTCAAAATGAATTGACAGCAACTGTAGAAACCTGGAAATTCCGAGAATTTGGAAAAATAAAATCTTCAATTTATGGATATACAAGTGATCTACACAATCTTTTTGCCTAATCTATAGAAAATTAATATGACCCAAAATTACTCAAAAAAAAATGCGAAACTTACGCTTCACATTTTTTATATATCCGATAAAAGTTATGTTAATCGACAAGAACGATAACTTTATTATCTTTCATTTCAATGGTTCCTGAATTTATTTTCACCGTTAAAATCTTATTATCGTCGTTATGCGGTACCACATTAGAGTGCAACGCATCAAATACCAAATGGCTTTGAGTGTGGGTATAGATTTTAATGGTTCCTTTATTTAAAAGCGATACAATGGCAACGTGATCTGCCAAAACCTGAAATTCGCCATTAAGGCCCGGAAGTGTTACAGAATCTACTTCCGACTTAAATAAGGTGTCTTCCGGTGATACAATTTCTAAATACATAGTTTTTCAGTATTCGGTATTCAGTATTTAATAAGCAAAAATGCAAACTAAATTTAAACTGCATACTTGGTTTTACGCTTCGGCTAACATTTTCTCTCCGGCTTCAATAGCGTCTTCAATAGTCCCTTTAAGGTTGAAGGCTGCTTCGGGCAGGTGGTCCAATTCGCCATCCATAATCATGTTAAAGCCTTTAATGGTTTCTTTAATATCAACCAACACACCCGGAATACCTGTAAATTGTTCTGCTACGTGGAAAGGCTGCGATAAGAAACGTTGTACTCGTCTGGCACGCGATACGGCCAATTTGTCGTCTTCCGATAGCTCTTCCATACCCAAAATGGCAATAATATCCTGTAACTCTTTATAACGTTGCAATAACTCTTTAACACGTTGTGCACAGTTGTAGTGCTCGTTACCAAGAATATCGGCCGTTAGAATACGTGAAGTAGAATCCAACGGATCTACTGCCGGATAAATACCCAACTCGGCAATTTTACGCGACAATACGGTTGTGGCATCCAAGTGGGCAAAGGTTGTTGCAGGAGCAGGGTCTGTTAAGTCATCTGCAGGTACGTAAACCGCTTGTACCGATGTAATCGATCCTTTTTTGGTTGATGTAATACGTTCTTGCATGGCACCCATTTCGGTAGCCAATGTAGGTTGGTAACCTACTGCCGATGGCATACGCCCAAGAAGTGCTGACACCTCCGAACCTGCTTGAGTAAAACGGAAAATATTATCAACGAAGAAAAGAACGTCTTTACCTTGTCCGTCGCCGGCACCATCACGGAAATATTCGGCAATGGTTAAGCCCGATAAGGCTACACGTGCACGTGCTCCCGGAGGTTCGTTCATCTGTCCGAATACGAAAGTAGCTTTCGATTCTTTCATTTTGGATTTATCAACTTTCGATAAATCCCATCCACCTTCTTCCATAGAATGCATAAAATCATCACCATAACGGATAATTCCCGATTCTAACATCTCTCTCAAAAGGTCGTTCCCTTCACGGGTTCTTTCACCTACACCGGCAAAAACAGATAAACCACCATGACCTTTTGCAATATTGTTAATCAATTCTTGAATTAATACCGTTTTACCTACACCGGCACCACCAAATAGCCCGATTTTACCACCTTTTGCGTAAGGTTCGATAAGGTCGATTACTTTAATACCTGTAAATAAAACTTCGGTAGAAGTTGAAAGCTCGTCGAATCTGGGTGCTTCACGGTGAATAGGCAAACCTTCCTTTCCGGCTTTTGGCAAATCGCCAAGACCGTCGATGGCATCGCCGATTACGTTAAATAAGCGTCCGTAAACGTTGTCTCCAATAGGCATTTGTATAGGTGCTCCGGTAGCAACAACTTCGGTACCTCTACTTAAACCATCTGATGAATCCATAGCAATAGTGCGTACAGTATCTTCACCAATGTGCGATTGTACTTCTAATACTAAAACAGAACCATCGGGTCTTTTAATCTCTAATGAATCATAAATTTTTGGTAGTTCGGCTTCGGCACCGAATTCTACATCGATTACCGCTCCTACAACCTGAGCAACTTTACCTGTAACTTTCAACATTGCTTATATGTTTAATATTATGCGTTTTAACTTTACAAAAATAGTTTGTGTTTTCGCGTGCAAAGATATACCTTTTAATTGAAAATAAAAGGTGTTTTTTTAGGTTTTTTGGAATAAAAAAACACCCTCGAATTGAAGGTGTTATATTAAGAGCCTGTTTAAATTTATATTAATTGTTTTTCTGTGTATAATTTCGTTAAAATTTCATCAAGTAGCCCAGCTATTATCTTCTATTTTGCCGTATTCTGCATCAAAAATAAACTATACAAAAAGTCTATCATACAAATTTAAACAGGCTCTAAGGTTTATGAGTTGGACTATTGCAATGTAGGTGAATAGTTTGTAGGATAGCTACCAATATCCACCAAATTTCCCGATGCCTCGAAATTGGTGCCGTAAGTGGCATCGATGGCTTTAAGCATTTGGTTTGCCAATGCAGCATAGCCTCTTGAGGTTAAATGAACGCCATCCAGACTTATTAGTCCGCCGGTGGCCAAACTCGTGGACAGGATATAGTTACCATCGGAAAGTCCGGCTGGAGAAGATGCTTTCAACAAAAGTGTTTTAAAATCTACTAATGCCAAATTTTTTGCTTCGGCAATAGTTTTAATGGTTTGGTTATAGGAATCGGTTGCTGTTTTTATAGCTTCTTGTTCGGCAGGGACAAGCACCCATTTATCGGCCAAAGGTACGGCAACGCCGTTAACAGTTAAAGGGTTTCCGGGTACGGCCTCGGTTCCAATAAACGATGAGGCCGGAAGTACAAGCAAATCTTGTTCGGTAGCCTGTCTGTAATTGGGTAAGCCTAAACCAGATAAATCGGTTAAACTTTCATCTTCAATTACAACAGCATTGGTTTCGGAAGCTTCAAAAGCTATGGTTCTGGCAGAAGCTTCATCCGATGAAATTAGGCCATTGTTAAGAGCCAATTGTAACCCTCCGTTATATTGTGCATAGGCTTGGTTTACTACGGTAGCCGTAGCTTCATCCAACGGTATTGGATTGTAGGGTACAGTAGTAAAATGTGCCAAACTTGTAATGTAGGGTACGTTGGTAACTACCCCTTTTGCACCATTGGCCGTTAAAGCATTTACAGCTGCACTAAACGATGCTGCAAATACATTAGGGTCGGTAATATCGCTACTGCCGTAAGTACTTGGGTCGATATTGCCGGTTTGGTCGGTACCATCGCCTCCTGCCAAAGCAAATCCCAAAACATCGTTACCTCCAATTTCCGATAAGGTAAAAAAGGTTGGGTTTTGTGCTACGGCATCGGATAGAACCATTGCTGAAGTACCGGAAGCCATACGTCCGAAATAAGGATTTAACGTACCGTAACCGGCAACACCTAAATGGAAACTTTTTAATCCGGGAACGCCGTAATTATTAATAGCACCGCCATAATCGGCCAAAACAGATGTTGTTATCTCGGTGGTTGGGGTTTGCTGTAAAACAGTAGGAGTAGATGTTTCGGTGTTAAAATAAAGTCTTGGGGCTGCTTCAACAGTACCTCCAACAAGAAAACCACCAATATTATCGCCCATTAAAGGTTGATTAAATGTGCCACCTCCTACCAGAGCAAATTGTTGAGCCAATATATTGGGAAAGGAATTTTCCTGTCCTTTAATAAACAGGGCATTATCGGTATAACCTGCCGAAAAGGAAGCACCAACAGCTATATAGTTGGAAAAATCGGCTTCGCCAACAATAAGTTCGGGCAAGATGGCTTCTTCTTCATATATACCAAAATCTTTTTCAATATCTTCTTCATCGTTACAGGCCGAAAATGCAATTACCATTACTGCCAACCATACATATTTTGAATTTATTATTTTCTTTTTCATCTTATAAATTGTTAATTGTCCATGAAACATAATACATTGAGCCAATGCTTCCGGTACCAAAGGCTGCATAGTATTCCTTACCGGTAATATTGGTGCCGCCTATTTTAAAAATAGATTTCATAACCGGTACCTTGTAGCTTATTTGGGCATCCAATACGTGAAATTCCGGAATCACACCACTACCAAAAGTGGCTTCCCAGTAATAATCGTCGCTAAATCTATACGATACGTTAAAGCCTAGGTTTTTAACAACTTCGGTATTGCCAAAAGAGGCTTTAAACTTGTGCTCTGGTGTATTGAAATAAGTTTGAAAATCGGGATATTTATCTTGGTCGAAATCCAATTTGGAGTAGGTATAGCTACCACCTAAATCGTAATTACCGAATATTTTGGTCGATAATCCTACAGAAGCCCCGTAGGAGTTTACGTTTGCCGGCGAATTGGTATAGGTACTATAGGCCTGATAATCGCCATTGGCAAGTGCTGCCACAGCTTCTATTTCGCCTACGGTTCCGTAATATGGAGATACTACAACTTCCTGTGAAATAAAATCTTTATAACTGTTATAATAAGCGTTTAAATCGACAATAACCTTATCCATTTTACCTCGATAGCCCACCTCAATAGCGGTTACACGTTCTGGTTCTATAATATCGGGATTGGCTATTTCCAGATCGTTTACATCGCCCGATACAGCAAATTTTTGAACCGATGCCGAAGAATACGAATTTTCATAAGCTACCCTACCGGTCTGTGTAGCGGTTCCGCCCCCACCGGCTGTACTCACGTTAAAAGTCCTAGAATAGCGATCCAAGTTGGTTGGTGCCGAACCTACCAAAATAGCCCGGCCGGCATCTAAACCTATAAATAGATCCTGAGTGGTCGGGTTTCTAAATCCGGTTTGTACCGAAGCCCTGATGTTATGGTTTTCATTAACCGTTAAACCTGCCGATAAGCGAGGTGAAAGGAATCCGTCGAAAAATTCCGATTTATCGAAACGCAACGATCCCGTTAACTTTAAATCCAAGCTTTCGTTAAGGTCTATATTTTTTTGAATTTGGGTATAAACACCATATTCGGAATATTTAATAGGAGTACCATTGTCGGTATAAATGGTTCCGAAGGAATTTAGATTATATTGACGGAAAGACCCACCTACTTGAATTTCGGCAAAGTCGATAAGATGGCTAAAATTATAATTACCATCTACATGATAGTACTTTGAAGCATCTTGGAACTTTGAACCCGTTGCCAAATCTGGATCGTTAATGCTTCTATTAAAGGCGGCCTGAAATTCGGGAGAACCTTCGGGATATCTCTCGGCATCGGCAACAGCACGGGCTGCCGCGTGTTTTTGTTCTTCGGTTAATCCGCTTGGGTTACCGCTTAATTCAATACCCGCAAATGTAGCAATGTAATCGGCAAACCAATCTGCATCGCTTTTCCAGGCGCGGTTAATATTAATTCCGGTAAATACCATATCGTAGGAATCGCCAGCTTTATCGGATACCAAATAGCCCCGCAAATAAAAGTTATTGTTTTTAACTTCTATTTTATGTTGCTGCTGAAAGAAATTATTGATGCTATAGCGGTTGGTGCCTTGGTAAAGTGTAGAGCCCGTACCCACTTTGCCCACATATTGGATTTCAAAATCGGTTGCCCAAGGGCGGTAATACAAGCCCCAATCGGCTTTTATGCTTGATGCTTCATTATCGGTTAGGTATTTTTCGTTATATCCGGTCCGGCTAACCACTACATCGGGAATAATACCCAACCCGGAAGCGGCACGTATATTTGTAGATACTTCATCGCCATATACGTTTATACCATCGTAATCGGTATTTGAAGTCCGGGTACCACCGGGAATTATTTTATCGGCCTCGCTGTTGGCTGCCCAATCGGTACCTTTTAGATAGCCAAAATTAACTTTTCCGGCAAACTTATCGCTAAATTTATAAGCGGCACGCATACCAAAATCGGTATATAAATTATCGCCGGCCGCATCTTGCACTGTTACACCTTGTTTGTAATAGGCGCTAATACCGGTGTGGTCGAACGGATTTTTGCTACGCATAAACAAAATACCGTTAAAGGCGTTGGCACCGTAGAGTGCGGACGATGCACCGGGAAGCAACTCAACACTTTGTACATCGGTTTCAATCATGCCCACCAAATTTCCCATGGGGAAGTTTAATGCAGGCGTTGAATTGTCCATACCATCTACCAATTGCATAAAGCGGTTATTGGCAAAGGTTGCAAAACCACGTGTGTTTACAGACTTAAATGTTAAACTGTTAACATTAACATCGACTCCTTTTAAATTTTCCAGTCCATCGTAAAAATCGACCGAAGCTGTATTCTTAATTTCCTTTAGGCCAATGCGCTCTACCGTTACGGGCGATTCGAAAATACGTTCGGGTGTTCTGGATGCCGAAATAACCACCTCATCCAACGAAGTACCTTCTTTTAAAACAAAATTGGCGGTTTGGTTGTTTGCTGTAATTTTAATGGTTTGGGTTTCGAAACCAACGCTACTGGCCTGAAGTGAAAAGGGTAGTTCTCGATTTGCCGTTAATATAAAATTACCATCAAAATCGGTTACTGTTCCGGTTGTTGTTCCAACAATTATAATGTTGGCTCCCGGAATGGGCTGACTGCTGTCATCTACCACCGAACCTGTAATTTTTACTTGTGAAAATGATGCTGTACATACCAGCACCAATAGAAAAGTGAGGAGTGTTTTCATTCGTTTAGTTTTTGTTTTTAATAACCACGCTTCGATTTTTTTTAAGCGTGGGCTATATTTTCAATTATTAAAAATATTTGGGTAAATATCATGCTTAACCTATCGTTTTATTTAACTCGTTTTTCAATTTTAAAATATGTGTGATTATATAAATGTATAAAAAAATTATGCATACATAGTAAAAATTAACAAAAAACGGATAAAAAAATGATTAATCTTTAAAAGACAGACTTAAAAGAATTGGCCGCCATTTATTTTTTTTAATGGTGGCCAATTCATTTTCAATACTTTATAAACTTCGTACTATTCTACTGTAACAGATTTTGCCAAATTTCTAGGTTGATCTACATTTTTACCCAACAGAACAGCAATATGATACGAAAGTAACTGCAAAGGAATTGTGGTTAACAGTGGCGAAAGCGACTCCAATGTTTCCGGAACTTCGATAACATGGTCAGCCAAGTCTCTAACTTGGGTATCGCCTTTAGTAACGATACCTATAATTTTTCCTTTTCTGGATTTTATTTCCTGAATATTGCTAACTACTTTTTCATAATGCCCCGTATTGGTAGCGATAACAATAACAGGCATGTTTTCGTCTATTAAAGCGATGGGACCGTGTTTCATTTCGGCTGCCGGATAACCTTCGGCGTGAATATAGGATATTTCTTTAAGTTTTAAAGCGCCTTCCAATGCTACAGGAAAATTAAAACCTCGTCCCAAATAAAGGCAGTTTCTTGAATTTTTATAACTGTTGGAGATATCTTTGATAAGTGCATCGGATTGTAAGGATTCCTTGATTTTTTCGGGAATCATTTCCAATTCAAGAAGGTGTTTACGGAACTCGGAACTACTTATAGTTCCTTTTGCTCTGGACAAGCGAAGTGCCATAAGGGTAAGCACCGTGATTTGGGTTGTAAATGCTTTGGTCGACGCCACACCTATTTCGGGACCTGCGTGTGTATAGGCTCCTGCATCGGTTTCGCGTGCAATAGAAGAGCCTACAACATTGCAAACACCAAACACAAAAGCACCCTTAGATTTTGCCAGCTTAATAGCTGCCAAGGTATCTGCGGTTTCTCCAGATTGAGAAATGGCTATAACCACATCTTTTTCGGTAATAATGGGGTTTCTATACCGGAACTCCGAAGCATACTCTACTTCGACCGGAACCCGTGCTAAATCTTCAAAAATATACTCGGCAACCAATCCGGCGTGCCACGATGTGCCACAGGCAACAATAATGATGCGATCGGCGTTCAGGAATTTTTTCATATTATTCTCTACGCCTGCCATTTTTACAATAGCTTCGTTACGCAATAACCTACCGCGATAGGTATCGGTAATAGCTTTTGGCTGTTCGTATATTTCTTTTAGCATAAAATGCTCGTAATCACCTTTTTCTATCTGTTCTAAGTTTAACTGTAATTCTTGAACATAAGGTGCCACCAACGAATCGTCTTTAATCTTTCTTACTTTTATGCCTTTATTAAGGCTAACTATGGCCATTTCTTCGTCTTCAAGATAAATGGCATTCTTGGTGTATTCCAAAAATGGAGAGGCATCACTCGCTATAAAAAACTCATCTTCTCCTACACCCACCACCAAGGGGCTGCCAAGACGGGCAATAACAATTTCGTTGGGTTTGTTTTTGTCGAAAACGGCAATGGCATAAGCACCTATTACTTGGTTTAAGGCGATCTGTACAGCTTTCCCCAATTTAACATTTTCTTGTTTTTTTACATCTTCGATTAGGTTGACCAATACCTCTGTATCGGTATCCGACTTAAAAGTGTAGCCTCTGGATATAAGCTCCTTTTTTAAGGATTCGTAATTTTCGATAATGCCATTGTGAATAATGGCCAAATTGCCCGAATTTGAAGTATGGGGATGAGAGTTTACATCGTTTGGCACTCCATGGGTGGCCCAACGTGTGTGCCCAATACCTACAGTACCCTGTTTGGTATTCTCTTTTTCGCAAAGAGCCGTTAAATCGGATACCTTGCCTTTGGTTTTTGAAATACTTAATCCGTTTCCGTTATACAGTGCAATTCCTGCACTGTCGTAGCCTCTGTACTCTAATCGTTTAAGGCCTTCAATTACAATAGGGTAAGCGTCTCGCGACCCTATATAACCTACAATTCCACACATAATGTTTTTAGTTATTTGTTATTTTTAAGACAAATATGTGAAATTAATTGTAATAAACAGATTTTATTATACGAACAATACGATTTTACCGATAAACTTGATTTATATTTTTAACATATTGTAAATCAGTTTAATAAAATTCAATTAACCATAGTTTAAGTTAGTGCTGTTATTCGTTAGGATCGGTATAGAAAATCTCCAGTTTCATTTTCCGTTCTTCTGGAGCAGTACTTTCGTTCGTACCATGTAAAATAGTCCCTCTTGGCATTAAAATAGAGGCCATAGGCACGCCACTTACGTTATCGGTAGTTTCCGAAAGTAATTTGGATGTTGTTGTAACATTGACATTGTCTGATAAAACAAGGCCTATTTTTGTATTTGTAGAGTCCCTTAACAAAATATTTTTTAAGTGTTCGGTTAAGCGTAACTTGTATTTGGCCTGTAGCGTATCTCTTTGGCTTAAGCTTACTAATTTCGAATTTACGGGATAAGAGGTGTTGCTAATGGGGTCGCCATAGTAATCTATGGTATAAAGGTTGTTTTTAATGTCGTAAGCATAAATACGGTCGTATCTATGGTAATCTGTACCGTAATCTCCGGTAGTTAAATCGGCATACTCATAAACGGTTAACTGTGCATCGTTAATTAACCGTTTTAATATAAAATTATTGTATTTATCTTTTATATACTCGCCATTTTCGTCGGTTGCTCTGTAGGTCTTTTTAAAGGCATTTAAAGCACTCATGGTCTCGCCTTCATATTCGGCTTCGCCAGAAAACAAATCGACTATAGCCATAGAACCTTCGCTCCCTTTAAGGTATAGAAGTTCGTCTCCGTTTATAGCATCGCCATCTTGTAACGATGTATCAAAATCGTTTACAAAGGTATTTATAATGTTACCGGAAAACCGAAGTGTATAAGACGATTGCGTGCGTTCGCCTTCAACTGTGGAATCTTTTGAATAGTAAATAACAATATTAGCACTTGTAGAGGCTGTATTCAGTAAAATCATACTGCCGTCATTGCTTAAAGGTTCTGCTTTAATGTACAGTCCTCTAAAGTAATTTTTAAAGTTACTGGTATTACTCAGTACGGCATCATCTTCTTTGGCTATAATGGCTTCTTGCCAAAATGTACTGTTTAACGTATCTCTAAATGAAGGTGCCAAATAACTGGTTGAGGTAATACTGTCCCCATCGTAAGTATGTAAGGCTATCCTATTGGCACTTGGTTTAAAATTAGTATTAGTGTAAATGGGATCTATATCTTTAAAATTATCGAAATTTATGGATGATGTTCCATTAGAGATGACGTTTTCGGACGTTGTTGAATTTTCGGAATCTGAAAAATAATACTGTGTATTGCCATCATCTTCCGGATTAAAATCTCTTAAAAAATAATTGTTTTTATAAATACTTAACTTAATTGGCGAACTGCCATATAGCGAATCGCCTATGGTATAGGTTGAGTCTGTTATTGTTCTATAATAATAGGGTATGGTTATAACTACGGAATCGACTTCGGGATTATCGCCAAAATCGGGACTGTTTGTCGACGGTGCTATTTGGGCAACAATACTTGCTGTTGTTTGCCCATAAGCAGGATCGTTGTAAACACCAAGTAAATTGGATGGTAGCCCGTTAACTTGCATGTTTTTTATTTTTTTACTGTAAGCGGTTATATTAACAAGTTCGACATTGGTATCGAAATTGGAATTGTCTTTCCCTATAACATCACTATCAATATTGCTAAAATCTTTGTCGCAGGCTATAAAAAACGAAACAATAAAAAGTAAAGCTACTGCAAGCTTAACGGCACTAAATATCTTTTTCATAGAATTTTTTTAAGACTGTTTTTGGGTTAACTAATAAACGTGTTCGTTAAAAAACGTCGTGTAAGCCTGTCCAAAATCTTCTTTTTCTTTATACTCTAAAACCGGTTTTTCCGATGCACTTAAATAACTGCTTAAATCTTCGGGAATCTCCTTTGAACCAATAATCAACGCGTCGGAGTAATCTATGGCGACTTTCATTAAATTGTTGTACGAAGGTTGTTCCAGAATTTTTATGGCATCTTCATTTATGTCGTCAAATTTAACCTTATTAATCATGTCTTTATTTAAAGTATTGTTAAAACTTTGATTGTATATCGAAGTTACCACCTTACTATCGCTAAATAAAGGCTCGTCTTTGTAGTATTCTTTAAGGTAAACCGGAAGTAACGATGCCAGCCAACCATGTACATGGATAACATCTGGCGACCAGTTTAATTTTTTTACTGTTTCTATAACACCTTTGGCAAAAAAAATGGCACGCTCGTCGTTATCGGAAAAAAGGATGCCGTCCTCGTCTGTCAAAGTTGCCTTGCGTTTAAAATATTCGTCGTTATCGATAAAATAAACTTGAATACGCTCTTTAGGTATCGAAGCCACTTTTATAATAAGGGGCATGTCCAGATCGTTTATCACCAAATTTATACCGGAAAGGCGTATAACTTCATGAAGTTGATGCCTTCTTTCGTTAATATTACCGTAACGGGGCATGAAAATTCTTATTTGTCCGCCTTGTTGGTTTACCAGTCGCGGTGCTTCGAACGACATTGAAGAAATTTCGGTTTCCGGCAAATAAGGCACTACTTCAGATGATACATACAATACCCTCTTATCTTTCATGTGTTTTATTTTATACTTTAAAATTTATAAAACTCATTTACTATATAATTTACAACGAGTTTTTTACTGTTTTTAGCTGTTTGGTAAAATGGTACTTTCCACAAGAATAACACCAAAATAATTAACCATAGTAATAAACCTAAAGCGATTTAATCTAAAAAACGCTGCAAAAATACAAAAATTTATGTAGATTGATGGTAAAATCATAAGTTTGCAGGCAATTAATTTTAAAACAAACGGTGGAAGTTTACTCAGAAAAAAAGCAGGTCAGTACAAAAGTAAATACCATAAAAGCCAAAAACCTAACCGTTGGATTGGTACCAACCATGGGCGCTTTGCATAAAGGACATTTAGCTTTGGTGAAAACTGCTTTACAGCATAACGACAAAGTAGTGGTAAGCATTTTTGTAAATCCTACACAGTTTGATAATAAAAACGATTTAAAAAAATATCCAAGGACTTTAGAAACCGACATAGCACTTTTAGAAGCCTTGAACAGTACCAATATTTTGGTCTATGCACCAACGGTAACCGATATTTACGAAGGCCAAACCAAGTCGGAAATGTTCGATTTTAACGGCTTGGAGTTCGAAATGGAAGGCAAGTTCCGTAAAGGACATTTTAACGGTGTGGGCACCATAGTAAAAAAACTGTTCAAAATTGTTAAACCCCATAATGCCTATTTTGGAGAAAAGGATTTTCAACAATTACAAATCATAAAAACACTAATAAAAAAATATAACATACCGGTAAAAATTACAGGTTGCCCCATTTATAGAGAGCCGTCCGGTTTGGCCATGAGTTCCAGAAACACAAGATTGACACCCGAACATTTAGAAACAGCTCCGTTTATTTACAAAACGCTAAAAACTGCAAAAAAACACTTTGGCACAAAAAGTGCTAATAAAGTAACCGAATGGGTAGAGCAGCAATTTAAAAACCATAAACTTTTAAACTTGGAATATTTTATTATTGCCGATGCTAATACCTTAAAAACGGTTAACCGAAAAACTAAAGACAAATTGTACCGTGCTTTTATAGCGGTTTATGCCGGCGATATTAGACTTATAGATAACATTGCTCTAAATTAATTATCTTTGTACCATGCAAATTCAAGTAGTAAAATCTAAAATACACCGTGTAAAATGTACGGGTGCCGACCTTAACTACATTGGTAGTATTACTATTGATGAGGATTTAATGGATGCTGCCAACATTATTCAAGGTGAAAAAGTGCAGATTGTAAACAACAATAATGGCGAACGTTTGGAAACTTACTGCATTCCCGGCCCAAGAAAAAGTGGCGAAATTACCCTAAACGGTGCCGCCGCCCGAAAGGTAGCAGTCGGGGACATTCTTATCCTTATTACTTACGCCTTTATGGCTATTGAAGAAGCCAAACCTTTAAACCTTCGTTGGTGTTTCCCGATGAGGCCACAAACCTGTTGAAATAAACATTTTGAGCCATAAAACAACCAAACTCCTAAAAATATTACTCCCATTGTTACTGGGAGTTTTTTTAGTTTGGTATGCGCTGTCCAAAGTATCGTTTAACGTTATTTTGGAGCATCTTAAAAATGCCCATTATTTTTGGATTATTCTTGGTGTTTCCTTAGGGATTTTAAGCCATATATCCCGGGCTTACCGTTGGCGGTTTTTGTTGAAGCCTATGGGCTATAATATCAAGTTTGCCAATAGTTTTATGGCGGTTTTTTCGGGTTATCTTATCAATTACACCATACCAAGGGCGGGCGAAGTGGCTAGAGCATCGGTAATAAGCAATTATGAAAATATACAGTTTGAAAAAACCTTTGGTACCATTGTAGCCGAACGTATGGCCGATTTATTGGTTATGCTGGGCATTATTATCATAACCTTGTTTTTTCAATTTGATTTTATTTATACGTTTTTTTCTGAAAAATTCAACCCAAAAATTATAATTGCAGCTTTAATCCTGCTCTCTGTTTCTGGTATTGTTTCTATTTGGTTTATAAAAAAGAGTAAATCGGTATTTGCCTTAAAAGTAAAACGGTTTGCAAATGGCCTGGTCGAAGGAGCTTTAAGTATTTTCAAGATGAAAAAAAAATGGGCATTTATAGCCCATACTCTATTTATCTGGCTTATGTATATTTTAATGTTTTATGTTACAACGCTTGCTTTTAACGATTTAAAAGGCATTTCGTTAGGAGCTGTTCTGGTGGGTTTTATTTCGGCCAGTTTTAGTATTGCAGCCACTAACGGCGGTATTGGAGCATATCCCTTGGCGGTTTTTGCTGCCTTCTCGTTGTTCGGAATTGCCGAACAGCCCAGTTTGGCCTTTGGTTGGATTGTATGGGCGTCGCAAACCCTTATGATTATCGTTATTGGCGGACTGTCCTTAATTTATTTACCTATCTTTAACCGAGAAAAAGTAAAGCAGTAAACACACACGTTATGGCAAAAATAAAAACAACCTATTTCTGTCAGAATTGCGGGTCGCAATATGCCAAATGGCAAGGACAATGTAATGCTTGTAAAGAATGGAATACTATTGTTGAAGAAGTGGTTCAAAAACCGGAAAAGAACAGTTGGAAGCCAACAACTTCTTTAATAAAAAAAGCAGCAAAACCTCTTCTTATTAATGATATTGATGTTTCACAAGAACCCCGATTAAATACACTTGATGAAGAATTTAATCGAGTACTTGGCGGCGGATTGGTTCCGGGTTCCCTAACGCTTTTGGGTGGCGAACCCGGTATTGGAAAAAGTACATTATTGCTTCAAATTTCATTAAAATTACCTTATAAAATATTATACGTTTCGGGCGAAGAAAGCCAAAAACAGATAAAAATGCGTGCCGAGCGTATTAATCCCAACAACAGTAATTGCTATATTTTAACCGAAACCAAGACCCAAAACATATTCAAACAAATTGAAGCCTTAGAGCCCGATGTGGTGGTTATCGACTCCATACAAACCTTACATAGCGATTATATCGAATCGTCGGCGGGAAGTATTTCACAGATAAAGGAATGCACTTCCGAACTTATAAAATTTGCCAAGGAAACAGCTACTCCCGTCCTTTTAATAGGACATATTACCAAAGATGGGCATATTGCAGGGCCTAAAATTTTAGAGCACATGGTTGATACCGTTTTACAGTTTGAAGGCGACCGCAACCATGTATTCCGCATTTTGCGGGCACATAAAAATCGTTTTGGCTCTACCAACGAACTGGGTATATACGAAATGCAGGGTTCGGGTTTGCGTGAGGTTTCCAATCCTTCGGAAATACTGATTTCTCAAAAAGACGATGAACTTTCGGGCAATGCCGTTGCCGCAACCTTAGAGGGTATGCGCCCACTTATGATTGAAGTCCAAGCCCTTGTTAGCACAGCCGTTTACGGTACACCACAACGTAGCGCAACAGGCTTTAATGCCAAACGCCTAAATATGCTTTTGGCAGTTTTGGAAAAACGGGCCGGTTTTAGGCTTGGGGCCAAAGATGTATTTTTAAATATTACGGGGGGTATTACGGTCGATGATCCCGCAATAGATTTGGCTGTGGTGGCTGCTATTTTGTCTTCGAATGAAGATATATCCATTCAAAAGAATTTTTGTTTTGCTGCCGAAGTTGGTCTTTCGGGCGAAATACGTCCTGTACAACGTGTGGAACAACGTATTTTGGAAGCTGAAAAACTGGGGTTTTCAACCATTTTTGTCTCTAAATACAATAAAATTTCATTAGAAAATACTTCGATAAAAATCCAACTGATTTCAAAGATCGAGGATTTAGTTGGATTTGTGGTTTAAAGAAGCTACCTGTATTTATTGAGTATCTTGCATATGATATCAAATTAAATAGAGTAGAAAATAATTTTTACAGATATTAAAATAGGCCCAACAAGTTTTTAAAAATTTGTTGGACCTATTTTATTTTTATGCTTATTATTTCTTTACAAATTTCAAGGTTTCTTTTTTATTTCCGTTTGTAATGGTAAGCACATACAAACCGGGATAAAGACCTGAAACATTAATGGTAGCACTATTTTTTTTAGTGGTAACCAATTGCCCCAAAATATTATGTATTTCAATATTGGAACCTTCCTTTAAATTATTTACATACAGTACATCGGAAACAGGATTTGGGTGTAAAAACGCTTCCTTGTTTAAACTGGCCGATGTTTGGCTTAGTGCAATATCATCGTATTTTATTTCTATAAGTGCCGCTTCCTGAAATGTAGGCACCGTTAAGGTAAGCTTATCTCCCGAAATATTATAGGAAACCGATGCTCCTGTTACTACATTTTTAACCGATTTGGGCGTAGCTCCGGAGTTTACCGTTAGCGTAATACCACTAACAGGAGCCGGCGCACTGTTGGGATAGCCGCCCGAAGAGTAATCGGTAGGGTCGGATCCTACATGTGTAATAATCCATTCCAAATTATTGCTATAGGAAGCCAAAAAGGTCGTTTCGTCATTTTCCTTTTTGGTAAAATAATTGGCATAGTAAAATGATGAGCCTTGCGATTTCATAAATGGACGTTCGGCAACGTTATCCAAAAGAGCCTTAAAGGCCGTTTTTGCGCTATTAAAACCTGAGCTGTTATGCCATTGCCATGAAGAGTTTTGAGTAATTACAATACCACCAGCGTTTTCGAATGCGGTAATTTTAGCTTGCAATCCAGCCGAAAGAATACTGGCATTGGGCAAAAACAAAACTTTGGCATCTTGAAACAGGCCTTGTCTAATTTGAGAATCGGTTATTATACCCATAGGTATTCGTTGTTCGTGTGCACTGTGGTAGGCACCATAAAATGCCGAAAGGAAATTGGTCCATCCAGCGCTTGTTGTGCCCAAATGGGTTTCCAAAGCTTTTTCGTTAAAATGGATAAGCAACCATCTTGCAGGTTTTGTACCTTCAAAAGTAGGCGATACGGTATTGCCATACGTTACTGCATCGACAAAATCCATATCGGGAGAAAGGATTTCTCGCATATCTATATTGGCAATATTTCCAAAAGAAATCATACCGGCCGTGGCCGCTTTTAAAACGTTGGACGGCACATAACTCATCCCGGGAATCCAATAATGGGCCGGACGGCCATCGCCCACATCTCTTGATAGATTATAGGCTAAACCACGCCATACAGTAGCTCTTGGTTTATAGATACCATAGGGTACATTGGCTAATGCTTTATTAGCAAGATCCCATTCGGTTTTATGGGCATGCGAAACACGAAGCAAATCGGAATTTAAGTGCCTGTTCATCATTCTGGGAAAGGTATTGCTCCCAATAATCATTACTGCTTCGGGGTTCTCTTCCATAATGGCTGTTCGCCAATTATAAAATGTTTCAAGAACAGAAGCATTATTGAAATTTTGATAATTTTTATATTTCTGGTTTTGCCAATAAACATCATTTACAGTAGGTATAGCATTTCCTGTAAGAGTTTGGTATTTGGTTTGGCAATTGTTGCACCAGCAACCTTCACTTGGCATATGCAATTCATCGAAATAAATACCATCTCCCCCCATTTTTATAAATTCGATTAAACGGGTCTGGATCAAATCTGCTGCAGGAGAGTTAAAGCATATCATTGTACCTCTTCCGTTTCTTACAACATCATTACCACTCTTATCCTTACATTTATACTGCGGGAAATTATCCCGTAAATAACCATCTGTATAGTGGTTATAATAACCAATCATTTTAGTATTGTGGGTATGTGCTTCATCTACAGCTTCTTGTATAATGTTCCGATCATTTTCGGCCGTGGTGGTCCACTCACCCCAAGCACTTTTCCATTGTATTGGAGCATCATCGGTTTTTATATGCCTAACAAAAGTATTTGCTCCAACCACCGTAATTACTTTTTCGGCCCAACTGCTATAAAGTGCATGATTGGGGTTGTTATAATATGGACGTGCTACCCTACTATGGATCTGGACACGTTGGCTGTTAAACCAAGAAGGTTGTTCGTAGCCCGTAACATCGGCTTCCCAATTAGGGTCAATCTGGCCATTGGCCATTGGCATTGTTAAAATAAAAGCAATCCCAAATAAAATATAAAATTTCATAGCAAAACTTATTAATATAGACATAAAAATACAATTAAAGACAACTTATAACTTAAATAGGAAAGAAGTGAGCAGTGATGAGAGGCGAAAAGTTGTGATGTTTGTAAAAAATAAGACTGTCTAAAAAGCTATTATTCTTCGTTTCACTTAGAATCTCTACAATCCTAACCTTAAAACAATTACTTTTCAGACAGCCTCGTAAGACATCTTTTATCTTTTTATAAAACGTTTTGTGGCACTACCTTCAAGTGTTTCCATTTTTAGTATATAAACACCTGCTTGTAAGCTGGAAACACTTATTTGTGCTTCTTTGCTATGTA
>JBKEDH010000167.1:0-14384 GCA_047975295.1 Aestuariibaculum sp.
CCATGAAAAAAGTAGCACCATTCATTTTATTACTTATTACAGTAATAGCCTGTAAAAACGATAAACCGAACAATATGGCAATTCAATATCCCGAAACCAAAAAAACCGATATTTCAGACGATTACTTCGGAATAACAGTTGCCGATCCCTACCGTTGGTTAGAAAACGATCGAAGCTCCGAAACCGAAGCTTGGGTAAAAGCCGAAAATAAAGTAACCCACACCTATTTAGATAAAATTCCGTATCGTGAAGCTTTAAAAAACCGTTTGGCAGCATTGTGGAATTACGAAAAAGTGGGTGCTCCCTTTAAAGAAGGCGACTATACTTATTTTTACAAAAACAACGGGCTGCAAAACCAAAATGTTATATACCGCTATAAAACCGGAGAAGATTCTAATACCGCCCAAGTATTTTTAGACCCCAATACCTTTAGCAAAGGTGGTACAACATCGCTCGATGGCGTTAGTTTTTCAAAAAACGGTAAAATATTGGCATATTCTATTTCTGAAGGTGGCAGCGACTGGCGGAAAGTACTGGTAATAGATGTTGAAACCAAAACTATTGTAGAAGATACTTTAACCGATATTAAATTTACCCAGATTTCTTGGTACAAAAACGAAGGTTTTTACTATTCAAGTTACGACAAACCAACAGGCAGCGAGCTCTCGGCAAAAACCGACCAGCACAAAGTGTATTACCATAAATTGGGAACGCCACAACAGCAGGACCAACTTATTTATGGTGGCACGCCCGAAGAAAAGCACCGCTACATTTACGCTATGGTTACCGAAGACGACCATTACCTTATTATTGCACCTAAAGTATCTACTTCAGGAAATAAATTGTTAATTAAAGATTTAACCAAACCAAACACCAAGTTTACAACCGTTTTAAACCATACCGACAGCGATACCAATATTATCGATAGCGATGGCAGCACTTTATATTTAATCACTAATCTAAAGGCTCCGAACAAACGCATTGTAAAAGTAGATGCCGCAAACCCAACGCCCAGTAATTGGATAGATGTTATTCCCGAAACCGAACACGTGCTTTCGCCAACAACCGGTAATGGTTATTTCTTTGCAAATTATATGATCGATGCCATTTCGAAAATAAAGCAATACGATTACAGCGGTAAATTAATTAGGGATATTGAATTACCCGGTGTAGGAACTGCCAGTGGTTTTTCAGGTAAAAAGGAAGATCAGGTATTGTATTATTCATTCACCAATTACAATACACCCGGAAGTATTTACACTTACAATGCACAATCTGGAGAAACAAAACAATATTGGAAACCCACATTGGAGTTTAATCCAGATGACTACGAAAGTAAGCAGGTGTTTTACAACTCGAAAGATGGCACCAAAGTCCCCATGATCATTACCTATAAAAAAGGCACGGAACTTAACGGTAAAAACCCAACCATTCTTTACGGTTATGGCGGATTCAATATTAGTTTAACACCCAGTTTTAGCATTGCCAACGCTGTATGGATGGAGCAGGGCGGTATTTATGCCGTTGCCAATTTACGAGGCGGTGGCGAATACGGAAAAGCGTGGCACAATGCCGGAACACAGTTGAAAAAGCAAAATGTATTTGATGATTTTATTGCTGCAGGCGAATATTTGATTGAAAATAAATACACCTCATCCGATTATTTGGCCATACGAGGTGGTTCCAATGGCGGATTGTTGGTTGGCGCCACCATGACACAACGTCCCGATTTAATAAAAGTAGCCTTACCGGCTGTTGGCGTATTGGATATGCTACGTTATCATACATTTACCGCTGGAGCAGGATGGGCTTACGATTATGGTACAGCCGAAGACAGTAAGGAAATGTTTGAGTATTTAAAAGGCTACTCACCCGTACACAACGTAAAAGCAGGCATCGAATATCCGGCAACTTTAGTAACTACCGGCGATCATGACGACCGTGTGGTACCTGCACACAGTTTTAAATTTGCTGCCGAACTGCAAAACAAGCAAACCGGACATAATCCGGTACTTATCCGTATAGAAACCGATGCCGGCCATGGCGCAGGAACACCCATAAGCAAAACCATAGAACAGTATGCCGATATTTTTGGGTTTACACTTTACAATATGGGTTTTAAAACCTTACCAAAAAGTGAAGAACTAAAGGAAAAAAACTAAATCAAGAATCAAGACTTTTTGAGTTCCAGTTTCATGCTACAAGTAAAAAATATTTCGTTTCAATATAGCAGCAATACCGTTTTAAAGCATATTAATTTTAAAGCCAATAAAGGCGAACATGTTGCTATTATAGGCGAAAGCGGGTCGGGAAAAAGCACTCTTTTAAAATTGCTTTATGGTGTTCACGATCTATATGAAGGTGAAATACTATGGAGCGGCACCAAAATACTCGGTCCCAAATTCAACTTGGTTGTGGGCTACGATTTTATAAAATACGTAGCCCAAGAATTCGATTTAATGCCGTTTACATCGGTTGCCGAAAATATTGGAACATTCCTGTCCAATTTTTATCCTAACGAAAAGCAGGCTCGAATAAAAGAACTTCTAAAAGTGGTAGAATTAGAAGCCTTTGCCAATACCAAAGTAAAAACATTAAGTGGCGGACAAAAACAGCGGGTCGCCATTGCCAGGGCCATTGCCAAACAACCCGAAATACTATTGTTGGACGAGCCTTTTAGCCATATCGACAATTTTAAAAAACAATCACTAAGACGTAGTTTATTCCAATATTTAAAAGAAAAGCAAATCACCTGTATTGTGGCCACCCACGATAAAGACGATGTATTGGCATTTTCAAATAAAATGATTGTTTTACACAATAATAAAATTATAGCCAACAGCAGTCCGAAACAGTTGTACAATAATCCGAAAACTACACTTATAGCATCTTTTTTTTGCGAATTTAACGAAATTGAAGGTTATGGTATAGTTTATGCTCATCGACTAAAAGTGGTAAAACATTCACCACTAAAAGCTAAAGTTAAACAGTGCTATTTTAAAGGCCATTTGTATTTAATTGAAGCCGAACTAACTGGCAAACGGATATTTTTTGAACACCATTCCGATATCGAAAAAGATAAAACAGTATTTTTAGAAGTAACCCATTTAGAGCCTGTTTAAATTTGTATGATAGACTTTTTGTATAGTTTATTTTTGATTTATAATGAGGCAAATAGGGGTTACTTGATTAAATTTTAACGAAATTATACGCAAAAAGAGACATAGAAAAACAATTGATATAAATTTTAAACAGGCTCTTAAACAAATGAAGACATTTTATACTATTCTATTAATTGTACTATTACCCAACATTGTAATAGCACAAACCAAAACAATACATACTTTCGTTGCGTTATGCGATAATGAAAACCAAGGTATTGTTCCGGTTCCAAAATCGTTGGGAAATGGTAAAGACACAAAAAACAATCTGTATTGGGGTGCCGCATTTGGAGTAAAATCATTTTTTAAAAACAAAGCCGAAAATTGGAAACTTGTATCTACCATAACACTTAATAGTTCGACCATATTGGAACGGCTTTTATTTAAGCATAAAACAAAAGATGTTTACATGCTTGCCGATGCTTACGACGGCGAACAAATAAAGATTTGTATTGAAGATTTTTTAAAGGCATCCAACAGCCAGTTACCGGTTACCATTACCCATAACAACCAAACACTTAAATTTGGTGGTCATGCCAATGTTACAGCCTACGTAGGCCACGATGGCCTTATGGATTTTAAAGTAAGCATAGACTACAACAAATCCAACACTTCAAAAGATGTTATTATTTTGGCATGTTACAGCAAACGCTTTTTTTCGTCTGAGATAAAAAAATCGCAAGCCAACCCCGTTTTATGGACAACGCACTTAATGGCTCCCGAAGCCTATGTTTTAAATGCTGCTTTAAATGGCTGGATTAACAACGAATCGGGAACAAGTATCGACGAACGTGCCGCCCAAGCGTACAACAAATACCAAAAATGTGGAATAAAGGGTGCGCGGAATTTGTTTACAACAGGGTTTTAACAAGAAAGTAATATCATGCAAATATTAAGTAGTAAAACTGAAGATATAGATCTCATTCACAAACTTTATCGGTATGCAGCCAATTTTCAAAAAACAAAAGGAACTGTTATTTGGACAGATTTTGACAGAAGTTTAATTCAACAGGAAATATACAAAAAAAGGCAATGGAAAATTGTAATTGACAATAAAATTGCCTCTATCTGGACAATTACGCATAGCGATCCCAAAATTTGGGGCAACAAAAATAGCGCCCCCGCCATTTACATACACCGAATTGCCACAAACCCCGAATTTAGGGGACAAAATTTGGTGGTTGAAATAGTTAGATGGGCAAGAAAATACGCTACCAAAAATGAAAAAAAGTTTATACGAATGGATACGGTCGGAGAAAATACGGGGCTTATTGAATACTATAAAAAATGTGGTTTCGATTTTTTGGGACTTTCAAAATTGGAAAATACTTATGGACTGCCTGCTCATTACAATAACGCTACTGTTTGCTTATTCCAAATGGCTGTTACCAATTAAGTAACTCTCCCTGCTTAAAACATGAGGTTATCATTCCTGTTTCCGTTCATAATTCCTAACCGCCAACTTTTGTTTAAACAAAATACGGTTTCGCAATTTTCTGGGCTTTAAAACCTCCAGACTTTCACCAAATCCGAGAATTAAACGCTCCAATTCGTAATTAATCTGAACAAAAATATTAAAAACAACGCCATCCTCACGGGTTTCTATAATACGCTGCGACCAATGGAAAGGCTTTGTAATAATATAAGGTGCATTTTTTTTATTGACCCAAAATTGTATGCATTCGGCTTTGATGTTCGATACGGTTACGCCTACTACATCGCTATAAAAATCGTCGCCGTTAACGGCCATATCTATATATTTAAGTTTTTTGTTCTGTTTTATACCAATTATCCGGTCTAAAGCAAGTGTTATAAACTTTTCATTTTGGTAGGCCAGTAAAAACCAACGGTTATTAAACTCTTTTAATAATTGCGGGTGTACTTCTATAATTTTAGGTACTCTTGCCGAAAACGACTGATAATTAACATTAATAACAGTTTTATCTTGAATGGTTTTATAAATAACATCAATAAAGTTTAGCCCCTTTAATTGTTCGTTCTTATCTAAATGAATAATGGCCCGTTTATTGACCTGAGATGCGTAAACCGAATCTTCCAGACGCTGTAAAACACCGTCCATCTCCTTAAAAAGCGAAAAATCCTTAAATTGTTTTAATACTTGGATGGCATTGTTCATTATTTCAACGTCTTTATCGGTTACGGGAATGTTTACAATACTGTAATTTTCGTCTTCATATTTATAATACTTCCTATTGTAAACCACAATAGGCGCATTATAACCAAGTTTATCACTACGCATTATTTGTATATCCAATTGTACGGTACGCTTGCTAACATTAACATCTTTACCTTCGTATTCGTAAAGAGCGTCCGATACGGCTTCTATTAAATCGTCTAATGTCCAGCTTCTAAAATGGTTTTGAAGACATTTATCTATGGTTTTATATCTAATAAGAGCGTTTTTATTAACGGCCATAATGTTACTGTTCTAATTCATTTTTACTAAAATATAAGAAATTTTTCAAAAAAAAATTAAACTACGCAAAAACATTGCGTAATTACATGAAAATATTTGCAATGTAATAATAAAGAAGTCTTCTTTTTAGACTTTGTAAGTAGTGCTCCACCAGACACAGGAAGCTGGTGGAGCTTAACAAACGCTCTTAAATATATAATCTGGAAAAATAACAATGGCTGTTTGCTCGCTTTGGAAGCGGGAGGTTGCAGGTTCGAATCCTGCTTTCCAGACAAATGCCTGTAATAAAAAATATCAAGCAAGTCCTGTTGGGTGTTTCGGTATAGCACTATTGTATAAAACCTTGCCGATGGGTATTAGGTATTTATATGCAACTTGACTTGAAGGTTTCGAATTGTTTATCCAAAAAACAATCACCATCTATCTGTCACGGGTTCGAATCCCGTTCCCAACAAAAGTTGGGATAGCTCAGTTTGGTAGAGCAATAGATTATCAATTGTAGGTTCGAATCCTACTCATGCAAAAACGTGATGGCGAAATTGGTAAACGCACTGTAACTGGGTTACAGCTTGAAATGGACTCAAAATCCATATTTTTAAAAGAAAACCAACTTTTTAAAATAGGTTACAAAAAAAACAAGGCAAAAGGTTACCGGCCAATAAGGCAATCGGGGTGACACCTTGAAATACAGTTATATTAAAACTGTTTTTATAAGTTCTTTAAAGGTCCATACATTGGAAAAATATTGTGATTTTCACGATAAGCAACCAATATATCTGCCTTAAAAACAAGTTATAATACACTTTAATCACTTGTATTTCCGTAGTTGGAACGATGGTTCTCTTTTGCTTTGTTTTCAATTAAAAAATAATAACAAATAAAAAATAAAAACCAATAATTAAATAACTATAAAAATGAAACGAGTACGTATTAACACAGGAACAGTAGGATTAGTGTTTAAAAACGGTAACTACAAACGTACACTTACCAATGGCACTTATTGGGTAGGATTTGGCAAACACGTCGAAAAATATGCTTTAAACCACGAATTTTATGCCCCAAAACCATTGGAAATATTAATGGAAGATAGTACACTAACAAATATGCTACACGTGGTCGATGTTTTAGATAATGAAATTGTACTAGTTTACGAAAACAATAATTTTAAACGAGTGTTGGGAGCAGGCCGATACACCTTTTGGAATACCTTAATCGAATATAAATTCGTTACGGTCAATTTAAGTAAAATCGATATTACCGAAAGCATCGATAAAACTGTATTAAGCCATGCCCAGTTATTACCTTATGTGCGTGTTTTTGAAATTGCTGCTTACGAAAAAGCCATTTTAATGGTCGATGATACATATATAAAAACATTGAATCACGGTACATACCGGTTTTGGAAAAACCAGCAAACCATAAAAATAGCAAAAGCCGATTTACGCCAATTACAATTAGAAATAGCAGGGCAAGAGCTACTTACAAAAGACAAAGCAACCATTCGAATCAATTTTTATGCACAGTATAAAATAACCGATATAGAAACCGCCTTAATGCAAAATAAAGATTACGAAAAACAACTTTATATAACTTTGCAATTGGCATTAAGGGCCTATGTTGGCACCTATACACTCGATGAGTTGTTAGAACAAAAAGACAACGTAGCAAAAGTCGTTTTGAACAATGTAAAAGCACAAGCCAACAAATTAGGCGTTAACGTATTGCACACAGGTATGCGTGACATAATTTTACCGGGCGACATGAAAGATATTATGAATCAAGTACTAATCGCACAGAAAAAAGCACAGGCCAATGTTATTACAAGGCGCGAAGAAACAGCTTCTACACGAAGTCTGTTAAACACCGCCAAATTAATGGAAGACAACACCATGTTGTTCAAATTAAAGGAAATGGAATACGTCGAAAAAATAGCCGATAAAATTGGAAAAATTACAGTGGCTGGAAACGGAAACGTTATTGAGCAATTAAAAGATATTTTTTCGGTTAACAAATAATTTTTTTGGGCGTAACCCCAAAACGGTAACCAATAGTTGGTTTCATAACAAAGTCAAGGCTAACCGTTTCGGGGTCGCGCTTTCCGCGCTACACGGTAGCCAGCTCCAATCGCTTACGCAAATAAAACTAAAAAATAATAGAAAATAAAATGAACATTACAGGAAAAGAACTCATCGCATTAGGTTACCGGCAAGGTAAATGGATGAAAAAGGCTTTAATACACATAAACGAAAATAACTTACAGGACGAGGCATTGCTTCAATATTTAGAGCAGTTTAAATTACCCGAACTATTGGCTTTACATAAAGCACCCGTACCATTTTCAATAAACATAAAAGCAAAAAACGAATTAGAACAGGAAAATATAAATACGGTTGTGCGTTCCATGCAAACACTAATGAAAACTCCAACCTTGGTTACCGGTGCCATTATGCCCGATGCCTGCCCAACAGGATCCAATGGTACTATTCCTGTAGGAGGCGTTGCCGTAGCTAAAAATGCCATCCATCCAGGTATGCACAGTGCCGATATTTGTTGTTCGGTTATGCTAACCGATCTAGGTAAGACCAACCCTAAAGACGTATTAGATGCTGCCCATACCAATACCCATTTTGGTCCCGGAGGCCGTGACCGCAATGCCCAATACCGTTTTCCTAACGAATTACTTAAAGCTTTTAAGGATAATACATTGTTAAACGACAACGAACATATAAAAATAGCACGTTCGCATTTAGGAACTCAAGGCGATGGTAATCACTTTTTGTTTGTAGGCACTTCCAAAAAATCTGGAAATACCATGTTGGTAACCCACCATGGTTCAAGAGGTCCGGGAGCCAAACTATTTAAAAAAGGTATGAAAATAGCCGAACGCTTTAGAAAAGATCTATCACCGGAAACCCTAAAACAAAACGCTTGGATTCCTTTCGATACCGAAGAAGGACAAAGTTATTGGAATGCCTTACAGGTTATACGCCAATGGACCAAAGCCAACCACGAGGTTATCCATAATGCTGTGGCACAATCTCTAAAAATTAACATAGAAGACCGTTACTGGAACGAACATAATTTTGTTTTTAAAGATGGTGACTTGTTTTACCATGCCAAAGGAGCAACACCTTTGGATGCCAAGTTTATGCCCGATATAACAGGCCCAAGATTGATACCTCTAAACATGAGCGAACCTGTATTGATTGTTGAAGGGGCAACAACACAAACCAATCTGGGCTTTGCTCCTCATGGAGCCGGCAGAAATATAAGCCGCACACAGCACAGAAACAGTAAAACGGGAAGTATTATGCAAATTTTTAAAGAGGAAACAAAAGGATTGGACGTTCGGTTTTTTTCTAAAGAAATCGATATTACCGAGCTACCAAGTGCTTATAAAAACGCCCAATCGGTCAGGGAGCAAATGGACGAATTTGGTCTGGGAACCGTTTTAGACGAGGTTATGCCTTATGGTTGTATTATGGCCGGAGACTGGTTAAAAAATGCACCTTGGAAAAAGAAATACAAAAAGTTTTAAATTGAAATGATTTAGACTTTTCTATTTGCTAAAAAAGTAAAAGAAACCAAAAATTAAGGGTCAAAACGTTTCAATTTATAATTTTTGTACCGAACTTGTTCTATATCTTTAGTTTACTTTAAAAACCTATCAGGTTTTTTAAACTAGACAGGTTTGTTTTTTTTAGTACAAAAAATCCAATCGTACCCTCAACTGTTCCCAATTAAGCCGAATTTCTACTGGCATTAATATTTCCAAACAATGAACGTGTTACTATTTTTTCGTAAACTTTTAGTTTTTCCTCGTCAATGGTATCCATTTTTTCCATATCCTGTATTTTCTTTAAGGCGTATTGTTGGATGGTTAACAGAGGTAACACAATAGATTCCCTAACCTCAATCGATGCTTTTCCGGAAGGTTCGTTTTCCATAAGTTCGTTATAACCGGTAAGTTTTAACAACAAGCGTTTGGTTGTGGCATATTCGGTATAGATAATATCCCAAAATGCACCAAATTCCTCGTCTTGCGACATATATTTGGTTAAATCGAAAAACGATTTGGTAAGCGACATCATACTATTTTCCAGTAGGGTTTTAAAAAATTTCGAATTGTTGTAAAGTTCTTGTACTTTGTGGAATTCGTTATTGTCTTCATACTTTTTTAGGGCAGTACCCACACCAAAAAATCCGGGAACATTTTGTTTTAACTGGCTCCAAGACCCAACAAATGGAATAGCTCTTAAATCGGAAAACACCAAATGATCGGACTTTGAGCGTTTTGAAGGACGACTACCAATATTGGTTTTGGCGTAGTATTTTAAAGTACTCATACGCTCTAAGTAAGGTATAAATTTTTCGTGATTTTTAAATGTTCTATAAGCTTGGTAACTGGTTTCGGCCAAATCGGTCATGACCAAACGGTCTGGTTCCGACATTTTTAGACTGTCTTTTGCTAATCGGTTAAACATCCCCGAACTTATCAATTGTTCCAAATTGTATTGAGATGAATCCAGAGTACCGAAATTCGAGCTTATGGTTTGTCCCTGTATGGTAAGCTGTACTTCCTTATCCTCAATGGTTGGCCCTAACGACGAGTAAAACTGATGTGTTTTTCCGCCACCACGTGCCGGCGGTCCACCACGACCATCAAAAAATATAGCGGTAATATCGTATTTTCGGGACATTTCGGTTAGTTTTTCCTTGGCGGTATAAATACCCCAGTTGGCCATTAGGTAGCCACCGTCTTTTGTTCCATCCGAAAAGCCCAACATTATGGTTTGTTTCATCCCTCTTGCTTTTAAATGTGCCATGTATTCGGGATTGGTGTACAGTTGCTCCATAACACTTGGTGCATTTTCCAAATCGGTAATGGTTTCAAAAAGCGGTACGATATCAACCGTTAAATCATTTTTAAAAGCCACCATTTTAAGCATGGCAAACAATTGCATAACGTTTAATGCCGTTTGGTTGTTACTTATTACGTAGCGGTTGGCACCCCGTTCGCCATTGGTTGTTTGTATTTGTTTAATAACTTCGATGGTTTTTAGCGTATTGTAAACCATTTCGTCTTCAAAAGCAGTTAAATCTATATTTTCATCCGATACTTTTGAAAGTACTCCAACCTGTTCGGCCTCCGATAAATCGTGATAGTTTTTCGGTATGGTATTGGCACCCTGTTCTATTAAATAATCTATAACATTGGTAAATACCGAATGGTGTATGCGGCTGTCCTGACGGATATCTAAAGTTGCAAAATGATAACCAAAAATATGCACTCGGTTAATCAAGCTGTTTATTTCGTTAACGTACAGCGACTGGTGTTTTTCTACAATAACATCCCTTATGTCCAAAAGTTCTTTAAGAAACTCGCGTGAGGTAATGGTTTCGTAACGGGTATTTAGATCTATACTAAAGTTGTACATAATGGTCTCCAACCGGATAATACGCTCTTCTACACCTTTAAAGGTAAGACGGCGACGTAATGTTTTTAAGTCGTTGTAATATTGCTTCAGTACGGTTTGTTTTAGTTTATTGGCTACCCTTAAAGTGGTGTCGGGTTTAACAAAAGGGTTGCCATCGCGATCGCCACCGGGCCAAAAACCAACATTAATAATTTCGTTATGCTTTTTACCATCGGCATAAATATTTTGCTGTATGTAATTGTAAATAGTACCAAACGAATGGTAAAATACATTTTCCAAGTACCAAATCAAGCTTTTGGCCTCGTCGTAAGGTGTTGGCTTTTCACGCTTAAAAAACGGCGTTTTACCCAATTGCCCAAAAAGATTTTTTATTTCGGACAGGTTATTACTTTTAATCGCTTTGGTTAAATCGGTAATAATACCCAATACAGTACCTGGATAAAACTGTGTAGGGTGCGCCGTTAAAACAATACGCACCTTAAACTCTTCGAGATACTTTTTTAAATCCTCCATTTTATTACTCGATATGGCGGTTTCTTTTAAATTTCGTAGCGAGCCAATACCTTCCATGTTATTTACAACAGGGAAGGCTGAATCCTCTACGGCATCGAAAAGCACTACTTGGCGCTCGATATATTGGATAAAACGGAACAGTAAATTAATTTGGCTCTGCTCGTTGCGGCGGGCTTGATATTTTTTAAAAAAAGTATCGACAATGGTCGTAGGGTCGTCACCATTGGCAAAACCCTTTTTACAGGTTTCGTGAAACAAGGGCAATAACGCTCCTGTTTTGGTAATGGCATCGAATGGAAGCGTCATAAATATACTGTTGTATATTTGATATTTGGATAATACGTTTTGTTTAAATCGGGATAATTTTGGTTCTACTGACATACAATCGGTTCTGTTGAAATGAGCCATAAAATTAATGAAGCTTTAACAAATGGCTATGCTTTTTTCGAAAAATTAATAATTTCTTTAAGATTTGAAAAAATATTGAAAAATATGGACAAAACTTAAAATTCTGTTTCATTTTTCATACTTCAACCTTAAAAATACATAGATACATACTCTCTTTCATGATAAATATCATAATTAAGACCAAATGAAACATCTATTTTTGTAACTTTTGAATTTAAAAAAATTTTGAAAAACAAATGACAAACAATAAGCATTCTTTTCATATTCCTGTTATGGGCATTGGGTTTACTATCGATTCACCATTAAAAGTGGCCCAATACGGTATCGATTCGGTAATTTCGTTGGTCGATGATATTTTAATCGAGAAATTACGAAAAATGTACAGTGAAAAACTAGAAATACCTTATCAGGAAATTACCAATAAAGTAGATGATTTTAGGGCAAAACGCATTACATCCTATCTCAATTTAATAAACGATATAGTTGATAAAAAGTTTGAAGCCTTAAAAAAAGCTGCTTTAGAAAAGGGTGATGAGTTTAAGACTTATCTCGATATGTTACCCTCTACCGCAACACTTGGTGCCGAATTTAAGAAACTGACCGAAACAGGCGTATCGGTATCTGAAATTAAAATATGGCTTAACAAAAACCTGGTTAAAGGCAGTATCGATGTTAACATTATGACCAAGGTTGATAAAGACAATTACGTTAAAAAACAAGCTTTACCTTCTAAATACAACGATGCCCATGCTGCTTTTCGCGGTTTTGCTAATAGCGATTTATGTAGTTCGGTGGTTTTATCGGCAGGAATGAATCCCAGATTATACGCCTATATGAGCGAATTTGACGATTTCTATCCGAATGAAAAAGGCACTTTTAAAAAGAAAATTATTTTAAAGGTAAGCGATTACCGATCGGCTTTAATACAAGGAAAATTCTTAGCTAAAAAAGGCCTTTGGGTGTCGGAATACCGCATAGAATCAGGTCTAAATTGTGGCGGCCATGCTTTTGCCACCGATGGTTTTTTATTAGGCCCCGTTTTAGAAGAGTTTAAGGCCAATAGGGAAACTTTAAGAACCTCGATAGAGCAGCTTCTAATTCAAGAATTAAAAAGCCAAAACAAAGTACTTCCAAAAACAAGTCTGAACTTTAAAATATCGGCACAGGGTGGTGTTGGTACCCACCAAGAACATGAATTTTTATTAGACCGATACCAGTTGGATTCCATCGGATGGGGGTCACCGTTTTTATTGGTTCCCGAAGCAACCACAGTCGATAGTAAAACCATGGAGCAGTTGGCCGCTGCCAAAGAAAACGATTTGTATTTAAGCGATATTTCGCCACTTGGTATTCCTTTTAACAACTTAAGGAACAATACAAAAGACTTGGAAAAAGATGCTTTAATAAAAAAAGGACGACCAGGAAGCTCATGTCCTAAAAAGTTTGTTGCCCTTAATAAAGACTATAAGGAA
Source organism: Aestuariibaculum sp. (assembly GCA_047975295.1). GTDB lineage: Bacteria > Bacteroidota > Bacteroidia > Flavobacteriales > Flavobacteriaceae > JBKEDH01. Next base: position 13,430 of record JBKEDH010000167.1, read on the forward strand.
ACGGGTATGTGCACTGCCTCGAGAGAATATCAACATATAAAAATTAAAGAGTTAGAAGCACAAAACTTACCGGAAGACCAATACCAAACCAAATTCAACAAAATAGTTGAAAAATCGTGTACTTGTGTCGGTTTAGGTACATCGGCATTATTGGCGTACAATCTCGATACCAAAACCGAAGGTCCGGGTGTTTCCATTTGTCCGGGTCCCAATATGGCCTATTATTCTAAAATTATGAGTCTAAAAAACATAACCGACCATATTTATGGTAGAGGTAATGTTATTACACGTACCGATAGGCCCAATATGTTTGTAAAGGAATTGTTTATTTATATCGATTACTTAAAAAATAAGTTAGAGGAAGCCAAAAACGAAATGACCAAAAAAGAAGAAAAATACCTGCTTACGTTTAGTGATAACCTGCAAACGGGTATTGGTTATTATAAAAGTTTATTTGTGCAATTACAAAACAATATCCAAGATATAAAATTTGAAATTATCGAAGCTTTTAATCGTGGTGAAAATACCTTGAATACCTTACATTCCGAAATAGAAAATACCATAACAACGTTAAAAAACAACTCGGTTTCAACAGCATAAAGACTTTTATGTTTTTTAATTTAGTACACAACAAAAATTCTCTTTATTAAGTTAATTTTTAAGACCCTGAAGATTTTAAAAACCTTCGATTCTGATAATTTAATGCTTTGTCTGTTATATACAAATATTGAAAAGTGATTTGTGATTTTTTTACCGTGAACCAAAGTTGATACACAAATTGGTCAAATTTGCAACAAACCCACGTGTACCATTCTTAAAAGTTGTTATTGCGGGCAATTATTATATTTTTGTGTATGCAAGAACATAAACAATTGATGAAATCACATTTTTTTAACACATTGGCAACAGTTATACTGTTGATTGGTAGTATTAGCTTTACTCATGCACAAAGCCC
>JBKEDH010000005.1:0-14253 GCA_047975295.1 Aestuariibaculum sp.
TCTAAAATTAATACCTTATCGTGTTGCATGCGCAAAAATAACAATTGATTTTATATTGACGCATTAGCATTCTTTTTTTTTGAAAAATTTTGTGTTCGGAAAAATTGAAGCAGAGAAAAAATGAAATTAGTAACCAAGTATAGATAATTCATTATTTAGTTTGGCTATAAGTAAATTTACAATGCGAATCAAGTGTTGAAAAAGCATAAAAAAAGTTCATTAAATAGTTGAAAATCAGAGATTTAAATTTGTTTAATTCCTTGAAAGCCAGTATCTTATAGTTAGTTACGAATTAACAATTAGATACTGATTTCCAAGGATAAAGACGACAAGTTAATAAAAATTTACTTTTATGTGTGTGACAAGTTTGAAGAACTTCAATTTTATTGCGAAAGGTTCACGGGTAATAATAAACCGGAATTTACAGACCAGGAGATTATGACTATATACCTGTACGCTATACACCACCAAGGACATAGGACAGCAAAAAACATACACCGTTTTGCATCGGAATACCTTATGTCGTGGTTTCCCAAGCTGGGGAGCTATCAAGCGTTCAATAACAGGCTGAACAAGCTTGGGGGTGCTTTCACTAGGCTTGTAGAGATGCTTCTTACAGATTTTCTACCTGATGATTGCCTGCTTGACCAAAGTTTACTGGATTCTATGCCAATCATAACCTGTTCGGGAAAACGTTCAGCAAAAGTTGCAAGGGAACTGGCAAACAAGGGGTATTGTTCCACTAAAGGGATGTATTATTACGGGCTTAAACTGCATTTGTTAGGGTTCCGGCGTATAGGCAAACTGCCCCATCCTGAGCAAATCCTGTTCACCCCGGCTCCGGTCAATGATGTGACTGTGTTTAAAGAGGCATGGTCGGGTATTGAAAACAGGACATTTTTTTGGGGGGGGGATAAAATTTGCTTTGTAAACGAGCTGAACCAATAAATACTGGAACATCGGTGCTCCGAAGTTCTTGCCCCGGTTAAGGCTGTAAAAGGGATGCCCGATGTGATAAAACAAAGGCTGAAAGCTGCAGATGATCTGTTTTCAACAGCGGTTTCAAAGGTTAGGCAACCCATTGAAGCAATTTTTAACTGGCTTATTGAAAAAGCCGATATTCAAAAAGCAAGTAAAGTTAGATCTACAAAAGGATTAATAAGTCATGCTTTTGAAAGACTCGCGGCTGCTTTTATAGCTTTAGCTATTTAACTCTTGATTCGCATTTACAGATATTTTTAGCATTTCTAATGATTTCGAGTAACATTTGGTTTTTCTTCTAAATCTAGCCAAATAGTGCCGGAATAATCCATTATAACTTTCTACTGTATAAGTTTCCTTTTTTGTTTGAATCAATTTTTCTGCAGAAATGACATCATTATATACTTTCCAATAATCTGCCATTACCTTACCCGTTGTGCACTGCTCTATTTGCCTCCAGAGTTTTCTTCCTGTCTCGCTCCCCCTGTTCCCGACAACGAAACCAATGTGCTTTCCGGCATCTCTATCAACTGCAAACCACAGCCAACAATAGTTTTTTTGACCCGATGTAACTATGCATTTCATCGGCTTCGACAATCCGAACGGGCCTGTCATTTTTTATGGTGTCAAGTTCCGAGCCGTATTTCTTTATCCATTTTATTACCACAACGTGGCTGACACCTAAAATTCTGCCAATGGAATTAAACCCCAGGCCTTCCAAGTACATCATCAATCCCATTCTTCGGGTACTGCTATCTACCGCTGTTGACTTCTTCTCAACGGTATAATTATTAGAGCATTCTTTGCATTTATAACGTTGCAAGTTTCTCACAACGCCGTTCTTTACTTTGTTTTCGCTTCCGCATCTTGGACAATTCTTAATAGATTTTTGGGTAAATATATGAAATCTATCTTTAGTTACTAATTCCCTTTATAATCTATAAAGAAGCGATATTGGTCTTGGCAAGTTCAAATTCGGTGACAATATCGGTAACTATTTGGGCAACAGGTTTTATGTCGTGTATTAAAGCCGATACTTGGCCTATTTCCAGCTCGCCTTCATTTAAATCGCCTTCAAATATACCCTTTTTTGCCCGTGCCCTACCGAGAAGTTGTTTTAATTCTTGGACCGATGCATTTTTTTTGTATAAAGTTTGAACGTCATAATAAAATTTATTTTTAATAAGTCTTACTGGAGTTAATTCCTTTAAGGTTAACTGGGTGTCGCCCTCTTTGGCGTTTATTACGCTTTGTTTAAAGGCTATATGGGAAGAGCTTTCTTTACTTGCTACAAATCGGCTTCCTATTTGAACTGCATCGGCTCCCAAAACCATGGCAGCCAACATGCCCCGACCTGTGGCGATCCCTCCGGCAGCAATTAACGGAATTTGTATATGTTCCTTTACCGTAGGAATAAGCGTAAACGTTGTGGTTTCGTCTCTACCGTTATGTCCACCTGCTTCAAAGCCTTCGGCCACAATAGCATCAACACCGGCTTCTTGGGCTTTTAATGCAAATTTTAAGCTGCTTACTACGTGGACTACGGTTATACCATGCGATTTTAACCACGGTGTCCATGTTTTTGGGTTTCCGGCAGCGGTAAATACTATTTTAATATCTTCTTCAACAATAATGGCCATAAGTTTATCGATGTCGGGATACAACATGGGAATATTAATGCCAAAAGGGTTATTGGTTGCTTTTTTACATTTTTGGATGTGCTCACGTAATACCTCTGGATACATAGAGCCCGCACCTATTAACCCTAAAATACCGGAATTGCTTGCTGCTGCTGCCAATCGCCATCCACTTGTCCAAATCATACCGGCCTGAATGATGGGATATTTTATATTGAAAAGCCGAGTTATTTTATTGCTCACTTACTGTTTTAAAAACTTAATGGTTTTGGTTGTAAATTCCGATTGTATTCTAATCATATATAATCCGCTTGATAGATACGATACGTTTATAGGATCTTGTTGTCCGGAGTGCGATTGCTGAAATACCAATTTTCCAATACCATTAAAAACAGTAATTTGTAGTGGCTTGTTTGTGGTCTGCTTTATGTACAGATGGTTTAAAACCGGATTGGGATAAATACTGATATTTTTATTTTCTGTATTGGTTTCGACAGGCAAGGTATTGTTGTTGTAAGCCAACCATAAATTGGGAATGCCGTAGCCGTATTGATAATCCGGATTGGTATATTGCGAAGCCGATTTGCGTACAATTTGCATAATTTCGGTATTTGACTTATTTGGTAATGCCTGCCATAAACACGCTATTCCTCCTGCCATAATTGGCGAGCTAAACGAGGTGCCGTTACTTGTTGCTATCGTATTGTTTTCGGTAATAACACTGGTGCCTTGTCCTTGTGCCATTACATCGGGCTTTTGGGTAGGTTGTATATTGCTTCCCACCGAGCTTCCGGCATAACTTCCCGATGCATTAACGGCTCCTATAGACAAAACATTGGGCGAATCGGAAGGGGCATCAACAATGCTGTTGCTATCATTACCAGCCGAATTAACCAATAATAAACCCTTTTCGAAAGCATGATTGGCACCTTTGGTTATGTATGTGGTATAGCCATCCAGATTAGAATCGTTATACGAATAGTTTGGATTAAGATAGGCTTTATAACCTAACGAAGTGTTTATTATATCTACGCCAAGACTATCTGCTCGTTCGGCTGCCTCTACCCAATAACTCTCTTCTACAGGGTTTTCGTCCATATCGTCTTCCGTAATAAATAAGTAGTAAGAGGCATCGGGAGCGGTACCTACATATTGGTTTTCAATATATCCGGCCATGGTACTTAATACCAATGTGCCATGGTTACTAGTTGTATTGGTATATACATCATTGTTTCTATTAACAAAGTTGTAAGTTCCCATAATTTTTCCGGAATTTACTAAATGCTGAAAGCCTCCCATGGTATTTACACTGGGAAATCCGGCATCTAGAACAGCTATCGTTATGCCTGTACCTGTAAAACCGGAAGTGTGTAAATGGTTTACACCAATCATTTCTACTTGATTGACAGTACTTCCATAATTATAATTAGCAAGTGTTGTATTAAATTTGGCTTGTAGCTTCTCTTTTGCTTTTTTATTGTTGAGGTTTTTATTTGCAAATTCTATATAATCGACATAATCTAAGTTTGTCAATGCATTTATATCGTTTACCGAACCTCTAATATGTACGGCATTGAACCATTTCGATTTGGCCATTACCGTTATGCCTGTAGCTGCTTTAAGTTGAGCAATATAAGTTTCGTTTACGGGAACATCACGGGCATCAATAACTATATTGTGTGTGTGTTTCCTATCGATGGCTTTTTGTGTTAAAATATCAATTGGATTAGCTATTGAAGCGTTAACCGTTTCGGTATCTTTTTCTATTAGATATACCCAAGCATCCTCTTGTGCCTTAATGCCATAAATGCATAAAAGGGTACATAAAAATAATAATATTTGTTTCATAAAAGCAATTAATTTCCTGCAATTTAGGAAATTACGCCTGAACCAACTAATTCTTTGTCAAAAAAATACCACGCTACAAACTGCCCTTCGGTTATTGCCGATTGTAAATTGTCGAACTCAATGTACAAACCACTTTCAACTTTAAGCAAGGTAGCGTCCTGTAAAGGTTGCCTGTACCGTATTCGGGCTTTAACCCGCATGGTTTCGCCTGTATTTAAACTTAGATCTTCACGTATCCAATGTAATTCATCAAGATTAACAAATAAGGCTTTTTTTAACAGACCGGGATGTGTTTTGCCCTGCCCGGTGTAGATTATGTTTTTTTCAACATCGGTATCAATTACAAATAAGGGTTCTACCATACCGCCAACCCCCAGCCCTTTGCGTTGGCCTTTTGTAAAATAATGGGCACCTTGGTGTTTGCCCACAACCTTTCCATGTGTTGTACTGTAGTCGATTTTACGCGATAAATATCGGAGTTTTTCTTCTTCGGAATGAAATTTGGGCATTGTTTGCCGAAATATAGAATCTGATTCCGATATTTCAATAATAACGCCTTCTTTTGGTTTTAATTGCTGCTGAAGGAAATCGGGCAATTTTACTTTTCCTATAAAACAAAGGCCTTGCGAATCTTTCTTTTCGGCAGTAACCAAATCCAACTTTGTAGCTATTTCACGTACTTGTGGCTTTGTTAGTTCTCCAATAGGGAATAGCGATTTGGATAATTGTGTTTGGGATAATTGACATAAAAAATACGATTGGTCTTTATTATCATCGATGCCTGCAAGTAATTGATAGATTGTTTTGCCGTCCTTTTGCATGGTTCCTTTACGGCAATAATGGCCTGTTGCTACGTAGTCTGCACCGAGTTCTAAGGCAATATCCATAAAAACATCGAACTTTATTTCCCTGTTGCAGAGTACATCGGGATTGGGTGTGCGGCCCTGTTCGTATTCCCTGAACATGTAATCTACAATGCGCTCTTTATATTGTTCGCTTAAATCGACTGTTTGGAATGGAATACCTAATTTTTCGGCTACCAACATGGCATCGTTACTATCGTCCAACCATGGACATTCGTTGGAAATGGTTACCGAGTCGTCGTGCCAATTTTTCATAAACAAACCAATAACTTCATAACCTTGTTCTTGTAATAAATATGCCGCTACACTAGAATCTACACCTCCCGAAAGTCCGATTACAACTCGTTTCATTTTCAATTTTTTTTTGATTTGCAAAGATATGGCATAAGGATAAGGTTCGCTAAAGATTATCGAGATTATTGCTTTTTACGGTTTTTTTGAAGGGCTTGAAAAACTCTTTTTTTCGGTAAGTGTTCCATCTTCGTAATATTTCCAAGTGCCGTATTTCTTATCGTTTTTGTATTGCCCTTCTATATTTAGTTTTCCTTTTGAATAGTATTTTGCCTCACCATGTAATTTTCCTTCTACGTAAACCACCGAGCTTATTATCTTGTTTTGTTTGGAATACATGGTGGATTTTCCATGTAACTTACCGTTTTTGTAGTGCTGCTTCTCTGCCAATATTCCGTTAGGATAATATACTTTGCGTTCGCCCGATAAATGTCCGTTTTCGTTATAATGCTCCAAGGTTAAAAGCTGATTGGAATTTTTTTGATAGTACTTCCAAACACCTATATAGTTTTTATCCTGCATTTGCCCTTCGCTAATTACTTTTCCGTTGGATGTTAGAAACTTTACGTCGGCAATTCCTGTGTCGGGATTAAATGTTTTAGTTGCCGATAAAAGGGGTTTGTTGTCCACGTTTTTATAAAACTTGAACAGTCCTGTCTCTTTGCCGTTTTTAAATTCGCCTTCGTAGCGTGTAATTTCGGTACCTTCAAAATTCTTTTTCCAAATACCGTGGCGTTTTCCGTTAGTATCGTAGCTATTAATGTCTTGTGCTGTCAAAACGAAACTTAAACACATTAATAAACTTGAAAATATCTGTTTCATTTATTTAAGAATCTATTCTCTGTTTAACGTTTTGGGTCGCCAATAATTGTACCAAATAAAAAAGCTGTCATTTTTTTTTGACAGCTTTTTTTAAATTATTTACGCTTTTTTTGTTGTGTTTGTCGTTGTTGTTCGGCCTGTTCCATCATGGTTCGCATACGCTGTTGGAAACGGCTTTCTTTTTTTGGATTCTTTTTCTTGTCCTGAATTTGGGCATGGATTTTATCCTCGTCTAAAATGTAATTTTTAATGACCAAGATAATCCCGATACTAATTAAGTTCGAAACAAAATAGTATAAACTTAATCCAGATGCGTAGTTGTTAAAGAAAAACAGCATCATGATAGGGGAGAAGTACATCATATACTTCATCATTTTGCCCATATCGGGCATACCTTCCTGCTGCGGTTGCGTTGCCATTTGTTGTCCCGTTGTTAAGCGCATATAGAAAAATATGGCAATAGATGCCAATAAAGGAAACAAACTTACGTGATCGCCGTAAAATGGTATTTTAAAGGGTAATTCAATGATGGTGTCGTAGGATGATAAATCGTTGGCCCAAAGGAATTTTTTCTGTCTTAAATCGAACACCGAGGGAAAAAACTGGAACAGGGCATAAAATACGGGTAATTGTATTAAAGCAGGAATACATCCTGCCATAGGGCTTGCTCCTGCCTTAGTTTGCAATGCCAAGGTTTCCTGCTGAGCCTTCATTTTGTTATCTTTGTACTTTTCGCGAATGGCATCCAATTCTGGTTTTAAAATTTTCATTTTAGCCTGAGACAAGAATTGCTTGTATTGTACAAACGACATAAGTAGCTTAATTAAAATAGTCATGACTACAATGGCTATACCATAGGGTAAAAAGCTACTTAAAAAGGTAAATAATGGAATAAATAAATAGCGGTTTATCCAACCAAAAATACCCCAACCAAGCGGTACTAATTTATCCAAGTTTCTGTCGTAGCTTTTTAGCAGTTTATAATCGCTGGGACCATAATACCAATCCATGGTATGGTTAAGTTCGCCACCTGAAAGTTCTAAGGGAATTTGGGCTGCAAAATACTTAGTGTATGTGCTATCGATATCTTCGTCTATAACTAGATTTTCCTGTTTTAGTTTTACCTTTTTAAAAGGTTTGTCGGTTAATAGAACCGACGAAAAAAAGTGCTGTTTATAGCCTATCCATGTTACATCGGCAATATTTTCTTCGGTATCGCCCATTCCTGTGTAATCGTCTTTTCCACCATCATACTCGTAGTGGATATCGGTATATCGGTTTTCGTACGAGATACTTTTGGCATGGCGGTAGCCTTTTAAGTCCCAATCTAAATTAATATTTTGCGAACTATTTATAACATCATCCATGCCTTGGGAACGCACGGTAAAGCCCATCATGTAATTGCCTTCCTTAATGTCGTAACGGTATTCTAAAAATTTGGTCTCCGAAACTTTCAGTTTCATTGAAACCACAGTAATATCTCCGTTTTTGGTAACAGTAGGTTCGAACAATAAATCTTTTGTGTTTAAAATTCGGCTATCGGTGGTGCCAAAGTTAATGTTTAAACCTGCATTGTTATCTTTAATAATGTAAATGGGTTTATTGTTAAAATCGACAAACTTTTTAAGTTTTATTTCTGAAAGATATCCACCACGGTTTTTAAATATTAAGGACAAGACATCACTCTCGACCAAAGTTTCGCTATCTGAAACCTTTGTTGCCGAATAGGCAAAAGCGCCCAATTTATTTTTTAAATTGGCTAATTGCAAGGAATCTGTCGGATTTGATATGGAAAATTCGTTTGCCGTTGCTATTTTGGTGGCTTCTTCTTGCTTCTTTGCTTTTTGCTCGGCTTCAACTTGTTCCTGTTTTGCTTTCTCTTGGGCTTCTAACTCTTCTTGGGTTGGCTGGTTTTGCCAAAGCATATACATTAATATACCGAAAATAAGTACAAAACCTATTATCGACCTAACATCTAATTTTTTTTCTTCCATCAATTATGTGTCTGTTAAACATGAAACTGTCCTAAAAATATTGTTGTTTATAAATGGAAGATATCAAAATGGTTATAGTTGTTTTTCATTTTAATATGCTTCACTTATATTTAGAATAACACTTTAAAGAAAGTCTCTTTTTATCTTGTCAAAAAATAATCCAATTTTAATTTTATGCCATTCTGGCACTATCGTTTTTTATTGTAATCTAAGGCTGCTTTTACAAAGCCTACAAATAATGGGTGCGGATTTGCCACGGTACTTTTGTATTCCGGATGGTATTGTACGCCAACAAACCAAGGATGTTTGGGAAGTTCTACGATTTCCACAAGGCCGGTTTCGGGGTTTAATCCTGTAGCTTTCATGCCGGCATTTTCCATGTCTGTCTTATATTTTCCGTTAAATTCGTAACGGTGACGATGGCGTTCACTAATATGTTCGGAGTTGTAAATACCGTAAACCGTACTGTCTTTTTTTAAGTTGCAATCCCAAGCCCCCAAACGCATGGTACCGCCTTTATCGGTAACGTGCTTTTGGTCTTCCATTAAATCGATTACGGGATTCTTGGTGTTTGGGTTCATTTCGGTCGAATCTGCATCCTGTAAACCCAGAACATTACGGGCAAATTCTATAACGGCCATTTGCATACCAAGGCAGATACCAAAATAGGGAATATTGTTTTCGCGCACATATTGTACAGCGTCTATTTTGCCTTCAATACCACGTTCGCCAAAACCGGGAGCAACCAAAATACCATCCAAATGCCCCAGTTTTAATTTTACGTTTTCTTTATTGATATATTCGGAGTGTACCGATTCTACATTTACCTTAACCTCGTTTTGGGCACCGGCATGTATAAAGGCTTCCAGAATTGATTTGTATGAATCCTGCAATTCTACATATTTTCCTATTAAGCCAATGGTAATTTCGGTTTTTGGGTTCTTTAAACGTGTTAAAAAGGCATTCCATTTACCAATGTTGGGTTTGGCACTTTTTAGAGCCAATTTTTTTAATACAACCTTATCCAAGCCTTCTTCTAACATTAAATTGGGTACATCGTAAATGGTTGAAGCGTCGATGGACTGTATAACAGCTTCTTCTCTAACATTACAGAACAAGGCCAATTTACGGCGGATATCGCTAGGTAAATCGTGTTCGGTACGGCATACCAAAACATCGGCTTGGATACCGCTTTCCATCAAGGTTTTAACGCTATGTTGGGTAGGTTTGGTTTTTAGTTCGCCAGCAGCAGCCAAAAAAGGTATTAATGTTAAGTGGATAACAATACCATTGTTTTCGCCCAAATCCCAACGTAATTGGCGTACCGCTTCTATATAGGGTAACGATTCGATATCGCCAACAGTACCACCAATTTCGGTAATGATAATATCGTAATCGCCGGATTGTCCCAATAGTTGGATGCGGTGTTTTATCTCGTCGGTAATATGTGGCACAACCTGAACCGTTTTACCCAAAAATTCGCCTTGACGTTCTTTTTGGATAACACTTTGGTAAATCCGTCCGGTAGTTACGTTATTGGCTTGGCTGGTTGTTGTGTTTAAAAAACGCTCGTAATGCCCTAAATCCAAATCGGTTTCGGCACCATCTTCGGTAACATAGCATTCACCATGCTCGTACGGATTTAAAGTACCCGGATCGACATTAATATAAGGATCTAATTTTTGAATGGTAACCCGATATCCCTGTGCCTGTAAGAGCTTGGCAAGCGATGCAGCTATAATTCCTTTTCCTAACGATGATGTAACCCCGCCGGTTACAAAAATGTATTTTGCTTTAGTTGACATATTGCGCTTTTAAACGCAGGCAAATTTACGAAATTAAAACAGTTATTACCGAATAGTTTTAGGGTTATTTGCAATATAAAAATTACTTAGGAAAATGTTTGTTAATATTTCTAATTAAGTCTTCTAATCCATTAATTTTCAGCTCGTAAACTTGTTTAAGCATATCGCCTAATTTGCCTTTTGGGAAACCCTTTTGGTTAAACCAAACCAAATAATGCTCGGGCAAATCGATTAAATAACGGTCTTTGTATTTGCCAAAAGGCATTTTGGTATGAGCCAAATCCAATAAAAATTTTTTATCGGGAAACATTATTTAAGGTGTTTTTTCTTCAATAACCATTAAATTATCGTATTTAAGCAAATAGACCGACGTGTTGTAATAACCACCAAAAAGTTCTTTTTTATAAGCGAATTTATTTTCGACGTATTCGGTTTGGGATGGTTGGCTGGCCGAGGTGTACAAATCGTTTGAAGTTGCCAGGCGTAATACGATGTCCATTGTTAAATCGAAGCCGCGTACGGCACGTTTGTTTGGGGTAACACCATGCTTTTTTTGGTAAGATTTAATAAACGGACTGTTACTGTTATTGAAACTTTTTGATGTTGAGGCATAATGAAATTGAAGTCGGGATAAGTGTTCGTTTGAAATAGCATCGCCTTCGAAAGCCGAGTTAAAATTGGTAGTAGCCAAAACAATTTCAATACCGCTTTTTTGGCTTAACGATGCCAAAATACTGGTAACGTTAGAGGCAAAACCTTCGTCTTGTGTTTCTATAAACACCATATTTTTTCCGGGATTCAATAGTTTTTTTATATCATCGACCAAAACATAGTTGGCATCTTTTCCTGTTTTTTTATCTTTTCTGGAATACACCGATTTTGCTGTGCTAAATTCCTGTTTAAGCAAATTTGCCGTAGCATAACTTTTACTGTCGGATATGATAATAATATTTTTAAACAGAGAATCTGCTTTTACGTAATTTACAACCTTGTCCCTTAACAGGTTATCGGCCGGCCGTGATTGAAAAACATTTCCAGATAGTTTTAATTTGGTTCCTATTGGCGAAACCACGGGAGTATTGAATGTTCGTAGTTCTTCTGCAACTTTTGTAAATGTGGCAGAAGTAAGTGGCCCAATAACGGCATCGATTTGCGAGAAATCGTTTTTATTTATAATTTCGGAAACCTTGCTTACTTGGTATTCGGTATCATAAACATCAACTTTTACAGAAATACCTAATGTTTTCAAAGAGTCCAATGCATGCAGGATACCGGAATAAAAATCTAACGATGCGTCAAGATAAGGGTCTTTTTCTATACTTTTTTGAGTTAAATCTACCGAGTCGTATTCAACCCTGTTTAATCGAAACGGTAGCATAACTGCTATGTGTTTTGTGTTTCTGTCTAAGTGTTTATCGGATAAACTTATGGTATTAAATGTATTGTTTTCGTCTATTTGACCATTAATCTTATTGTTGGAAAAGGGTATTTTTAAAATCATACCATCTTTTAATCCAGTTTCGCTTAATCCCGGATTTAGGGTTTCCAATTCGTCTTGGGTAAGGTTTAACTTGACTTTTAAACGATAAAAACCTTCCTTAGGTAAAACGGTGTAGTAACTGTATTGTTCGTCAACAACTTTTATTTCGTCGGATGCAATATTCGGTACATTTATTTGTTGTCCTACTTTAAGGGTTTCGCCCATATCGGGATTTAGGGCTTCTAATTCGTCTAAGGTAATTCCAAATTTATAAGCTACCCGCCATTTTCCTTCTTTAGGTAATACCGTATAGGTTTTTGTGGTTTTTACTTCCTCTACGGTTTCTGTAACTTTGTAAATAGGAATTTTTAATTTATCGCCTTTTCTTAAATTATTAGCATATAGAAATCTATTGTTTTTTTTTATTTCTTCTTCGGAAATATTATAGCGTTTAGACAAACTGTAAAGGGTCTCTTTTCGGCGTACTTTATGTGTTTCGTAGCCTTGAAGTGTTTTGGTTGTTTTAACGGTTGAAGTCGTTGCGGTTTCCGGTTTTGTAGATTTTGAAACTGGGATGATTAATATGGTATGGGGTTTTAAGCCTTTTTTAGCATCTGGGTTTAGCTCGTATATCTCATCGACTGTTACATAATATTGCTTGGCCAAACTATAAACCGTTTCGCCTTCCTTTACTTGATGTGTACTGAATTTTTGGGCATTTGCCATATTAAAGGATAACAATACAATGCCCAAAACAAAAAGATATTTAATCATTTAATCTATATTTTATCTAAAAAATTACTTTTTTGCATATAATATGCCAAATATAAAACGAAACAGACCGTTATAAAGTATATACCTTTTATATACGGTCGGTTTAACAAATAGGTTTTTATGGGAAAAATTATTCCCACTCTATTGTGGCAGGTGGTTTGGAGCTGATGTCGTAAACCACGCGGTTAACACCTTTTACCTTATTAATAATTTCGTTCGATGTTTTTTGAAGAAACTCATAAGGCAGATTTACCCAATCGGCGGTCATGCCATCGGTACTTTCAACGGCACGGAGCGCCACACATTTTTCGTACGTACGCTCGTCGCCCATTACACCTACGCTATTTACAGGCAACAGCATAGCTCCGGCTTGCCATACTTTGTCGTAAAGCCCCCATTCTTTTAAACCATTAATAAAAATAGCATCCACTTCTTGAAGAATACGTACTTTTTCGGCAGTAATATCGCCCAGAATACGGATTCCTAAGCCGGGGCCCGGAAACGGATGACGGCCCAAAAGCTCTGGATTAATGCCTAGAGTGGCACCAACTCGGCGTACTTCATCCTTAAAAATAGAGCGGAGTGGCTCTACTATTTTAAGTTTCATGAAATCGGGTAAACCACCTACGTTATGATGACTTTTTATAGTTGCCGAAGGACCTCCCGTTGCCGAAACACTTTCAATAACGTCGGGATAAATAGTGCCTTGTGCCAACCAAGTTACATCTTGTATGTTATGGGCTTCATCATCAAAAACCTCAATAAAGGTATTGCCAATAGCCTTACGCTTTTTTTCGGGATCTTCGATACCCGTCAAGGCATCAAGAAAACGTTGCGATGCATCTACGCCCTTAACATTAAGCCCCATACCTTCGTATTGTTTTAGCACACTTTGAAATTCATTTTTGCGTAACAAACCGTTGTTAACAAAAATGCAGTATAGATTTTTACCAATGGCTTTATTTAAAAGTACTGCGGCTACTGTGGAATCGACACCACCGGATAGCCCCAAAACGACTTTATCGTTGCCAACTTTGGCTTTTATGGCTTCAACGGTTTCCTCTACAAAGGAATCGGGAGTCCAATCCTGTTTCAGTCCGGCTATTTTTACCAAAAAGTTTTCCAACAATTGTTTGCCATCGGTTGAATGATATACCTCCGGATGGAACTGTATGGCAAAGGTGGTTTCGCCTTTAATTTTGTAGGCGGCATTAGCTACATCGTTAGTACTGGCAATCAATACACCATTTGTAGGTAACTCTTTAATGGTGTCGCTATGGCTCATCCATACTTGACTGCCTTTATTTATGTTTTCGAATAATTTTTCGTCAGGCTTTATAAACGACAGATTGGCCCGGCCGTATTCCCGTGTGTTGGAGGGTGCAACATTACCACCCGAAAAATGAGCCAAATATTGTGCACCGTAACAAACGGCAAGCATTGGCTTTTGCCCTCGGATATTGCTTAAATCGGGATGTAGAGCATCATCGCCACGAACCGAATTGGGACTACCGGAAAGTACAACAGCCCTGTAGTCGCTTAAATTTGATGGGATTTTGTTGAATGGATGAATTTCGGAATAGATGTTTAGTTCCCTAACTCTACGCGCAATAAGTTGTGTGTATTGCGATCCGAAGTCTAAAATTAATACCTTATCGTGTTGCATGCGCAAAAATAACAATTGATTTTATATTGACGCATTAGCATTCTTTTTTTTTGAAAAATTTTGTGTTCGGAAAAATTGAAGCAGAGAAAAAA
>JBKEDH010000114.1:0-40530 GCA_047975295.1 Aestuariibaculum sp.
ATACCCTACTTCTTCTTCTGGAAATTCTTTTCTCCATCTTCTAAATTCTTGTAATGCTTCAAATCCTTCATCGGAGCCAAAAGGGGATAATTCATCTCCGCAATCCCAAAAAAAATCTTCAAGAACTAATTGAATAGCTCGTTTATGGGAATGTTCTTTGTTTATTCCGTAAATTTCGTTCTCCATTTCGCTTTGTCTTAATTGGCTATAACTTAAAGCTATGTCTATAATTTGTATTATAAGCAAATATAAGAAACTTAGTCATGTAGTTTTAAAATGCAACTATCATATGGTTTAGGTTCCAATATATCGTTTTAGACATTAAAGAGGAGCAAAAACATTGCTTGCGGTAAAATGAAGAACTATAGATACCTCCATTAGATTAGAATGATATTTTAATCCAATTTGACTATACCATTTGGTATTACACTTTCTTGATTACATTGGTTACAATACCCCAAACAATAAAATGGTTTTGTTCTGTTACTTTAATAATGGGATAATTGGGGTTTTCGGGCTGTAACCAAACTTCTCCCCTGTTTACTTTTAAACGTTTTACTGTAAATTCGCCGTCTAAGAAACAAACTGCTATTTTATTATTTTCGGGTTCTAAACTACGGTCTATAACTAGAAGGTCGCTATCGTCAAGACCGGCACCAATCATCGATTGGCCACTTACCCGTGCAAAAAAAGTAGTGTCTTTGTTTTTTACAAGGGTTTTGTCTAACGATAGGCGTTGCTCCTTAAAGTCGTCTGTAGGGGAAGGAAATCCTGCCGAAATACCCGAATCGAAAAACAGGGCACCTAACCCATTGGAGTCGTCTGGAGTAAAAAATGTTAAAGTATTTGAATTGTATGGTGTCATAAAAAAAATAAGTTCATATTTTAAGCTTGTACCTAATTATTTCTTTTCTATGTTTTCTTTTTTGCGTTAGGGATTGGAGTAAGCTACCGCGTAGCACGAAAAGCCCGACCCCAATTGTATTGGGGTAACGCCCTAATAAACCCTAAATTTAGTTTAATTTATTGAATTAAGGGAGGTATATTGAAATAAAGATAATAATAAAGGATGTTATGGGCTGTACTCTTCTTTTAGGATTTTAATGTCGTCAAGAAGTTTTTCGATATCCTCTGTGTCTGTGCCATCGTAAAACCCACGTATTTGGCGTTTTTTATCTATTAGCATAAAATTTTCGGTATGTATCATATCGTATGGCCCGCCATCGCCAGCATTTTTTACTGCCAAATAACTTTTTCTAGCCAATGCGTAGATTTGCTTTTTATCGCCTGTAACCAAGTTCCATTTGCCATCGACAACACCTTTTTCCAAAGCATAGCGTTTTAGTTGTGGTACGCTGTCAATTTCGGGTGTAACGGTGTGCGAAATAAGCATAACTTCATTGTCGTTTAAAATGGCATTTTGTACATTGACCATATTGTTGGTCATAATCGGACAAATGGTTTGGCAAGTGGTAAAAAAGAAATCAGCAATATAAATTTTGTCCTTGTAATTGTTTTGTGTAATGGTCTCACCATTCTGATTAATTAAACTGAAATCGGCAATAGTATGGTATTTTTTTTTATACTGAATGGTACTATCGACCAATTCGGTACTAACCATGGCAGGTTGATAAATATCTAAAGGTTTATACACATTAAGCTCATTGTAGATAAGTGCAATGATAATGATGGATATTGCAAGAAAAACAATGGCAAAATTTCTATAAGGTCTAAAAAAGGACAACATATTAAACGCAAACAAGTTTACGGCAAAAATACATCAAACATTTACCTTGGTTGGTAAAATTCACCTAAAATCTTGTTAAAAAGAACCGCAGATTACAATAGGCTTTTTAATGTTGGTTTAAAAACGTACTTTTGTGCGATTATTTAAAAACGAGACACAATCTTATGGAGTTTGTTATAAAAATATCTCAATTTTTATTGAGCCTTTCATTACTTATCGTTCTGCACGAATTGGGACATTTTATTCCGGCCAAGCTATTTAAAACGCGGGTAGAGAAATTTTATCTGTTTTTCGATGTAAAATTTTCATTATTTAAAAAGAAAATAGGCGAAACCGTTTACGGTATTGGTTGGCTGCCCCTTGGTGGTTATGTAAAAATTGCCGGTATGATAGATGAAAGTATGGATACCGAACAAATGGCAAAGGAGCCCCAGCCTTGGGAATTCCGTTCCAAACCGGCTTGGCAACGTTTAATCATTATGCTTGGTGGGGTTACCGTTAATTTTTTATTGGTCATTGCCATTTATATTGGTATGAGCTATACCTATGGTGATAGATTTTTACCCAATGATAATATTACAGACGGTGTTTTAATTGAGAGTACAGTAGCCAATAAGGCAGGTTTGCAAACGGGAGATAAAATAATTTCGGTTGATGGTGTAACGATTACTAACTTTTCTGAAATAGCCGAAAAGGTAATGTTTGGAAAGCAAGTTACCGTAGCCCGTAGCGGTGAAGAAAAAACCGTTACAATGCCCGAAGATTTTTTGGCTCAGTTAATCGATTCGAAAGAAAAATCGTTTATAGGGATACGTATGCCATTTGTAGTAATGGAAGTGCCAGATACTTCGTACAACACTACAAGCGGATTAAAATCGGGAGATGTTATTGTAAGGTTAAATAATCTTGATACCAAATATGTCGATCAGGTTGTAGAAAGCCTTGACCAATTTAAAGGACAAGAGGTAACGGCTATGGTTTTACGTGATAAAGCCGAGGTTGCCGTGCCTTTAAAGGTAAGCAACGAAGGTAAGTTAGGTATTGTTTATGCATCTGTATCAACATCAAAAACTTTAGAGGCTTTGGGTTATTATAAATACGAAACTAAAACATATGGTTTTTTCGAGGCATTCCCTATTGGTGTACAAAAATTTAAAGATAAAATAGTATCTTATTGGGATCAATTAAAGGCTATTTTTACGCCCAGTACAGGAGCATACAAAGGCGTAGGAGGGTTTAAAGCAATTTACGATATTTTTCCCGATTTTTGGAGTTGGCAAGTATTCTGGAACATAACCGCATTTTTATCTATAATGCTTGGCGTTTTAAACCTATTGCCCATACCGGCATTGGACGGCGGTCACGTTATGTTTTTACTTTATGAAATAATTTCAGGTAGAAAACCGGGAGATAAATTTATGGAATACGCCCAGATAGTAGGTTTCTTTATTATAATAGCTTTGGTTCTGTTTGCCAATGGCAACGATATTATTAAAGCTATTTTTGATTAATTTTTTTTTAAAAAACGTTTGTAGTAAATAAAATTAAACATATATTTGCACTCGCTTATAAATAATAAGAGTGAAAATATTCCTCCTTAGCTCAGTTGGTTAGAGCATTTGACTGTTAATCAAAGGGTCCTTGGTTCGAGCCCAAGAGGGGGAGCAAAAAGGAAGCCTTACAGAAATGTGGGGCTTTTTTACTTTAACAAAGGCTCCATAGTTCAAGGGATAGAACAAAAGTTTCCTAAACTTTAGATCCAGGTTCGAATCCTGGTGGAGTCACTCTTTTTTACTTCATCAAAGAAAAACCGAATTTACTAATTAAAAGATAGATTTGTATCTTGGCAAAAACTTTCTATGTTAAATTGTAAACAATGTGGCTCGTCTTCGACGGTAAATTAGTATATCCAATAAATAGTAACACATGAAAAAACTATCCTGTTTGGTGGTAGATGACGAACCCATGGCGTTGGAGTTGTTAAAGCGCTATGTAGAGAAAACCCCTTTTTTAGAACTTAAAGCTGCCTGCGAAAATGCTTTCGAAGTTATGGAGTATATTAGTAATAATCCTCCCGTTGATGTGTTGTTTTCCGATATACAAATGCCGGAACTTAGCGGCTTGGAATTTGCAAAACATCTTCCTGCAACCACTAAACTCGTGTTTACAACCGCTTTCGATCAATATGCTATCGATGGCTATAAAGTTAATGCGATCGATTATTTACTTAAACCTTTCGACTATTCCGAGTTTTTAAAGGCTGCTAACAAGGCTTTGGAATTAACAGAGGTAAAACCGGTAGCCTCTATTGCCCTCCAACAAGAAGAAAAACAGTTTGTTTTTGTAAAATCGGAATACAAACAGCTTAAAGTTTGGTTGAAAGATATTCTTTATATTGAAGGGATGAAGGATTATGCCAAATTCTATTTAGATGGTAATCCAAAGCCTATCCTATCAATAATAAGTCTTAAAAAATTGGAAAACGAATTACCTACCGATAAATTTATGCGCATCCATAGATCTTTTATCATTGCTTTAGATAAAATAAAGAGCTTAGAACGAAGTCAGGTTATAATAGGCAAACAACGTATTACTATTGCCAACCAATATAAAGATGTCTTTGAGCAATATATAAAAGATAAGTTGGTGTAATTAAGTAATACCCTTTTTTTTTGTCTTAAAAAATATTATTCCAAACAAAATGGAGTATTTAAAAGGTATTTTAGAAATGAACTCATCTTGACTTTTTGATTGAAGCGAAAATTAGTGATTTTGAGTTTGGTTAAAGGCTCTTTTTTTTGCATAGTAGAGCTACGGAAGCAAAAAAGGCAAAAATTAGGCTCAAAATAGCAATTTTTCAACCAATTACAAAAAGTCAAGATGAGTTTAATAATATATCTCGATGTACCCAATAACCAACTTATGTATTTATAAATTTTCACACGATATACGACAAAAAAATTTAATGTGTTGATAAACAAAATCACTAGTGGACACTTAAAATACGTTGATTTTCAGTTGTTTATTATTTGGTTCTTTGACGTTTTTGTAATCGTATTTGCTAAGTGTCTATTTTACAGGTGTTTTGTCCAGTAGGGAGATACTCAAAATTTGTAATATTTCGTAGATTGGACACTCTACTTTTAGCGCATTTCCAATGTCAGATATTATCTTGCAAGATTCAGAAGAAAAACAAAATGTTATTCTAAATCAGAAGAAATGGTTATACTTTCGTTATATTTATTAATGTACAAAGATTTAATATTGCCTATTTAATGATTAGCAAATACTAAAATAAACTTAGGCCACTTTTTTAAGCATATCGAAACAAGGGCATTTTTTACAACGTTTATCTTCGCTTTTTTTATATTTTTCGCAACAGTTACTTTTTACCTTTTTAGTAGAAGATAAAACAACACCTGCCTGTTCTAGCTTTTTTAATGCTTCTTTTTTCTTTTTTTTGCCCAAGAGACTAATTATAAAAGTATTAAATCGAGCAAATATAATTTATTTTTAATAAATCTAAATAAATTTTTATTAAAAATTGATTAAGGTTTATAGATAATAAGAACAAAGAGCCAAGACTTGATTTAATAATGACAAAAGGCTGCTGTTCAAAAATAACAAAACAGTTATTTTTAAACAGTAATGAGGTCTAAGAAATTGTTTTTTAAGTTGTTTTAAATCAGAAATAAGAATTAACGACCAGCAAACTGTAGCCTAATAAATAAAAAAAACCCTTACTAAAAAAGCAAGGGTTTTTTTGGTTATTTTACTTGATTACCATTTTTGTCAAAAAAGTGGTATTCTAGATAAGTGTAAGCATCTCTTGGTAAAATTTTGACCCATTTTTTATGTTCAAAAAACCATTTTGAACGAACAGATGGAAAACCTTTTGTTAAAAAGGCTGCTATAAAAGGGTGTGTGTTTAAGGTTAGCCTTTTATAGTCTTTTTTGTATAGTCTTTCAAGATCGTCTTCTATTTTCTGTACAAGTCCTATAGGAGCTTCGACTTCCGATCCGTTCATAATCTCATCGGGGTTTTCTTCCCGTGTTTTTATGTTCATTTCGGGACGTACACGTTGTCTTGTTATTTGTATCAAACCAAACTTGCTTGGTGGCAATATTTTGTGTTTTGCCCTGTCGTCTTTCATTTCTTCTCTAAAATGATTAAACAGCGCCTGTCTGTTTCCGGCGTTTGTCATATCTATAAAATCGACTACAATAATGCCTCCCATATCGCGTAAACGCAATTGTCGGGCTATTTCGGTTGCCGCTATTAAGTTAACTTCCAAAGCTGTTTCCTCTTGGTTGTTAGCTTTGTTGGAGCGGTTGCCGCTGTTTACATCTATAACATGAAGGGCTTCGGTGTGTTCTATTACCAAATAGGCACCTTTTGCCATGGAAACGGTTCGGCCAAACGAGGTTTTTATCTGCCGTTCTATTCCGAATTTTTCAAAAACGGGAACTTTAGATTGATACAATTTGACTATTGATTCTTTCTTTGGTGCAATTTCGTGCACATAATCTTTAATTTTAATGAAGAGCGCTTCATCATCAACATAAATACTGGTAAAAGTGTCGTTAAATACATCTCGAAGTATTGACGAGGCTTTATTCATTTCACTTAATACCTTGCTTGGATGGTGCGCTTTTGGTAGCTTTTTGCACATGGCGGTCCAACGCCCCAGCAAATTCTGTAAATCTTTATCCAGTTCGGCTACCTTTTTGCCTTCTGCTACTGTACGTATTATAACACCAAAACCTTGTGGCGTTATGCTTTTTACTAGTCGTTTTAATCGATCCTTTTCTTCCTTGCTCTCTATTTTTTGTGAAACAGATATTCTGCTGGAAAAAGGAACGAGAACTAAATATCTACCGGCTACCGAAAGCTCTGAGCTTATTCTTGGGCCTTTGGTCGATATGGGTTCTTTTACAACTTGTACCAATAGCGATTGATTTGACTTTAAAACATCGGTTATTTTACCGTTTTTGTCAATATCGTTTTCAAATGGGAAATTTTTTAAAGAAAAATCCTTTAATTTACCTGTGCTTACACTTTTTATGAATTTTAAAAGTGAAGGGAGTTTTGGTCCTAAATCGTGGTAATGCAAAAATGCATCCTTATCGTAACCTACATTAACAAATGCAGCATTTAGGCCGGGAACGGTTTTTCGAATTTTGGCAATAAATATATCGCCTACCGAAAAATTATTTTCGCCTTCGTCTTTTTGTAATTCAATTAGTTTTCCATCTTTTAATAAGGCAAAATCAACTTCATCGGAACTAGATCTTATTATTAATTCTTTATCCATTTAGTTAATTTTTATCCGTACGATGTGTGGTTTAAAGTTAAAATAGTTCTGGAAATAGTAAGTGCAAATGGCTTAAAATAAGCTAATAGCAACAAACGGCCAGAACAAAATAACCATTAACCAACCCGTACAGATGGATTATACATTGTTTTATTTTAAAATAAAATCACAGGATTTTTTTAAAAATCTGTGGAATCCATAAAAGGCAAATTATTTTACCTTAAGAATTCATTTTCAAAGAACGTTTTGTTTGGTTAAAAAACCAAAAAAGTAGCTAAAAACACTACTTTTCTGGACTATTTTTTCTTTTTGTGACGGTTAGCGCGTCTGCGTTTTTTGCGCTTGTGTGTCGCTACCTTATGTCTTTTGCGTTTTTTACCACTTGGCATAAATAATGGTTTTTAAATTAATAAATTATTTTTTTACTTTACTTCTACGTTACTCTTAACACCTTCTACAAAAATCTTTGCAGGTTTAAATGCAGGTATGTTATGAGATGGTATTTTAATGGTTGTATTTTTAGAAATATTTCTACCTGTTTTTTCTGCTCTTGTTTTAATAATAAAGCTTCCAAAACCTCTTAAATACACGTTGTCTCCACTTACTAATGAAGATTTTACTTCCTCCATGAACGACTCAACAGTTGCTTGTACGTCGCCTTTTTCAATTCCTAATTTCTCAGAAATTTTTGCTACTAAATCAGCCTTAGTCATCTTATAAATATGCTTTAATTGTTTATTAATTCTTAAAAGGGTTGCAAATATAGGGATTTAATATTCAATATTTCAAACCTAATTGATTAAAATTTAACATTATAAACATTTATTTTTGCAAGCTATGTTATCTTATCTATGCAATTTACAGAAGAAATAAACAACTGGTATTCAGTTAATAAACGTGATTTACCGTGGCGTTACACAAAAAATCCTTACAAGATATGGCTGTCCGAAATTATTTTACAGCAAACTCAAGTAAAGCAGGGATTACCATATTATGAGGCATTTTTGGATGAATATCCTACTGTTTTTAAATTGGCAAAAGCTAACGAAGAAGCCGTTTTAAAATTATGGCAGGGATTGGGATATTATTCCCGTGCCAGGAATTTGCATGCTACGGCAAAATATGTTGCCAACGAGTTGGGAGGTATTTTTCCCAATAATTATAACGATTTGTTAAAGCTTAAAGGGGTGGGCGATTATACAGCCAGTGCCATTGCTTCTATTTGTTTTGGTGAAACTACTGCTGTTGTCGATGGAAATGTTTATAGGGTATTGTCTCGATATTTTGGTATAGATACGCCTATAAATACACCAAGAGGAGCAAAAGAGTTTAAAACATTGGCGCAAGAATTAATCGATAAAGATAGTCCGGCAACCTTTAACCAAGCTGTTATGGAGTTTGGTGCAACACAATGTACACCCAAAAATCCAAATTGTGGTATTTGTGTGTTTAATACCGGCTGTACCGCCTTAAAAGAAGATAAAGTGGCTGCTTTGCCAATAAAGATAAAAAGTGCCAAGATTAAAAAATTGTATTTTAATTTTTTGGTTATTCTTTCGGAGGAAAACAATACGGTTATCGAAAAACGTACCGAAAACGGTATATGGAGAAATCTGTACCAATTTCCTTTAATAGAAACAAAAAAAGAGGTCGGTTTTGATGTTATGCAAAAATTGGTAAAAGAACACGTTTTGCTAAAAGACAAGTTGTTTAGTATGGTACCGTATAACGATAAGGCTATTGTACATAAGTTATCGCATCGGCATTTGCATACTAAATTCTGGATTATTAAAACCAATAATTCAATAAAGAGCAGTATTCCTATCGAATCGATACACGACTTTGCCGTTCCTGTCTTAATCGGTAATTTTATAGAATCCTTTAATTTTTAAGGTAGAATAAACTTTTCAATGGGCTAAAAAATGCTTTCAACAGGATAAAAATCATCTAATTTTTACTTCAACCAAGAAGTTTAAAGGAGTTTGTAATAAAAATTTTACTAAATTTAAAAAAAGAAGAAGCGAATGCAGAAATAAAACTAATTCTGTATTTTTACACATTAAAATATAAGATACTATGTCGGGTACATTAAATAAAGTGATGTTAATAGGGCATTTGGGGGATGAAGTGAAAATGCACTATTTTGAAGGTGGAGGTTGTATTGGGCGTTTTCCATTGGCAACTAACGAAACCTACACCAATAGACAGACCAACGAGCGTGTTACCAATACCGAATGGCACAATATCGTGGTAAGGAACAAAGCTGCCGAAATTTGTGAGAAGTATTTAAGCAAAGGGGATAGGGTGTATATAGAAGGACGCTTAAAAACCAGAAAATGGCAGGATGAAAGTGGAAACGAACGTTATTCTACCGAAATACAATGTACCGATTTTACGTTTTTAACCACTAAAAAAGAAAGCGGGCAAAGCACGGAAAATACGGCTGTAACAAACCAGCCAACAGCAAGTAAAACTGAATCTGTTAACGAACAAACCTCTACGGAAGAAGATGATCTTCCATTTTAAAATTTAAGTTTCCCCCATTTTTAATGTTAGGGGATTTGATGTTTAACCAAAACCAAAATATTTGGATTCCGATTCCACGAGTTTTTTAAGTCTAACAATAGCCGTAAACGCTTCTTCCATAATGGGCTATGTACTGTTGTTTTTACTGTTAATTTGTTCGGCACTCATTTCCGGTGCCGAAGTGGCCATGTTCTCGTTAACAAAAACCGATCTGGAAAAGGGTCTTGCCGAAAAATCCAAAAGAATACAGATTATATCGAAACTGTTAGACAGGCCAAAAAAACTGCTGGCAACTATTTTGGTGGCCAATAATTTTATAAATATAGGTATTGTAATTTTGTTCGCATATTTAAGTAGCGATATATTTTCGGGCATAAACTCTCCTGTATTGCGGTTTGTTCTCGAAGTTGTTGTCGTAACGTTTTTAATATTGCTTTTTGGCGAAATATTACCAAAAATTTATGCCAGTAGAAACAATTTAAAGTTTGCCGTTTTTATGGCATATCCATTAAAATTTCTCGATATTATATTTTCGCCTTTAAGTTTGCCCATGCGAAGTATAACCATAGGAATACAGAATAAGCTTGGCAAACAAAAATCGAATTTAAGTGTAGGCCAGCTGTCGCAAGCTTTAGAGTTAACCAGCGAAGAAGATACTACCAAGGAAGAACACAAAATATTAAAGGGCATTGTGCAGTTTGGCAACACCGACACCAAACAGGTTATGCGTCCGCGTATCGATATTTTTGCCTTGAATATCGAACAGGAATATACCGATATAATTCCCGAAATAATACAAAATGGTTATTCGCGAATACCGGTTTATAAAGATAATATAGACAGTATTCAAGGCATTCTTTACGCCAAGGATTTATTGCCATATATAGACAGAAAAGAGTTTGATTGGGCGGGTCTGATTAGGGAGCCCTTTTTTGTACCCGAAAACAAGAAGTTAGATGATTTAATGGTTGAATTTCAAGATAAAAAAGTACACTTGGCGGTTGTTGTAGATGAA
The DNA here is from genome assembly GCA_047975295.1 of Aestuariibaculum sp. GTDB lineage: Bacteria > Bacteroidota > Bacteroidia > Flavobacteriales > Flavobacteriaceae > JBKEDH01. Next base: position 10,604 of record JBKEDH010000114.1, read on the forward strand.
TATGGAGGTACTTCGGGACTTATCTCCTTAGAGGATATTATTGAAGAAATTGTAGGCGATATAAGTGACGAGTTTGACGATGAAGATATAACCTACTCAAAACTCGACGACCATAATTATGTGTTCGAAGGAAAAACGGCACTAAAAGATTTTTATAAGGTTATTAAAATTGAAGATGAATCGGTTTTTGAAGAAAATAAAGGCGATGCCGAAACCATTGCCGGATTTGTTTTAGAAATTTCAGGAAGCTTTCCCAAGTTAAACAGTAAAATAAATTATAAAAATTACGTTTTTAAAATTGAAGCTTTAGATAAAAAACGTATAAAACTTATAAAATTTACTATTAACGATGAAACTTAATTGGTTTAGTCTATTATTTGTAATCCTTGTTGCAGCATCTTGTGTGGACGAGGATTACCTGCCCAAGCCCAAAGCTTATTTAAGGCTGGATTATCCCGAGCCAAAATATACCTCATTAAATTTAAATGTACCGTTCGATTTCCAAGTAAATCAAGTAACCAAAAATATAATTGTAAAGCCCATAAAGGCTCCGACCGAAAGTTATGGCATTGATCTTGATTATCCTGTACTTAAAGGTACGGTTTTTTTAACGTACAAAGCCATAAAAAATAATAAAGACCACTTATTGGAATATTTGCGGGACGCCGATAAATTTACCTTCGAACATACAAGAAAAGCCGACGATATTCCCGTATTTCCTTTTGAAAATAAGTTGGATCGTGTATTCGGACAGTTATCGGAAGTTAAGGGCAATGTTGCTTCGCCCGTCCAGTTTTATGTTACCGATAGCATTAACCACTTTTTAATAGGCTCACTTTATTTTAAGGTAAAGCCCAATTACGACTCCATTTTTCCTGCAATACAATACGTTAAAAAGGATGTCGAGTATATTATGGAAACCTTAAAGTGGAAGGAATAATATAAACGGATTTTATTTAGGATGAAAATGATTAATAAAAAAGCTTTTCCTAAAAAGGAAAAGCTTTAAATATTTTTTTAGAGCAGGAACTAAGCTTGTTTTTCCTTATTGGAAGCGCAACACGACTTTTTATCGTCTTCTTTGCATTCCTTTTTATCTGCATCGGTTTTATCTTTGCAGCAAGAAGTACCTTCTTCTTTACCACTGCATTGTTTTTCTGTGGAAAAAGTAGTAACTGTGTGCATATCGCTTACCTTGTAAGTGTCCGAAACTTTAGCAACGGTTTCTTCCAATAAAGCGGGTGTTATTTTAGCTTCGTCATATTCTACCATAGCCAGTTTTTTATCGAAATCGACAACAGAAGATTTTACACCCTCCATTTTGCCTATTTTCTTTTCAATAGTTTTGGCACATCCCATAGCACAGGTCATACCGTCTATGGTAAATTCGGCTTTGGCATAATGAGCGTTGGAGTCCAAGTTTTTGGAGGTTTGGGTTTCCGAAGCAACATTAACGGTTTTAATTTCCGGTTTTACTTCGTTTTTACAGCTTAAAACCATAACCGATATAAAGGTTAAGGCAACAATGTGTTTTAAAGTATTCATGTCTTTAAGAGATTTTTGTAACGCAAAGTTACAAAATATTATAAATCTAAAATTAGGCTATAAAATGTTTTAAAGCCATGGTTGCTTTAAGTATTTTTTCTCCAATGTGTTTTTTATATGGTAAAAGCAAAACAGACAAATAGTTAAGCATAAAGTATTTTAAGGAATATGTATTTTATTTACTGGTTTTTTTGAAATCAAGGAAAAACGACAAAAATTAAAGGAAAAACGACAAATTCAATATTCTTATAACCAATACTTTAGGGGCATTATTAATCCACTTTAAACTAAATTGAGTATGAAACAGTATTTACTATTTTCTTTAGCCATTGTTACAGGGCTTTTTAACAGTAACCAAACCTGTATGGCATGGAATACAAATCCTTATTTAACAGAAAATTACGCACCAGCAATAATAGCAGATGATGCGTTATTAGATAGGACAGCTTGGACTATTACAACTTCTATAGAAGGTGCGTCCGATACCGCTGTGGGTGGCGATGACCCTAATAATATTATTGATGGGCCGACACAAACATGCTTTTTATTTGTGAAACCAGGGAAAACATATGGTGGTATCGCGGCACCGGCAAACTATATTCCATCGTTTACCATTGATATGCAAACGGCTCAAACCTTCGATTATTTTGTTTACAGGCATAGAACTTTCGAAAATACAACAGAATTCCTTAGAGCAAAAAAGGTGTCTTTTTATGGTAAAAATACAGAGACCGAAAGTTTTACCCTTATAGTTGAAAATGCCGAATTGCCTACTGCATCCGATGTTTCGGAGGTTAGAATAGATTTTTCGGAAGTTACGTACCGCTATGTCCAGTTAGTTATAGAAGAATGGTCCAGTAGTTATAGTACCATTCAGGTATCCGAATTTAATATCGGAAAATCGGCACCTTTAAGTATTTCCGATTTAGAGGGTGGCCAATCACTTGTATTACAGGCATATCCCAATCCAGTAAATTCAGGTCAGGATTTAGTACTAACCACTTCTAATAAGTTAAATGATGTCGAGTTGGAAGTATTTGATATTTTGGGAAAACAAATACAAACCTCCACTCAATTGATGGTAAAAACTCAAGGTATACCTTCGGGGATATATTTTGTAAGAATACACGAGAAAAGTACAGGCCGAAAAGCTGTTACCAAATTTATAATAAAATAGCAGGTTTAAAAAAGCATAGTATTAAATTATTTTAGTTAGTTTTTTTTAAATACCCGTAGTGGCTGTTGTTAACTGCTGCGGGTATTATTTTACAACTTGTTTTTTCTTCATGACAGCATATATATATCCTACTGTTTATTACAGAGGGTAATTATTTCTTGTTTGTTATACATGAAGTATAGAATTTCCCCAAATCCACCTTTAAAAATAAAGCTTCTTTAATGAAGATTACATTTCTTTTTTAATAACGAAAAAGAATACGTTTTTGGTAGTAATTCGCTTTTGTAGATCCAAAAAGCACCACACTTTACAAGAAAAAGGACTTATAAAGAAGGCCAAAAACAATAATTCATACTAAAACTAAAAATCATGAGACATTATTTACTTTTTTTATTAGTATTTTTTATTTGGGCAAATGGCAACCATAAAAGTTTTGCCCAAAAAGTAACAGTTCCCTTAACCAACGATGGGGCATGGTCGGTAAATTCGCAGCCAAGTGCCGTTTACCATAACGGTAAAAGCTACTTTTCGTGGGTAAACAAAAATAAGGCATTGGTAGTGGCTTCGTACGAACATGCCAATGGTGTTTACCAAGAAAAAGTTGTGGCTTTGAGCTTTCGGGGCGATTTTGCATCGCCCGCACTTTTGGTAAGGGCCAATGGACAAATATTGTTGTTCGCTTCAAAAAACGAAGGCAATGCAAACTTTTTTGTATGGGTATCGGTTAGTCCGGAAGATATTACCGAATGGTCTGCCTCAAAACAAGGAACGGCTTATGGAGCAGGAGCTACACTTCCGTTTGCCGTGGGCAACGATGTTTATATTTTATACCGTAGAAAAGATAATGTAGGCTTGGTATATGCGGCCGGACTTAATGCTTCAACCGCACAAACCGTCGATGCCAATTTAAACGCAAGACGCCGAGGAATATACGGTATTGGTAACGGTAACGATTATACCGTAAAATTGGATATCCCTTATATGCGGGCATGCCAAAGTGCCGATGGTGCCATGCATATTGTATTTACACAATTGGCAAGCGGCGGTACAAATGGTAACTACTATAATTACGATAAGGCATCGGTACATTACATGAAAATGGTTGGTACTTCAAGTGTGGCCACCGGAATAGGTTTTGATCTTTATAAAGCCGATGGAACAGGTTTTGATAGGGGTGATATTTCCGTGCCAACACCTCCAGATATTATTTATAGCGAAGCAGATAATGGTAAAAAGGCTTGGGCTTACGATATTGAACTGGACAGTAATGGAAATCCTGTGGTTTTATATGCTACATTCAATACCGATGGAACTGGGCATACCTACTATCAAGCTCGTCGTAACAATACAAATACCGAATGGATAAGTACCCAAATAACCGAAGCAGGCAATGGTGTACCAACATTAGCATATACGGCAAACGAATCGAAATTTCCGGCACATTCCTATTCTTCCGGAGGAATTAGTTTTGCTTCAACCGATTTATCAACAGTTTATCTGTCCAAAAGAAGCACTGACAATAATTTTGAAATTTATAAGTATGAAACCACCGATAATGGTAACACATGGCAGGAAACCGAAGCTGTAACAACAGGAACACCTTCAGAAACTATAAATATACGCCCCAAGCGGGTATATAATGCTCCAAGTAATTACCCTATTGATGTGGTATGGATGCAGGGAGCTTATACGAGTCCGGTGGATTTTGATACTTCCATTATGTGCCGGGGCAATGCGGTAAGCCCGACAGCAATGGTGTTTGGAGAAGATACCTATAATTTTGTAGTTAATGATGAGGCCGAACTGGATGTTAGGTTTTCTCCAATATTTGTTGCCGATAAAACATTTACTTTGGAGTCGGGCAATACCAATATTCTTGAAATTACACCCGATAATAAAATAAAATGTCTTGCCGTGGGAACCGTTACCGTTACTGCAAAATCGGTGGCTAACCCTTCAATAACAGCCAGTTGCCAAATTAATGTACAGGAGCGCTTGGTTTTCGATGTTTTTAAAGAACGCATTGTAACCGATGTAATCAAGGAAAAAACATCTGGATTAGAGCAACCACTAGATGCCGAAATAGCTTCGTATTTATCTTTATTACAGAGCGATGGTTCTTTTTCAGATATTGATTACGACTCTAAGGTCCGTACCAATTGGCAACCTTTAGAGCATGTGGAAAGACTTACCCTTATAGCATTGGCTTATACTACCGAAACAAGCAGTTATTACCAAAATGGCACATTAAAAAGCCAAATAGATACAATATTACAATTTTGGCAGGACAAAAAACCAAGTTCCAATAATTGGTGGTACAACCAAATAGCCGAACCGCAAGAAATGGGAGAATTTCTTATTTTAATAGATTATCTTGGTGTTGAAAATATTCCGGAGGCTCTTTTAAATACCAGTATTGTACGTTTAAGAGATAGGGGTGGAAACCCCGGAGCACAGACCGGTGCCAATAGAGTAGATGTTGCCTTGCATTACATGTATAGAGCCTGCCTAACAAAAAATTATGATTTGTTGCAGGAAGCCATGGACTATATATATTCTCCAATTGTACTTACCACAGGAAGCGAAGGCATACAATACGATTACTCATACACCCAGCATGGTAAGCAATTGTACACAGGATCTTATGGTAGGGTGTTTTTAGATGGTATAACCAAAGCCTCTATGTATGCCGTAGATACCGATTATGCCATCCCAACCGAAGAATTGGATATTTTAAGCAATTTAGCAAAAAACTCCTATGCCAATATTTTTAGAGGTGAATATATTTATTTCAATACTATCGGAAGGGCATCTACAAGGCCGGAAGCAACAAAGAAAACAGACGATACGGATATTTTTGTAAGAATGAAAGCTATAGATCCCGTAAACGCACAAGTATATAATAATGTTATTTCAAGATTAACGGGCAATGAATCTCCAACTTACGAGGTGTCGCCATGGAGTGTACATTATTACTGTTCAGATTACACCTTGCATAACCGCACCAATTATTCGGTCGATTTAAGAATGGTGTCTACCAGAACGGTACGAAATGAAAATGCGGCAGGAAATGGCGAAGGCCTAAAGCAGTATTTCCTTTCCGATGGTGCAACGGGTATATATGTTGATGGCAATGAGTATTATAATATTTTCCCGGTATGGAACTGGGCAAAAATACCGGGAGTAACAAGTCCGGAATTTACCAACATACCACAGGCACCAAGTTATATAAAACGGGGTGAATCGCAATTTGTAGGTGGCGTAACCGATAGTTTAAATATGGTTTCCGTGTACGATTATAAAGATACCTTTAGCGGTATTGATACTTCGGCAAAAAAAGCATGGTTCTTTTTCGATAATGAAGTTGTTTGTTTGGGAAGTAACATCCAATCTACTTCAGGTTTAAAAGTAAATACAACCGTAAACCAGTGTTTACAGGATGGAAATATATTGGTTTCATCGGGAGGCAGTACATCAACCATTTCTACCGGAAACCATACGTATTCAAATAATATAGATTGGGTGTATCATGATAAGGTAGGCTATTATTTTCCAGATGAAGAAGGCAATATAGAATTAACGGCACAGGCACAAACAGGGAAGTGGACGGATATAAACACCAATTATTCCAACGATGATGTAACGGAAGATGTATTCACGCTATCTTTTAACCATGGAACGGATCCGACCGACGATAAATACGCATATATTATCGTGCCCGGAATTTCGCAAACCGAGGCACAAGCGTATAACACATCCAATATTGAAATTTTGGTAAATTCCGATTCGCTTCAAGCAGTATACAATAAAAGCACAAAAGTTTATGGATTGGCATTTTACAAAGCCTGTTCATTTGTTCACAATGAATTAAAAATCAATGTAGAAAAAGGTTGTGCTATGTTAGTGAAAGATGTCGATAAAACCGAAACTATAGTGTATATGGCCGATCCTAAAAATGGAACAACTCCCATAAATATAGGAGTGGCAACTTCTGCAGTACCAGACCAGCGTTTGCTTACTTATACGGCAGCCATACCGCATTTGGGGCGTTCGTTAAAATTGGTTGTAAATGATGAATTGCCGCCTTATGTTAATCAAAATGATTTTTTAGACAGAACGGATTGGACCATTATAACATCTATTGATGGTCCTTCGGATACTACAGTAGGAGGCGATGTTAAGGAAAATATTATTGATGGAGACGATATATCGTCTTTCCTATTCGTAAAACCCGGAAAAACCTATGGGGGCATAACAGCCGATGCCGATTACGTGCCGTCCTTTACCATAGATATGAAAACACCTCAGGATATTAATTATTTGGTTTATAGACATCGCGATTATAACAATACAACATCGCCGCTTCGAGCCAGTAGAATATCGTTTTACGGAAAAAACTCAGAAACTGAAAATTTTGAACCAATTATTGAAAACGTTGATATAGCTACCGATATTTCCGATGTTAGGGTCGATTTCCAAGATGTTAATTACCGTTATATAAAACTGGTAATCGAGGCATGGAATGAGACTTCCGGAAGTACCATTCAGGTATCCGAGTTTAATGTGGGTTACGCCATTACCCTAAACACCGGTTTTAATCATGAAAATACACGATTTTCTGTGTATCCCAATCCCGTTAAATCCGGACAGGATTTGTTTGTTTCTCTACCCAATTCGGAAAATATGGTTACAGTACTTGAGGTGTTCGATGCAATGGGACGTTTAAGGCAAACTTACAAACAGCCTATAATAAATACCCAAAACCTATCTTCAGGAATTTATTTTGTTAGAGTACAGGGTAGGGAAGCAACAGAAACAATTAAGTTTATAGTGAAATAGAATTGATATTAAGCAAATATTTGAAAGTGTTAGTTGTTAAAAGTGAAGATTGATTTTTGTTATTTTGAGTTGTATGCAAGTTAGAAAAGCAAGAGTACAGTTAGATTTTACATTGAATTCAACAGATGAATTGACACAGTTGGTCAGGAAGAATGGGATAGATTCTTGGAACCAATTAATCTCTTTTATCCATAATTTACCTTACGGAAGGAATCTTAATAAAAAAGATTTAAAATTGGTTGTGGTCGAAAAAAAAGGTACTTCCAGTTCCAAACATGCTTTATTGAAAAAAATTGCTGAGTTAAACAAAATAAGAGGGGTACAGCTTATTCTTGGTATCTATAAAGCGAATAAACAAAATACGCCTGAAATTAGTAAAGAATTGGATGAGTATGGATTGCAGTATATTTTACAGGCACGCTGTTATCTTAAGATTAATAAAAAACAAGTTGACTTGACATTTAAAGGTTCAGACTTTGAACTAATCCAAAATGATATTTTAGAAGAAATTGAGATTAGTCCTATACAAATAAGAAACTTTAAAGATACCTTGCTAAAAAGTTCCTTGAGAAAATGGCTTAGAAAAATGGATGTAGATTTAAACCTTGAGCAAATTTGGAGCATAAAAGAAAAATATATCCTCTCTGTAACTGAAAATAGTATGGTATAAATGAACTTATCTTGGCTTTTTCAACTGGACAAAAATCTTCTACTTAAAAAAGTCAATTGATATAAATTTAGACAGACTCTAAGTCTTGTTAAGTATATAGTTTGTTCTGATGGATGAATGGGGAAAGATTTCATCACTATAGATTTTTCCTTTTTTGTTCTTTTCTTTGCTAAAAATGGAACTAATTGAAATCAAAATAAGTTTATATACTGGAAAAGTTAGAATATAAGAGAGCTTATAAGTTAATAAGGTGTTTTTCTATACACTATCCTTCCGTTTTCCCTTTTTTATGTTGTAAAGCAAAATTGGTAGGTGTACTTCCAAATTCTTTTTTGAACATACGTGAAAAATAGGATTGGCTTTCAAGCCCTACAAAGGTCATAACTTCCCGCATGGATATATCCTTTTCTATAATGAGGTGTGCTGCCTTTCGCAATCGGTAATTGGTTATAAATTTTATAATAGACTGCCCGGTTATACCCTTTATTTTATTGTATAATTTGCTTCGGCTCATAAAAAGTTCGGAGGCTATTTGGTTAATGTCCATTTCGGGTTTGTCCAAATTTTTATCCAATACAGTAATAAACTTTTGCATAAATTCACGTTCTCTTTGGTTTGTGGTAAGTTCATGGCTTTTTGCAAAAAAGTTTTTGGAGTAGTACTGGCGGATTTGCTGTTGTTGCTTAAAAATGTTGTTTATGGATAGTACCAGTAGTTCAAAATCTATAGGTTTTTCAAAATATAGGTCTGCACCCGATTGGGCACCTTCCAGTTTACTGTCTAAGCCTACTTTAGCGGTAAGGAGCACAAACGGAATATGGGAAAAATCAATATTTTCTTTAACTTCTCTGCATAGGGCTATGCCATCCATTTTTGGCATCATAATATCGCTTATAATAAGGTCTATCCGCTTTTTTTCCAATATGCGTAATACTTCCAACCCGTTTTCGGCCTCCAGAATATTAAAGTTGGAAGACAGGTAATCGACAATCATTTCCCTAAGGTCTATATTGTCTTCGGCAACAATAATATTTCTTTTATCTTTAGTGTAATTATTTTCTTTGGGTAATGGGGCTGTAATTTCCAATGGGGCAACAGGTACTATATTTTTGTACGCCGGTGTATTGTTTTTTGCCTTTTTATTTAAAAAATGCTTGGCCTCGTACGTGGAGGTTTCCGTTGGAAAGCATACTACAAATTCGGTACCTTTTTTGGGCTCGCTATATACTGTAATGATTCCTTTATGCAACAGTATAAGGCTTTTAACCAAAGCAAGCCCTATGCCGGTTCCCAAAAGAGGATTACGGTTTTCGGTACTGGTCTTGTAAAAGCGGTCGAAAATATTTTCCAATGCGTGGGCCGGCATGCCTTTTCCCGAATCTTTTATAACTATGGCAAAATAGCCTATATCCAGATTTATGTCGCCAATAGTTATTTTATTAGTGTAATTGGAATGGAAATTCTTAACATTTGCATATACCGAAACCGATATGTTGCCACCGTCATCGGTATATTTAAAGGCATTATTAAGTAGGTTTACTGTTACTTTTTCCAAAATGTGCTTATCCACATATAATTTCGATTTTAATTCGGGGTCGGTTATAACGGTAAATGAAATATTATGATGATTGGCGTAATCATTAAAATCAAAAGCAAGGGTTCTTACCAAACGGTTTATGTTGGTTTTTGTAAGCTGTAGTGGCATTTTGCCGTTTTCAACAGTTCTAAAATCCATTAGTTCGTTTACCAATCCCAATAAGCGTTTGGTATTTCCGTTTAAAATCCGGTAATAATATTCTTTAAGCCCTTCTTTTCTTAACCTATCGACCAAGGCACTAATTAAGGACAAAGGTGTACGGAAATCATGCGAAATATTGGTAAACAGTTTTAACTGGGCTTGGTGCAGTTCTTCTTTCTTTTCCCAATTTAGTTTATCTATATAAAGCTGCATTTTTAGGGCTTTTTGTTTCTTTTGATATCTAAAAAAAGCAAAGGCAATCCATCCCAAAAGTATAGCATATAAAGTATAAGCCCACCAACTAAACCACGGTGCGGGCAAACGGTTTATGTTTATTTGTAAAGGTTTGCCCCAAATACCATCATTATTGGCTGTTAGTACTTCGAATGTATATCTTCCCGGTGGAATTTTTGAATAGTGGACATTACGGTTTAGGGCATCGACTTCCATCCATTGGCTGTTGTAGCCTTTTAATCGGTATTTAAAGCGGTTTTTTTCCGGTATAAGATAGTTGTTTGATGAGATGGTAAAGCTAAAGTTGGATTCTTTATAATCTAAGGTTATGGTTTCGGGAAACGAGGCTGTATTTAAAGTGGAGGATTGATTTGCAAAGGGCTTTGCGATAGTATTGTTTATAAAAAAATTAGATATGGTAGCCTTTGGTTTTTTCTTGTTCCGTACAATATTGTACGGATTTATTACGGTAAAGCCATTGGTACCGCCAAAATAAAGTATGCCCGCTTTGTTTTTATAGGTGGCTAAAGGGAAAAAAACCTGTCCCTGAACACCGTCTTTTTTATCAAACCGGTATAGTGTGTTAAATGTAGTATTGTGTTTAAACAAACCATTATCTGTTCCTATCCAAATATTGTTTTCGTTATCTGTACAGATACTGTAAATGGTAGATACATTAAATTTTAGTATATCGTTGAAAGATGTAAAGGTCTTGGTTTCTATATTGTACCGAATGAGTCCTTTTTCAACAGTTCCTATCCAAAGGTTATCTTTGGCATCTACACAAAGGGTTTGCCCGTAAAGCAATGAGGTATCGGGTAATTCTATTTTTTCAGCAGAACCATCCTTGGTATTTAGGGCATACAATTTATTGTGGGTTACAATCCACATTAAACCATTGTGCCCTTCGCACATATCAAAAATATAATGGTCACTGTCTGCTTTATCTATATCGTAATGGGTAAACGTTTTGTTTTTATATGAATAATAGGATATACGTAATTTGTTCAATTGGTAAACAATCCACAATCCGGAGTCTGAATTTGGTATTAATTTCCGTAAATTGTTCGAAATAGGAGTGTTTTTGTTATCGGAAACATGAGTAAGATGGCTAAAAGAGTCTTGTTTTGAGTTGTAATGTCCTAAACCGCCCCTAAATGTGGCAAACCATAAATTATTGTTGTGGTCGGCAATAATGGATTTTATGTTGTTTGATGAAATACTGTTTTTACCTGTATCATTTTTATAGTAAGAATATTCATTGGTTTTAAGGTTTATTTTGTTTAGGCCGCCCCCTTCTGTAGCTACCCATAAAGAGCCATTGTTTTCGGCAAAACCACTTATTAAATTGTGGTTTAACGCATCTCTAATGGGAACAAAGGATTTAAAATGTGTTTTTTTGTCTAAGTTTACATAGCTTACGCCTCCGGAATAGGTGCCTATCCATATATTTCTTTGGCTGTCCTCTTCAATGGACCACACCGAATTGTTGGGAATACTAAAAGGATTTAGTTTGTCGTGTACATAATGTTGAAGATCCATGGTTTTGGTATCCAGTATAAAAAGGCCGTTTTGGCTGGAAATCCAAATATTATTGTTCTTGTCAACATGTAGTTCCCGTAGGTAAATTTTGTTATTGGGAGGCAGGATATTTACTTGGTCTATTATGTTTCCTGTTGGAATATCCAGTTTATAAAGTTGGCCATTGTTTAACAAAAGCCATAACGCATTGTTTATTTTGCAAAAATGCTTAATATGGCTGTTTCCTTTAAAAGAATAAAAGGGTGATACTTTTTTGGTTTTGTTGTTGTATTTAAAAATACGCTTTCCCCATGCAAGCAGAAAAAAACCGTTTTCTTGGGCAATGGCCGCATGTACATAAGAAAGGGGTTTTTCGTTATATATTAATTTGGTAAAGGTACCGGTGGCATCATTGTACTTTCCGAAGTTTCCCAAATGGTTCATCCATAAACCATTGTCTTTATCGGTTTTCAATAAAGAGGTTCTGCCCGTAAGTAAGTGGTCAAACGTATCGGTTGTTTTGTTATATGCGTACAATCCATCAGACAGTGAAACAAATATTTGCCCCTGTTTGTTTACCGTAATACTTCTAAAATCTTTTTCGTACTTGTCGTCGGGCTTTATAAACGAACTGGAATAGCGTTTATAATTGTATCCGTCAAAGCGGAACAGGTTATTCTCCATCAATATCCAAATAAAGCCACTGGTATCCTGTTTTATACTAATAACACCTTCGTAGCTAAAACCGCCATCGGGCGAAAACGTATGGAACATATAAGGCTCCTTGTTCTGAGCTATAATGGTTGTTATAGTGAATAAAAAAATGATTTGGAAAAAATAATAATACCATTTCATCTATTTAAATTTAATCAAGAACCTTTGGTTCAGTTATTTAATTATTTCGGTGGGTAATGACCATTGTTTGCCAAATGCCCATTATGGACTTTCATAATAAGCAAAAAATTAAGAAACACATTTTTATTGGTATATCTATGTTTTTATGATGAATTAAATTTCACTCCAAATTTTTTAAAATTCCAAAAACTCTTTTTTGCTTTCTTTTGGCTATTTCAAAATCAAATTTAAAAACAGAAAACTACACTATAGCCCAAGAAATAATAATTAATTCGGATAATCAAATTTTTACTAAACATACGATAAAACAATATGTTTTACGGTGTAAAATTAAAAAGAGCAAAACATAAATCAAAAAGGACAAAAGAAAAAATAAGGCTACAGATATTTTTGTTAACCACGTAAACTAACCGATATTAAATGACTTTATTAAAATCCTTAACATACATTCTTGTTTTTTGTTTTTCGCTTTTTTGTTTATGCTGTAAAACCGATAATGGCCACCGTACAGAAAAAGCTGCTTTACCCAATTCAAACATACTTTGCATTGATAAAAAAGATGTAAAATCTATCTTGGATAAGGTAGCCCATTGGCAAATGGAAAACCTATCATATAGTACCACCAAAAATTTACACGATAATGGTATTGGCTCATGGACTAATGCCACATTTTACCAAGGGCTAATGGCGTGGGCAAAAGCAAACCATAACGATTCCACTTATTTAAAATGGCTTAATAACATTGGCCGGGAAACCAAATGGCAGGTTTCAAGTAATTTTAAGGACTATCCTAAATACCAGTTATACCATGCCGATGAGTTTTGTATTGCCCAAATGTATTTGGAAGCCTATCAAATATATAAGGATGAACAAATGAAGGCTTCTGTTAAAGATAGGGTTAACTGGGTTTTAAACCATCCGGGAAATGCCGATATGAGCCACAAAAACAAACAATCGTGGACATGGTGCGATGCCCTTTTTATGGCGCCCCCCGTATATGCCCACTTGGCGCAAATTGAAAATAACGAAACATACCTGCACTTTATGGATACCGAATTTAAGCGTACTTACAAGTATTTGTACAGTGTGGAAGACAAACTGTTTTTTAGGGACGACAGTTATTTTGATAAGAAAGAAAATAACGGTGAAAAAATATTTTGGGGTAGGGGTAATGGTTGGGTAGCCGCTGGTTTAGCTAACATTTTAAAACACTTGCCCGAAAATTCTGAATACCGTCCCTTTTACGAAAACCTATTTAAGACATTTATTCCAAAGTTGGCATCGTTGCAAAGTAAGCAAGGATTTTGGCATGCCAGTCTTTTGGATACCGAAAGCTATCCGGCTCCCGAGGCAAGTGCAACGGCTCTTATTACCTATGCAATGGCCTATGGCATAAACCATAATTTGTTAGATGGTACCGAATACTGTCCCATTGTTAATAAAAGTTGGGAAGCATTAATGTCTATCATCAATAACAAAGGAAAACTGGGTTGGGTACAGCCTATTGGAGCCGACCCCAAAAAGGTTACAGCAAATATGACGGCCTCTTACGGTGTGGGAGCACTTTTATTGGCGGGAAGCGAAATTTACAATATGGATATTGAAAATAGCAAAAAGATGGCTAAACAATAATAAACGCTGTTTGGGTAAGCGTAAAATCAACTCAAGAAAAATCAGGTTCCTTAAACGGAAAATACTAATCTAAATCAACTAATTATTTTTTTATGAAACACGTATTAAAACAAATGCTTCTTGGCAAAGTACTTAAAAAAAGAGTACTTGCCCTACTGGTTTTTTGTTTTGTTTCCACGGCATTGTGTGCCCAAGAAATAAAAGGAAAGGTAGTCGACGAGAACGACTTGCCCATTATAGGGGCCAATGTTCTTATTAAAAACACAACAAAAGGCGTAACAACCGATTTTGATGGGAACTTTAGTATTCAAGCTACATCAAAGGATGTATTGGTGTTTACCTACATGGGCTATAAAACCCAAGAAATTTTGGTAAATAACCAAACTACCATTAACATGGTGTTGGAAGAGGACATAGCACAACTGGACGAGGTTGTGGTAGTGGGTTATGGTACCATGAAGAAAAAAGACCTTACTGGAGCTGTTGGTACTATTGATGCAGATAAACTTAAAAGGGAACAGCCCGTTACGGTACAGGATTTATTACGTACCAATGTACCGGGGCTGTCCATGGGCATTACCAATAGAGCTAAAGGAGATGCCGGGGATATTATGATTCGGGGAAAAAACAACCTTAGGGTAGATGGCGACAATAAAGCCAAAACCACACCTTTGTTTGTGTTGGATGGCGTAATTTACCAAGGAGAACTAACCGACATTAACCCTCAAGATATTGAGCGTATCGATGTGTTAAAGGATGCCAGTTCGGCTGCTGTTTATGGAGCCAAGGCCGCTAATGGGGTAATTTTAATCACTACAAAAAAAGGGGAAGCGGGTAAGCCGGTTATTCGTTTTTCAACAACTTTAACTACTGCGTTTGCCAATTCGTTACCAGAAGTGTATAATAAAGACAACTATTTGGCCTATAGGCAGGATGTTATGGAAGCTCAAAATCAAGGTGCTGCCGAAGGATATTATGCAAACCCCGGTAATTTGTCGAATAGGGATTTGGCCAATTGGATGGCTCTTAACAACTCAACTGGTAATCCTATAGCAACGTGGCTTACCCGATTGAATTTTTCGGAGGTCGAGGTAGCCAATTACCTTGCCGGAAAAGTAGTCGATTGGAAAGATTTAACCTATCGTACTGCTTTTAGCAACGATTATTCGGTAAGTGTATCTGGAAGAACCGATAATTCTTCTTACTATACTTCTTTGAATTATGTCGATAACGAATCCAACTTGGTGGGCGACGATTATTCTGCTGTTAGAGCAAGGGTAAATCTAGAATCGAAAGTTACCAACTTTTTAACTTTCGGAGTTAACACACAATTTACCTATCGTGACGAAAGTTCGGTAAAAGCTAGGGAGCTTTACCAAACACTTTCGCCCTATGGGAGTGTTTATGAAGACGATGGCATTACCTATAAATACTATCCTAATAATAACCTAAACGGATATAACACGCTAATCGATAGGGCGTATATTACCCGTACCGACGATTATAATACTCTAAATTCGGCATTGTACTTAAAGGTCGATTTGCCTTGGGGTTTTTCGGTACAGTCTACCTATTCGCCACGGTTTCAATGGCGTAATTATTTAAACCATAAATCAACCGACCATCCACTATGGGCTAATGCCAATGATACCGCAAAACGTACCAGTTCAAAAGACTTTTATTGGCAATGGGACAATATGTTAAAGTGGAACCAAGAGTTTGGCAAGCATGCTTTCGATTTTACTTTTTTGGCCAATGCTGAAAAAGCACAAACTTGGTCCGAAACTATTAAAAACAGTGGTTTCCTACCATCCGATGTGCTTGGAGCGCATGGTATTGAATGGGGAACCAACCCACAGGTAGAAAGTAACGATACCTATCGTACCGGCGATGCTTTAATGGCCCGTTTACATTATAATTATGACGACCGCTATATGCTAACCGGAACTGTAAGACGCGACGGTTATTCCGCTTTTGGACAGGACAGGCCTCGAGCCACATTTCCCTCAATAGCGGCTGGATGGGTATTTTCCAATGAAAGTTTCTTTCCTAAGTCAAATGCCTTTAATTATGGAAAATTACGTTTGTCTTGGGGTTTAAACGGAAATAGAGATATTGGTATGTACAGTGCCCTCATGGAGCTTTCGCCAAGAAAATATTTATATATTGATGAAACTGGTGAGCCTATATCCGTTAATGCTTATTATGCTGTTCGTATGGCCAATTCACTTTTGCAGTGGGAAAACACGGAGTCCTACAACCTAGGTTTGGATTTTGGCTTTATTAACAACCGTATTACCGGTAGTTTAGACTTGTACCAGAAAAAAACCAACGATTTGCTTATTCAAAGAGGCTTGCCGGATATTATTGGCTATGGTAACGTTTGGAGCAATATAGGCGAAGTACAAAATACAGGTGTAGAGTTGGCCTTAAATACCATAAATATTAAAAAGGAACATTTTAAATGGGAAACCAATTTTGGTTTTTCGTATAATAAAAACAAGATTAATTCCTTACATGGTTTAATGGAAGATGTATTGGACAACGACGGTAACGTAATAGGCCAAAAAGAGGCCGACGATATTGACAACGGTTGGTTTATAGGAAAATCTATTGATGAAATTTGGGATTATAAAATATTGGGCGTATGGCAATTGGGTGAAGAAGAAGAGGCAAAGCTTTATGGACAGGTTCCCGGTGATTTTAAATTTTTGGATAAAAATGGAGATTATACCTACACTAGTGACGATAAGGAATTTCAAGGTTCTAAAATACCGACTACCCGCTTAAATATGCGTAACTCGTTTTCCTATAAAAACTTTACCTTTTCCTTTAATATGTATTCGTATTTGGGGCAAAAGAAAACCTTTAACAGAGCTAAAAATAACGGTGCTTTAATAAATGCCATCAACCAAGTAGTTACGGAATATTGGAGTGAAGATAACCCTACTAATGATTATGCCCGATTAAGCTCGAAATCACCAAGTGGTATTGGCTATAATGTTTGGCGAAAAGCCGATTTTATCCGTTTGGACAATGTATCGTTGGGCTACAGTGTGCCTAAAGAATATATCAGCGATTTAAAAATAAAATCCTTAAACGTGAACCTTACAGGTAAAAACTTGGCATATTGGAGCAATTGGCCGGGCGAAGACCCCGAAAATCCACAAGAGAATGTACCCATCAGCCTTGTCCTTGGATTTAATGTAACCTTTTAAAAAAATTGATATGAAAATAAAATATAGAATAAAATCACTACTTGCATTGCTTACGGCAGGTGTGTTTGCCTTAAGCTGTTCGAAAGACTGGTTAGAACCTAAGCCACTATCGTTTTATACACCCGAAAACGCTTTTCAAAATTACGATGGTTTAAAAACCGGAACGGACATGCTAAACCGAGATGTTCGATATGCAGAATACTATCCAACCACCCTTTCAGCCGATCCAGCTATTTTAACCGAAATTTTCTTTTCCGATATTGGAGTAAATGGTCGGGTTGATAATAGTAGAGCACCTCAGGATTTAATTAGGCAAATTACACCCAGTGCCAACCTTAAAGGAACGTACAACGTAGGGAAATGCCATTTTTATTGGCAGCATTTTTATAAAGGTATAAAGGATGCCAATACCATTATTTCCCGCACCGAATTTGCAGAGTTTGATAATGAAGCCCAAAAAAATGAGATTTTGGCTTTGGCTTATTTCCATCGTGCCTATCGCTATTACCGTTTGGTACACCAGTTTGGCGATGTGCCTTTTATTGCCGAAGAAGTAACCGAACCCCGTTACGATTTTTATACTACCAAACGGGACGTTATTTTAAGGCAATTAAAAGAGGATTTGGAAACAACAGCCCTCTATGTTCCTAAAGCAGTACATGCCGGTATGGTTAGCCAAGGAGCAGTTTATCATTTGCTTACTAAAATAAATTTGGCTCTAGGTGAATTTGATGATGCTATAACCTCGGCATCTGCAGTTATTGATGGCGGACAGCACAGCCTAATGAAAGCTCGTTTTGGTACGGCAACAGGTTACGACGATACTGCAAAAAATGTAATATGGGATTTGCACCAAACCGACAATATAGCATCGGTAGAAAATAGAGAGGCTCTATATGTGGTAATAGACCGTTATGAGGATGAGTCAAAAACACCGGTAGGTTTGGAAATAAAACGGCAGGTTTTACCATGGTATTCGGCTTCAGGGCAGATTAAAACACCTAATGGAGAAAATGGTTTTATTGATAACGATGAGGTAAAAAATCCATATTTGGCAGAATACGGTCGTGGCATTTGTACGCTTCGCTCTACCAACTACCAACAAAATTTAATTTGGACGTTGGATGATACCGATTTGCGCCACGATAGAGAATCGGGCAACTGGATGCACGTTGAAGAACTTAAATACAACAATCCGGATTTGGAAGGAAAAAGCTCATGGTATGGCAAAACCATAAAAGAAGCTTTGGAGTCTGTGGATGGCGATGTTACCAAAATATGTGGCGATACTATACGGGCTTGGGTAGGTTGGCCCAATTATAAAGTTAACGTTCCTGACCAAAAGCCGGCAAGTTGGCGAGGTGGCAATGCCGATTGGTACATTTTCCGTTTGGCAGAAACCTATTTGTTACGTGCCGAAGCCTATATTTGGAAAGGTAATGCCGGTGCGGCAATGGCCGATATAAATCAAATACGGGAACGTGCCGGTGCTAGACCCATAACAGCAGGAGAGGCTACCATACGTCAATTAATAGACGAGCGTGCCAGAGAGCTGTTTTACGAAGAGCCACGTAAAACCGAGCTAACACGTATATCCTATATTTACGCAAAAACGGGTATTGCTGCCGATAACGGCAAAACCTATTCCTTAAGTAATTTTTCAGAAAGTAATTTCTTTTTTGACCATATTTCTTCGGTAACCGACTTTTATAATACAGGGGTTACCACCGGTATAGGAAACGAATATACTATGGCTCCATGGCATGTGTTATGGCCGGTTTCGGAAACGGCAATAAACGTAAATGTACAGGGGCATATCAATCAAAATGAAGGCTATACCGGAGCCGATTCGAATATAGAACCTATTAACCATGCCAACTAATCATTAAAACCATAAAAATAAGCCGTAGCCCTTATTTAGGGTTTTTAACCAAATAAGGGTATAGCCTATTTTATTTGAACCATAAAACTAAATACATACAAACAGATGAAAAAAATAAAAATGTTAAAAAACAGCGCAAGTATATGTGCTTTGTTCCTGTTTTTTGTGGTGGGTATGTTCTCGTCGTGTAGCGACGACGATCCCGTTGCCGAAAAGGAATGGCTAAAGGTGCTTCCTTTAGAGTTGGACTTTGTTGCGGCTGGCGATACCAAATCTATTTATTTGGTGCTGTCGGGAGGTGTAACACCCAACGATGTAACATACAGCGTATCATCAAACGGAGCCGATTGGTGCTCGTTGAGATTGGAAGGGAAAGACCTCTATGTAACCACTTCACCCAATTATCTTGAAATATCCAGAAGTACTTTGGTTACGGTCGATTATGGTATATACAGCCGGCAAGTTCCGGTAAGCCAAGCCGGTGCTAAGGGCGACCAACTTATTGGTGTTGTAAGCGGTACATCAACTTCTGAGGAAACCGTAAATGGCGACTTCCCTCTTTCAAATTCGTATGATGGCGATACCGAAACGTATTTCAACTCTAAATTTGGAGCTATTACAAGTTGGCCGTTCCAAATAGAATATACTTTGGAGGAAGGCTTCAATTTAGATCAAATTATTTACTATCCGCGTAGCGATGCCGGAAACAAATGGGGGTCGTTAAACCAGTATGAAGTATGGGTATCGACAACCGAAAGTCCGGATACTTTTGTAAAAATTGGCGAATACGAGCGTGGTGATGCCAACCACAACATAACTGTTATGAAGTTGGAATCTACAGTAAAAAACATTGCCAAAGTAAGGTTCGATATATATTCGGCTTATCAAAACAGGGTAAGCTGTGCCGAAATGGAATTTTATGAGTTTGGTGATGTTAAGTTCGATTACTCTTCTGTATTCGAGGACGATATGTGTTCCGTTCTAAAAGAAGGTGTTAGCGAAAGCCAAATAAAAGCCATACCCGACGATGTGTACAAGGATCTGGCCTTGGATTTATTTTACGATGAGTATGATACGGCTTTTAGAGCAGCCGCTTACCGCCCTTACCAAAACCCAACCATCCAAAGTGCCATTAACAAAACATCTACTTATAGTTTAAGGGATAATCCTACAGGAATTTATGTAGAAGAAGGTGAAGAACTTGTGGTTATTGTCGGCGATATGAAAGGTCAGAACATTTCTATGACCGTTCAGGATTTGGATTTAGGTTTTGGGCAGGCCAAAGATTATATCCTTAAAGAAGGCAAAAATGTACTAACTATGGAAAGTGGTGGCTTGGTTTACATAAAAAACCTAACCACAGAAGAAGTACCGTTAATTCTTGAAAGTAGTTCGGATAAAGCCATGGCCGAAGCTAAAACCGTAAATATCCATTTTGTAAACGGAAAAGTAAACGGCTATTTTGATTTGACCAAGCATACTGCTACCGATTGGACAAATATTCTAACTAATGCACAATACAAGGATATTGATGCGGTGGGCTTATATGCACATATTACTTGGACTACACAAAATTTCAAATCCTACAACACCGATATTGTAACCGTTGTAGAAAAATATGACCGTTTGGTATATTTGGAACAGGAATTTGCAGGATTGGAAAAATATGATAAAATGTTTAAAAACCGAATGTATTTCCATGTCGATTATAATGGTGCAAGCCCTTATGCTACAAGTTACCGAACAGCATATACGCCGGGTTATGCCGAAATATTCTGCAATGCCGACCGTTTCGAGGCACGCCTTTGGGGACCCGGTCATGAAGCCGGACACGTAAACCAGTTGCGCCCGGGAATAAAATGGACGGGAACCACCGAAGTTACCAATAACCTTATGGCTTTATATGTTCAGGTTGAATTTGGAGAACCTTCAAAATTACTTGTCGATGGTACTTATGCCAGTGCCAGAACCAATATAATAGGAGGAGGGTTGCCATTTAACAACCCCTCAAATAAAAACTACGAAAAATTAGTACCATTTTGGCAGTTAAAACTCTATATGATAGATGCTCTTGGAAAAGATGATTTTTATAGAGATTTATACGAACATTTTAGGGTAACGAACAATCTTGATACTTCGGGAGTTACCCAAGGTGTTGTTCAATTAGATTTTGTGCGCCAAGTGTGTAGGGTTTCAGGTTTAAATATGATTGACTTTTTCCAAAAATGGGGCTTCCTTACGCCTATAGACGAAACTTTAAACGACTATGGTAACAAGCCGTTTACAATTACCCAGGCACAAATAGACGATTTAATAGCTGAAATTAATGCCGCAGGATATGCTTCACCACATGCTAATGTAGAAGATATTCAGGACGATAATGTCAGTTTATTTCAATAATAGAAAATAAAGCAGTAAAACCATCTGAAATAGAGATGTTTTTCAGATGGTTTTATACTAAAGCAATCCAGTACAAATAAGTACAATAAAAACATTAAAAATTCAACAAATGAATAGAACAATAAACTATTGGTTAATCTGTACCATGGCATTTTTTATAGTGTTTTCTGTTTCATGCGATTCAGACGACGACGAGGTGGTAGCAGAAGAAATAACGGTTAACAAATTAACGGTAGAAAATGCCGTTGATAACCTATTAGAATTTGAGGTGGGCGATCAATTTACGGTAAACATAATTGCACTGCCAGAAGAGGCCGTCGATAAAGATTTGTATTCGTACACATTTTCAAGTACTAATGAAGATGTTTTTACAGTAACCGAACAAGGTGTAATTAATGCGTTAAGTGCAGGTGAGGCTGCTTTAAAGGTATATCCTGTTAACAATACCGATTTATGGACTGTGGTAACCATTAAAGTCAAAGAAAAAGTATTTTTGGTCGAATCTATCAATATACTTGGCGGTAACGATATATACATGGGACCGGATACTACAATTGATTTAAACGAATGGATAAGTATAACCCCGGAATATGCATCCGATAACGATTTACTATTCGCATCAAGCGATGCTTCTGTTGCTACGGTAACCCGAAAAGGACTTGTTTCGGCAATAGGCCTTGGTGATGCTACCATTACCATTACCGCCGACGATGGTAGTAATGTATCGACCACAATAAATCTATATGTAAGAAACACATCGTACCAAGATTTAAATCGGGATAATTGGACGGTAAGCACTTCGCATCAATATTTTGCCGACGCAACGGTTGTAGGTACCCCCGAAAGTTTAATTGACAATCCGGATGCCTATGGCACAAACCCCGATGAACCCACTTGTTTATGTTTAGTAAAACCGGGTAAGTCGCTTGGAGGTATTACTGTGGAAGCCAACGAGGAAGTACATTTTGTTATCGACATGCAACAGGAAGAAGAATTTACTGGTTTCCGTTTAAGACATAGGGTTAAAAATACATCTAAAAACCTAAGGTTAATAGAGGCCAGTGTTTATGGTAGTAACGATGGTATAAACTTTACTTTGGTTGAAGACGAAATAGCTATTGATGTAGAAGCTACCGAAGCCGTTGTAAACTTATCGAAAACGGTAAAATACCGCTACTTTAAGCTAACCTACGATAAATGGGCTTCTGGCGGAAGTACGGTACAAGTTTCCGATTTTAATATTACCAAAATTGTTTATGAACCCTAAATTTTATAAACAAAAAGATGATTTAAAGCCTCGGTTTAACCTCCGAGGCTTGTTTTTATTCCGAAAATCATAATATAAGTATTTCATAAAACCAATAAAATTTTATATATTTGCATCGCAGAAAGAAAAAAATTAAGAATGAGGGGACGAGAAGTCCCCTCTTTTTATAGCTAAAATGTTTGAAGAAACC
This sequence comes from Aestuariibaculum sp., assembly GCA_047975295.1. Taxonomy (GTDB): domain Bacteria; phylum Bacteroidota; class Bacteroidia; order Flavobacteriales; family Flavobacteriaceae; genus JBKEDH01. Next base: position 33,772 of record JBKEDH010000114.1, read on the forward strand.
GTAAAAAAATTGCTCGATACTGCCTTAGAGGAAAGGTCTGATTTATTTCTTATAGATTTTTCACTACAAGGCGACAACCATATAAAAGTCATTATCGATGGCGATAATGGCGTGTTGGTAGAGGATTGTATGTTTGTAAGCCGAGCCATAGAACATAATCTGGATCGCGAAGAACAGGATTTTTCGTTGGAGGTCATGTCGGCCGGAGCCGCCGAACCTTTACTTAATAAACGCCAGTATGCCAAGCATACAGGAAGAGATTTAAAAGTAAAAACCATTTCTGGCGAAAAAATAGAAGGCACACTAACAAATACCAATAGCACAAATATTCTATTGGAATGGAAAGAACGGGAGCCCAAGCCAATAGGAAAAGGCAAGGTAACCGTAAAAAAACAAGCGAATATCGCTTACGAAGATATAGTAGAAGCAAAAGTTATGATTAAATTTTAATTCAAAGAGGAGTTATGGAAAATATCGCGTTAATTGAATCTTTTTCAGAATTCAAAGACGATAAGCTAATTGACCGTGTAACGTTAATGGCAATTTTAGAAGACGTATTTAGAAGTGCCTTAAAGAAAAAGTATGGCGATGATGATAATTTTGATATTATTGTAAACCCCGATAAAGGCGATTTGGAAATATGGCGTAACCGTATTGTAGTGGCCGATGGCGAAGTGGAGTTTCCTAACCAAGAGATATCATTAACCGAAGCACGTAAAATAGAACCCGATTTTGAAGTAGGGGAAGACGTATCCGAAGAAGTAAAATTGGAAGATTTGGGAAGACGTGCTATCCTTGCCCTACGCCAAAATTTAATTTCTAAAATACACGAACACGATAATACCATCATCTACAAACAATTTAAAGACCTAATAGGTGAAATTTATACAGCCGAAGTGCATCATATACGACATAAAGCCGTAATTTTGTTAGATGATGAAGGCAACGAAATCGTTTTGCCAAAAGACAAGCAAATACCGTCCGATTTCTTTAGAAAAGGCGATAATGTTCGTGGTGTTATCGATAATGTCGATTTAAAAGGCACAAAGCCAACTATTATTATGTCTAGAACATCTCCGGTGTTTTTAGAAAAACTTTTCGAACAAGAAATACCTGAGGTTTTCGATGGCTTAATAACCGTGAAAAATGTAGTGAGGATACCGGGCGAAAAAGCAAAAGTAGCCGTCGATTCGTACGACGATCGGATAGATCCTGTAGGGGCTTGTGTAGGTATGAAAGGATCCAGAATTCATGGTATAGTTCGTGAGTTGGGCAACGAAAATATCGACGTAATCAACTACACAAATAACACCCAGTTGTACATAACTAGGGCTTTAAGTCCGGCACGTGTAACTTCTGTTAAGTTAGATGAAGAGAACAAGCATGCCGAGGTTATTTTAAAACCAGAAGAAGTAAGTAAGGCCATTGGTCGTGGCGGTCACAATATCCGTTTGGCAGGGCAACTTACTGGTTACGAGATTGATGTGTTCCGTGAAGGAGCCGAAGAAGACGTAGAACTATCTGAGTTTTCCGATGAAATCGATGGGTGGATTATTAACGAACTTAGTAAAGTGGGACTAGATACCGCAAAAAGCGTGTTGGAGCAGGATGTCGAAGATTTGGTTAAAAGAACAGATCTCGAAGAAGAAACAATTAGAGAAGTTGTTCGTATTCTTAGGGCAGAATTCGAAGAATAAACATATATTTGAGTATTTTAAAGGCAATTTATGGCTGAAACAATTAGATTAAATAAAGTATTACGCGAGCTAAACATTTCTTTGGATCGGGCCGTGGAGTTCTTGGACTCCAAAGGTGTCGAGATTGAAAAGCGTCCAACCACGAAAATTACCCAAACGGTATATGATATCCTGGCCGACGAATTTCAAACCGATGCTAACAAAAAGGTAGCATCTAAAGAAGTAGGAGAAGCAAAGCAAAAGGAAAAGGAGCAACTGCGAGAGGAACGTGAGCGTGAACTTGAAGTGAAGCAGCGTGAAGAAGCTAAGAAACACGAAGTCATAAAAGCCTCAAAAACACTTAGCGGACCCAAGCAAGTTGGTAAGATAGATTTAGATTCTAAACCAAAGGCACAACCAAAAGAAGAAGAGGTTAAGGTACAACCCGTAAAAGAAGAAGTAGTTGAGCAAGAAAAGTCTGTGGCCATACCTCCTGTAGAAGAAAAAGCAGTAGAGGAGAAAAAAACAGTCGAAAAACCTAAAGAAAAGCCTGTAGAAACTCCTAAAAAAGAAAACGTTGTACAAAAAACAACCATTATTAACGAGGAAGGCGAGACTGTTACACAGGAAAAAGTAGAAACAAAATACCAGAAACTGTCCGGACCTAAATTATCGGGAGAAAAAATAGATTTATCGCAATTCGATAAACCTAAAAAGAAAAAGGACGATAAGAAAAAGGATACCAAAGACAGCGACTCCAAAAATAAGAGAAAGCGTCGCCGTATAAGTAAAGTGGGTGAAGGCTCAAACACAAATGATAACCGTGGTGGAGGCAATAGAAACGATAGGTTTAAAGGAAAAGGCAGGCGTCAAGTTGTAAAAGAAGAACCCAGCGACGAAGATGTAAAAAAACAAGTACGCGAAACACTTGAAAAGCTTCAAGGAAAATCTTCTAAAGGAAAAGGCGCCAAATACCGTCGCGATAAACGGGAACAGCATAGAGACCAAACCGAAAAAATCCTTCAGCAGGAAGCTGCCGAAAGCAAAATACTAAAAGTAACCGAGTTTGTTACGGCAAACGAAGTAGCAACCATGATGGATGTTCCGGTAACATCGATTATATCGGCATGTATGTCGCTTGGCATGATGGTAACCATGAACCAACGTTTAGATGCCGAAACGCTATCTATCGTAGCTGAAGAGTTTGGATATCAAGTTGAGTTTGTAACGGCCGATATCGAAGAAGCCATCGAAGAAGTTGAAGATAAAGTCGAAGAATTACAACCAAGAGCACCGATTGTAACCGTTATGGGGCATGTCGATCACGGTAAAACATCGTTATTGGATTATATCCGTGAAGAAAACGTTATAGCGGGTGAGTCAGGGGGTATTACACAGCACATTGGTGCCTATGGTGTGGAGTTGGAAAACGGACAGGAAATAGCATTTTTGGATACTCCGGGTCACGAAGCCTTTACCGCTATGCGTGCCCGTGGTGCCCAAATTACCGATATTGCCATTATTGTGGTTGCTGCCGACGATGATATTATGCCACAGACCAAAGAGGCCATTGCACACGCACAGGCAGCAGGAGTACCTATTGTTTTCGCTATCAATAAAATTGATAAACCCGATGCAAATCCAGATAGAATTAAAGAAGGATTGGCTAATATGAACCTTTTGGTCGAAGATTGGGGTGGTAAAATACAATCGCAGGATATTTCGGCAAAACAAGGAACAGGAGTAAAAGAATTGTTGGAAAAAGTATTGTTAGAAGCCGAACTGTTAGAGCTTAAAGCCAACCCAAATAAACCGGCCGTGGGTACAGTTGTCGAAGCGTACCTCGATAAAGGTCGTGGTTATGTGGCAACCATACTGGTACAAGCGGGTACATTGCGTATTGGCGATTATGTATTGGCAGGTAAAAACAGCGGCAAGGTTAAGGCAATGCACGACGAGCGTGGCCATGATGTCGAGGCGGCAGGCCCATCAACTCCGGTTTCCATTCTTGGTTTGGACGGTGCACCGCAGGCAGGCGATAAGTTTAACGTGTTCGAAGACGAACGCGAAGCCAAACAAATCGCAGCTAAACGTTCGCAATTACAACGTGAGCAATCGGTACGTACACAGCGTCATATTACTTTAGATGAAATTGGACGACGTATAGCCTTGGGCGATTTCCAAGAGTTAAACATTATCCTTAAAGGTGATGTGGATGGCTCTGTTGAAGCATTGACAGATTCGTTTCAAAAATTATCGACCGAAGAGATACAGGTCAACATTATACATAAAGGTGTTGGAGCCATTACCGAAAGCGATGTGCTGTTAGCTTCGGCTTCCGATGCTATTATAATAGGCTTTAATGTACGTCCTGTTGGAAATGCACGTTCCACGGCCGATAAGGAAGAAATAGATATTAGAACATACTCGATTATTTACGATGCCATAAACGATGTAAAAGACGCTATGGAAGGCATGTTGTCACCGGAGTTTAAAGAAGAAGTTACCGGTACAGCAGAAATTCGGGAAGTATTTAAAGTCTCCAAAATTGGAAATATTGCCGGCTGTATGGTTACAAATGGTAAAATCTTTAGAAATTCTGGAGTACGTATAATACGTGACGGTGTAGTTGTGTTTACAGGAGAGCTGTCATCTCTAAAGCGCTTTAAAGACGATGTTAAGGAAGTGAGCAAAGGTTACGATTGCGGTATGCAGGTTAAAAACTATAACGATATTAAAGAAAGCGATATTATAGAAGCCTTTCACGAAGTTGAGGTTAAAAAGAAACTTAAATAACTGTTTCTTTTTAATAGAAATTCTTAAAATTAAAGCTCTTACTTAAAAATGTAAGGGCTTTTTTTGTACTTTTGGTTAACCTAAATCTATAATTTGCAATGAACAAAACAATTACTTTTTTAAGTGTATTGGCAGTGTTGCTTTTTGGCAATACGCTATACGCCCAAGATGCTTATCTTGGAGACATTAAATTAACAGCCATTACTTTTAACCAAAGAGGGTGGATGTCCTGCGAAGGGCAGTTGCTGTCCATAGCCCAAAATCAAGCACTATTTGCCTTATTGGGCACTACCTATGGAGGTGATGGGATAACAACATTTGCATTGCCCGATTTAAGAGGTCGTGTGCCCGTGGGAGTTGGACAAGGAACAGGATTGGCCTACAAAACTCAAGGTGAACAATCGGGAAGTGAAATGAACACTTTGTCGGTATCTCAGCTACCGGCTCATACCCATAGTGTAAATGCCACTACTACCAATGGCAACCAACATGAGCCAACAAATCATTTACCGGCAAGTACCAACCTATTCGATAAAGAATATTCCAACGTATTGCCAAACACCACTATGAACGCCAATATGATAGGTTCTACAGGAAGCAATATGCCTGTAAACAACATGCAACCTTATACGGTTGTCAGGTATGTTATATGTGTTAGTGGTATTTTCCCTTCACGTCAATAAAATAAGCAAAACCCCCAATTAACATGAAAAAAATTACATTTTTATTAGCATTGATTATTGCAGGTAGTTTACAAGCACAAATTACGTTTAAAGGATGCATAAACAATTTAGAGAATCAAAATTTTGAGTTAAGCACAACAGGTACTACTAATAGCGCGGGTACTGTTCGTAATACTTTTGAAAGCACACCCAGTAATTTTACGCAAGATTGCCCTGCAGGAAAATGCGAAATTCGTATTATATGGAATATTGCAAATGCCAGATGGGAAATCCAATTGGATAACGATGGTCCGGAAACAAATCCAGACTATACAACGGCTGTCCTGTATTATAATACTACTGCGTCATTTCCCAACCCTCCCGATTTGTCCTTGGGGACATGGCATGAAAATTCTACTGAAACTCAGGGAACATGTGGGGGTAATTTAACCGATTTAAACGGTGTTTTAACTGGCGATGTGCAAAACAGTACCACTTTAAGTGTGGAGGAAGTGCTACAAAAGAGTATAAAGATTTATCCAAATCCTGCCAGTAAGTTTTTAACCATCGAAAGTGGTTTGGTTGCAATAGAAAGCGTTAGTATTGTTAATATATTAGGCAAACATATTTTAAGTACTAAAAATTACAGCAAGATAAATGTCGAGCATTTGGCCGGAGGTTTATATTTTATTTCCATTAAGACCGACAAAGAGACTATCGTAAAAAAGATTGCAATAGATTAAACAGTTAATTCCTTAAGACCTCGTTTTTAAAAGAACTCGTTTAAACTTTTTCAATTAGCTAAAAAATGAGCAAAAATCTACTAATTTTCGCTTCAATCCAAAAAGTTTAAACGAGTTCTTCTAAGAAAAGCCTTGATCCATCAAAAAAACTACTTTTTTTTAGGCTTAAAAATTAAAGCTCCATCAAACTTTTCCTTAACTTTTTTAAAAGCTCTGTCGGCTTCTATTTTGGTTCTAAAATTGCCCACCCAAGTTTTAAAATTGGGTTGTTCGTAAACTACTGTAGTACTTATGTCTAAAAACGTGTTTTTAAATTTCTTTTCGGCAGCATAAGCACTACTTCGGCTATTTCCATTGTAAATTTGGATTTTGTATCTTTCAGAATCGTTTTGATCCAAATCTTTTTTTATTTCAAGTAATTTTGTTATTCGGGCATCTTGATTAATGTTAATGTCGCCTTCTTGCGAGGTGCAAATATGTGTTGTCAATACAAAGCAGAATATACTTAAAAACGTGATTTTCAAATTGAATGTATTCATTGTAAATATAATTAGGATGCAAATTTATTAAAGTCTGGTCGTTTTTTTATTTAGAATACCTCTAAATTAACCATTAACATATATGTAACATTTCCAAAATCGACATTAAATGTTACTTTTGCGAGAGATTTTATGTCTGCGTTTTTTCGTTTTATAAAGTGAAAAAACCGTGCCAAAGTTTAGAAGATAATATAACCATTAATATGAAAAAGGTGATTCACCGTACATTAGGTAAAAACGTTTTTGGTTTAAGCTTAATTTTTTTATTAGCATTTTCAACTGCTATTACTGCACAAGAAGGCGATCCTGCCAAAGGGAAAACATTATTTAATACCAATTGTGC
>JBKEDH010000133.1:0-24408 GCA_047975295.1 Aestuariibaculum sp.
ATTATTCGTTTATTGTTCCGGTTTACAATCGTCCAAATGAAACAGAAGAGCTTTTACAAAGTTTTTCCGAATTGGAAACAACAATACCTTTTGAGATTGTAATTGTTGAAGATGGCTCTACAATACCTTCGGATAACGTTGTAGAACATTACCGCTCGAAACTCGATATTTCATATTATGTTAAGGAAAATTCCGGACCGGGCGATTCTAGAAACTTTGGTATGAAACGAGCCAAGGGCAATTATTTTATCATTTTAGATTCCGATTGTATCTTGCCAAAAATCTATTTAACTGCGGTCGAAACAAGCTTAAATAAAAATTATGTCGATTGTTTTGGTGGACCGGATGCGGCCCATAAATCGTTTACCGATTTACAAAAGGCCATTAATTTTACAATGACTTCGGTTATTACAACGGGCGGTATTCGTGGTAATAAAAACAGTGTCGGCACATTTCAGCCCCGAAGTTTTAATATGGGCATTTCAAAAAAAGCTTTTTTAGCTTCGGGAGGTTTTGGCAATATTCATCCCGGTGAAGACCCCGACCTGTCCATCAGGCTTTGGAATTTGGGCTACAAAACCAAATTAATACCAGAAGCCTTTGTGTATCATAAACGTCGTATTTCTTGGCAAAAATTCTATAAACAAGTTAATAAATTTGGGTTGGTACGTCCTATTTTAAACAAATGGCATCCCACTACTCAAAAAATAACTTACTGGTTTCCAACACTATTTAGTTTAGGTTTAATACTTTCGCTATTATTGTTTTTTATGGGGTTTAAATGGTTTTTATGGTTGTTTGTGCTATATTATATTATAGCGTTTGTATTGGCATGGACAACAACAAAAAGTATATTGGTGGCGAGTTTATCACTTGTAGCCATAAGCGTTCAGTTTTTTGGTTATGGCTATGGTTTTTTAAAATCGACTTGGGCTATTTTAGTTTTAAACAAAAAACCCGAGGTTCGTTTTCCTAATTTGTTTTTTTAATTGTAATGTTTGGAAAAATAAAATCAGAATTAATAAAATCTATAAAAACAAAACGGATAAATGTGTTTTTTTTATTTTTGTTTTTAGCGGTTACTTTTTTAATTTTTACCAAATTATCGAAACATTATACCAATACTATCACTTTTGGTATAGAAAAAACAAATATTCCCAAAGCCGATGTGGTCTTAAACGATTCGGCAATGTTAAATCTTACCATAAAGACCAATGGTTTTAAATGGCTAGGGTATTATTTTTCCAATCCAAAAATTAAAATAGATTTTAGTACAGATGTTTACAGGAACGATTCGGTTTTTGTATGGCACAAATCGGTAGCGTATGTGGGTAATACACAATTGAACAAAAATGTAGAATTGCTTAATATGTCTCCCGATACATTATTTTTTAGGTACGATGTAAATATGGTAAAAAAAGTACCGGTTACGTTAGTTTCCGAAATTACATACGCTTTGGGTTATAATGTGTCTAACAATTATATATTACAACCCGATTCGGTAGTTGTAATAGGCCCGGAGGTAGTTGTAAATAAAATAAAAACCATCGAAACCGAGACCATATTGCTATCAGAAGTAAAAACAGATATTGAACAAACAGTAAAATTAAATTTACCAAATACAGATGTAGCCATTACATATTCTAATAAAACAGTCGATTTAAATGCCAAAATAGATAAATTTACAGAAGGGACATTAAGTGTTCCCATAGAAATTATTAATGTTCCCGAAGGCATTGTGTTAAAATATTTTCCAAAGAAAATAAACGTATCGTACCATGTAAGTTTAAGTGATTTTAAAGGTGTTACCGAAAAGGATTTTAAGGTAGTTTGCGATTATGGCAAGATAGTAGAAAACCAATCGTTTTTAAAACCAGAATTAATTGTGTATCCAAAGGCAGCCAAAACCGTAAGGTTGGACAGACAGCAGGTAGAGTTTATTGTAATACAATAAAAAATATGAAACCCTCATTGAGGGATTTAGCAAAGCCAAGGTAAAGGCCTCCACAAAAGGTCATGAATAAAAACAACGGACAGTAAGCTTTCGGTTTTTTTGCTATGTTGTTTAAAAATATCAAAATCAAATGTTTAACTTAAATTTATTCGTGTGAAAATAGTGGGACTTACCGGAGGAATTGGAAGCGGAAAAACAACCGTGGCCAAAGCATTTGCCAGTTTGGGCGTACCCGTTTATATTGCCGATGACGAAGCAAAAAAGCTCATGACAACATCAAAAGTAATTAAACGTGAACTTGTCGGGTTATTTGGCTCCGGAGCTTATGTTGGTAATAAGTTGAACAGACCCTTTATAGCCCATATTATTTTTAACGATAAAGCGTATTTGCAAAAAATGAATGCCATTGTCCACCCCGAGGTGGGTAAACATTTTAAAAAGTGGTTAAAAAAACAAAATACACCTTATGTTATAAAGGAAGTTGCTATTCTTTTTGAAAACGGAGGAAATAAAGACTGTGATTATGTTATTACGGTAATTGCACCCAAACCCTTGCGAGTAGAACGCTTGTTAAATCGCGATAATACTACAAAAGAAAAAATAGAAGCCATAATGAAAAATCAATGGACAGATGAAGAGAAAATAAAACTGTCCGACTTTGTTATAGAAAATACGGCTCTTGAAAAAACACAAGAAAAAGTAGCCAAAATACATTGGGAAATACTCAATTCTATCAAGTAAAACGATAATTTTAACATTTTTGTTAATGTAAGGTTAAAACACCCATTGCATAAATGTTAAAATAGTAATTTTGAACAGATGAGTAAACGCGTATTTGTCCTTTTAATTGTTTTGATGAGCTTGTCGTTGGCAGGAATAATCTTTGTTCAGGCTTATTATATCAAGGATGCTATCGATAACGAAAAAGCACGTTTTAGGTTTAATGTAAACAATGCACTCTATTACGTGTCCAATACGGTAGAGGAAGAAGAATCTTCCAAATTCCTTGATGAATTTCAAAACCTAAAAGCAAAGGGAAAAGTGGACTCTACGTCGGTTTCTCGCTTATTGATTTATGAAATAAACAACGATGAAAAATCGGCACTTTTTTATAGAGGCGATGTATTGAAAGAAAACATAAAATTGTCCTCACCGTTCTTTGACTTAGGGTTGGATAGCTTGGAGCTATCAACTTTTATTGGCTCTTCAACACTTGAAAGTTACGAAAACATCGACTCGAACAATAGTGAAATAGCAAGAAGTCCAGTAACCCGAATTGTGAAAATGGGCGAGATAGACGAAGCACAGCGTTTAGCCTTGGAAAAAAGTTTTAAGGAACTTTATAAGTCCAAACCAATATACAAACGGGTCTCGGTCGAAAAATTGGAAAACCTGCTGTCCGAAAGATTAAAAAAGGACAGTATCAATATCGATTTCGAACTGGCCATCTATAGTCAAGGGCTGGCTACCAAAGTGCACAGTAAAGGGTTCGAACCCAAAGAGGATACATTTAGCGTACCCATTTTTACCGACGAAAATAATCGGGGACTGTACAAATTACTGGTAAATTTTCCGGACGACAGAAAGTTTATATTATCCTCTACCTTGGGTATGGTTATGTTATCGGCAATTTTTACTTTGGTTATTATAATCGCCTATGCCAGTTCGTTATATCAATTGGTAAAGCAGCGCAAAATTTCCGAAATAAAGACCGATTTCATCAATAACATGACACATGAGTTTAAAACGCCCATAGCCACCATAAATTTAGCTTTAGATTCCATTAAAAATCCGAAGATAATAGGCGATAAAGATAAAGTAATGCGTTATTTGTCGATGATAAAGGAAGAAAACAAGCGTATGCACGCACAGGTAGAAAATGTGTTGCGAATATCTAAGCTGGAAAAGAATGAACTTAATATAAGCAAAGATCGAATAGATTTACACGAATTAATAGAAGACGCCATTACACACGTATCGTTAATTGTAGAAGATAGGCAAGGGCATATAAAAACATTTTTAGAGGCAACGCAAACCTCTATCTTGGCAAACGAAACCCACTTTACCAATGTTGTTGTAAACATGTTGGATAATGCTATTAAGTATTCCCCAAATGTCCCCGAAATAGAAGTTTATACCGAAAATGTGGGTAACAGTATAATACTAAAGGTAAAAGATCACGGTAGGGGCATGAGCAAAGTAGCGGTAAAGCGTGTGTTCGAAAAATTTTATAGAGAACATACTGGAAATATACACAATGTAAAAGGTCATGGCTTAGGTTTGGCATATGTAAAGCGCATAGTAGAGGACCATCAAGGCCATGTATCGGTAGAAAGCGAAAAAGACAAAGGAAGCACATTTATAATTAAGCTTCCGTTAATATCATAAACATTATGGAAGAAATAAAAAAGAAAATACTATTGGTAGAAGACGATCCGAATTTCGGAACCATTTTAAAGGATTACCTTATTATGAACGATTACGAAGTAACTCATGCCAAAAACGGCATGGAGGGCTTTGAAAAATTTAAGAAAGACGATTTCGATTTATGTATTTTGGATGTTATGATGCCTTATAAAGATGGCTTTACCTTAGCAAAAGAAATACGTGAAAAAAATACCGATGTTCCCATTGTGTTCCTTACAGCAAAAACCATGAAGGAAGACGTTTTAAAAGGTTATAAAGTCGGAGCAGATGACTATTTGAATAAACCTTTTGACAGTGAAGTACTGCTCATGAAAATTAAGGCCATCATGCAGCGTAAAGCAACCGAAACCATATCGGACAGTAAACAATTTGAATTTAAAATAGGACGTTTCGACTTAAATTCGAAGTTACGCTTTTTACGTTTCGACAATGGCGATCCTATAAAATTATCGCCAAAAGAAAACGAATTGCTACGTTTATTAGCCCTTCACGAAAACGATTTAATGCCGCGTGAATTGGCACTTACAAAAATTTGGAGAGACGATAACTATTTTACATCACGTAGTATGGACGTTTATATTGCCAAGCTTCGTAAGTACTTAAAACAGGACGAAAAAGTAGAAATACTTAACATTCACGGCGAAGGATTTAGATTGGTCGTGAACGAGTAAAGTAAAAATTTGTTTTTTTGATAGGGATTTCGGTAAGCTTGGTTTTGTATATAATAGTTTGGCCTAAGCTTATCGGGGTACGGTTGCGAACAAAGCTAATATATAAAAAAAGCTACCCGTTTAAAGGTAGCTTTTTTTATGCAATGGCCTAAACTTCTGAATTTTTACATTACCTTTGTTTGTTAGATACGTTTGGATTAAAATATGAGTCAAAAAGTTTTACTTAACGCAAAAGAGGTAAACATCATTCTTCACCGTTTGGCTTGCCAACTTATTGAAAAACACAACGATTTTTCAAATACGGTATTAATTGGTTTACAGCCCAGAGGTATATATTTGGCAAATCGCATCGCTAAAATTCTAACCAAGGACTATAACATAAAAGACATCCGGTTGGGGCAGTTGGATATTACGTTTTTTAGGGACGATTTTCGTAGAACCGATAAGCCGCTCGAAGCCAATTCGACAAAAATCGATTTTTTGGTAGAAAATAAAGATGTGGTATTTATAGATGATGTACTATATACTGGTAGAAGCATAAGGGCAGCCTTAACGGCTATACAATCGTTTGGCCGCCCAAACGAAATAGAACTTTTAACGTTAATAGATAGGCGTTTTAGTAGGCATTTGCCCATTCAACCTAATTATAAGGGACGGCAGGTAGATGTAATAAACAACGAAAAAGTAAAGGTAAATTGGACAGAAACAGCACAAGAAGATTCGGTTTATCTAATAGAAAAATAAATTTGTAAAAGCATTGAGCTTATAATTTTTAAATAAAACAAATGAGTGAATTAAGTGTAAATCACTTATTGGGAATCAAGTATATTAACGAAAAGGATATACAACTTATTTTCGAAACGGCCGATCATTTCAAGGAAGTTATTAACCGTCCCATAAAAAAAGTACCTTCTTTGCGCGATATAACCATTGCGAACCTGTTTTTCGAAAATTCCACACGTACCAAACTTTCGTTCGAGCTTGCAGAAAAACGACTTTCGGCCGATGTGCTTAACTTTTCATCGTCGCAATCGTCGGTAAAAAAAGGGGAAACACTAATAGACACGGTAAATAACATCCTATCCATGAAGGTCGATATGGTAGTTATGCGCCACCCCAATCCGGGAGCAGGCCTGTTCTTGTCCAAATATGTAAATGCAAGTATTGTAAATGCCGGCGATGGAGCGCACGAACACCCAACACAGGCTTTATTGGATTCTTATTCGATACGGGAAAAATTGGGTAGTGTGGCTGGAAAAAAAGTGGTTATTGTTGGCGATATTTTACATAGTAGAGTAGCACTTTCAAATATTTTTGCACTTCAATTGCAAGGTGCAGAAGTTATGGTGTGTGGTCCAAAAACATTAATTCCGAAATACATCGATAAATTGGGTGTTAAGGTAGAAACCAATTTACGAAAAGCCTTAAATTGGTGTGATGTTGCCAATATGCTGCGCGTGCAAAACGAACGGATGGATATTAGTTATTTCCCGTCAACCCGCGAATATACCCAGCAATTTGGTGTCGATAGAGTACTTTTAGATTCTTTAGACAAAGAGATTATAATTATGCATCCCGGACCAATTAATCGAGGTGTGGAAATTACAAGTGATGTGGCCGATTCCAAACAATCCATTATTTTAGATCAAGTACAAAATGGAGTTGCCGTGAGGATGGCCGTTATCTATCTATTGGCTTCAAAAATTAAATAAAAACTATGATTTTAGATCAAGACGGAACAATTTCGATTATTACCCAAGAAAAAGCAACCATAATCGAGTTGGTTAAAAAAATAGAATCTATTTATCCTAAGTTTAAAAGCAATAATGTTATTGTCTTTTTAAATTCGTTACATCCTTTGAAATTACAGGATATTATAGCGTTTTTAAATATATCCAACACGCATAGGGCTTCAAAACAATCGTTCGTAATGGTTTCCGATCAAGTAAATATAGACGAAGTTCCGGACGAGATTATCGTGGTTCCCACCATGCAGGAAGCCTACGATATTATTGAAATGGAAGAAATGGAGCGTGATTTAGGGTTTTAACAAGTTTGTTGCAGTGCGTGTTTATGCACAACTTAAATTAATTAACAGCATATTATTAATGAAATTAACCATTTTAGGATGTTATAGTGCCACTCCCAGAGCGTTTACCAATCCGACTTCTCAGGTCTTGGAAATTAACAATCATATGTTTTTAATCGATTGTGGAGAAGGAACCCAAGTGCAATTGCGCAAACACAAAATAAAATTCAACCGGATAAAACATATTTTTATATCGCATTTGCATGGCGATCATTTTTTTGGTCTGGTAGGACTTATTTCAACATTCAGGCTTTTAACGCGGGAAGCTGATCTACATATTTATGGACCAAAAGGTATCAAGGAAGTAATAACGCTTCAAATGAAATTAGCAGATTCCTGGACCAATTACAATTTGATTTTTCACGAGTTGACTTCAAACAAATCAGAATTAATTTACGAAGACGATAAGGTAGAAGTGCATACCATACCACTAATACACCGTGTTTATACCAATGGTTATCTGTTTAAAGAAAAAGTGGGCGAACGTAAATTGGATATCGGTTTGGTAGAAGATGCCAATATAAATGTGGCATACTACAGGAAATTAATGCAGGGTTTCGATGTGTTAAATGAAGACGGCGTGCTTATAAAAAACGAAACGATAACACGGCCGGCACCCAAACCAAAAAGTTATGCTTTTTGCAGCGATACCATGTACAACGAATCTATCGTTCCTATTATCGAAAATACGGATGTCTTGTACCACGAATCGACTTTTTTAGAAAAAAATGCCGATTTAGCCCCAAAAACCAAGCATTCTACGGCAAAACAAGCAGCGACCATTGCGAAAAAAGCAAATGTGGGCAAGCTGCTGTTAGGGCATTATTCTACCCGTTACGGCGATTTAAAAGCATTTAAAGAAGAAGCACAAGAAATCTTTGAGGCTGTAGAACTTAGCGACGACGGTAAAGTATTCGATTTTTAATTTCTGTAAATTAAAATTTCAATAGAGATGATGCAACGCGTTCTTGGTTTATTATTTTTTTTAATGCTTATAACATCGTGCAATGGTGTTAAAAAATACAATGCGCAAATAAGTAGTTTACATCCGGTTGAAGATTTGCAGGACGATGTCGATAATGTTTACAAACAATTAAAAAAGCACCATCCACATTTATATCAATATACTTCGAGAGAAACATTGGATTTTAAATTTGATAGTTTAAAAAAATCTATACAAACACCACTTACTTCCCAAGCATTTCACCAAGTTTTGGCGCCTGTTGTAACCCATGTAAAGCAAGGGCATGTATCTGTAGGTTCGGCAAACAAACGTTTTACTAAAAAGGAGAAAAAGCAACTTAAAAAGAAAAAATTCGAGTTTTACGATTTGGAATTTCAATATCTTGATGATAAATTATGGGTAAAGCGGACAAAAGGTGAAGATTCGTCGTTGGTAGGTGCCGAAATTGTTAAAATAGAAAACGAAACAGCAACCAATTTGGTTAAACGATTACAGTCCCGTTTTTCTTCCGATGGTTATAATACCACATTATACAATAGATACGTAGGGAAAGTCTTTTCAAAATTGTATTATAAAGAAAATGGTTTTGTAGATAGTCTAAACGTAACATTTAAGCATAACGACTCCATATTTAACCGAACATTACGACGTATAGAAAAGGACAAGAAGGAGAAAGATGCCGACTCGCTTTTAAAAACAGAGATCAAAAAAATCGAGCCTAAGAAACTAACCAAAGACGAAAGAGCAAAAAACAAAAAGACAAAAAAAGAAAAACGCAAGTACGATAAAACACATGGCTTTATAAGTAAAAAGGAAGGTTACACCAGGAATTTTGAGTTTATAGGAAAAGACAGCGCCGTTGCTTATATGAAAATAAAAGCATTCGATAATGATGTTTACAAGGCTTTTTATGAAGAAAGTTTTACAAAAATAAATTCTGCCAGAACTAAAAATTTAATCCTCGATTTACGCGATAATGGCGGTGGCAGGATAGCCGAAGTTGCTTATCTGTACTCATTTCTAACACAAAACAATTATATTTTTATAGAGCCAAGTGAAGTTAACAGCCGTATTCCTTTTTTAAAGTTTTTAATGGGTAATAGTATGCCGGGAGTGGCTAAGGTGTTTACCGGTGTTTTTTCGCCCATTATTGTGCTGCACAACACATTAAAAATAAAAAAGCAAGATGGTAAGCTGTATTATAGGTTTCGGTTTTCTAAAGAAAAAGAGCCACATCCCTTACATTACAAAGGTAATCTGTATGTGCTTATTAATGGTAATTCGTTTTCGGCATCATCACTATTATCTACCCATTTAAAGGCAACAGATCGAGCGGTTTTTGTAGGCGAAGAAACGGGAGGTGCTTACAACGGTTGTGTAGCAGGTATTTACAAAATTTACAAAACACCACATACAAAACTTAATATACGTATGGGCTTAATGCAAATAGAAGCGCCTTATAAACAATCGCCAGATGGCCACGGTATTTATCCCGATATCGAGGTGCTTCCAACTCTTAACGATATGCTTTCCAATAGCGATGCCGAGTTAAATTCGGTATTAAAACATATTGAAGAAAAAGAATAATTATTGGGACTGTTAAGAATAGTTAATGTAAATCCATGTTATAAACCTTATTTTTATTGGCTTCTGTAACAAAACATTTGTATTTTTGTTAAAATATAAATAAAACTATCAAAAAAACTTATGAAATCATACGATGTAGCCGTTATTGGCTCGGGTCCCGGAGGTTATGTGGCGGCAATTCGTTGCGCCCAATTAGGAATGAAAACAGCTATTATTGAAAAGTATAATACCCTTGGCGGCACATGTTTAAATGTAGGCTGCATACCAAGTAAAGCACTTTTAGATTCTTCTCATCATTACGAAGATGCCATTAAACATTTTGAAGAGCACGGTATCGATATTCCTGGAGAAATAAAGGTAAACTTACAACAAATGATAGCCCGTAAGCAAGCTGTTGTAGATCAAACTACCGGAGGGATAGATTTTTTAATGAAAAAAAACAATATCGATGTTTATCAAGGCATAGGAAGCTTTAAAGATGCTACCCATATTGCTGTTTTGGGTGAAAATACTATCGAAATTGAAGCCAAGAACACCATTATAGCAACAGGAAGTAAACCGTCCAATTTGCCCTTTATAACAATCGATAAAGAACGTATCATTACATCGACCGAAGCTCTTAAATTAAAAGAGATACCTAAGCATTTAATCGTTATAGGCGGTGGTGTAATAGGTTTAGAGCTTGGCCAAGTTTACAAACGCTTAGGAGCCGAGGTAACCGTTGTTGAATATATGGATAGGATTATACCAACTATGGATACAGGTTTGTCCAAAGAGTTGACCAAAGTTTTGAAGAAACAGAAATTTGGAATAAACACTTCACATAAGGTAAAATCTGTAGAAAGGATAGGTAACGAAGTTATTGTAAAAGCAGACAACAAAAAAGGAGAAGAAGCAGTATTTAAAGGCGATTACTGTTTGGTTGCCGTTGGTCGCCGACCTTATACCGATGGTCTTAACGCCGAAGCAGCCGGAGTAAAATTAAACCAAAGGGGACAGGTAGAAGTAAACGGCCATTTACAAACAAGTGTATCGAACATATACGCTATTGGCGATGTGGTTAAAGGTGCTATGCTGGCTCATAAAGCCGAAGAAGAAGGCGTTTTGGTCGCCGAAACACTTACCGGACAAAAACCACACATTGATTACAATTTAATACCTGGAGTAGTTTATACATGGCCGGAAGTTGCTGCCGTAGGAAAAACAGAAGAACAGCTAAAAGAAGCCGGAACCGATTATAAAGTAGGACAATTTCCTATGCGTGCATTGGGACGAAGCCGTGCAAGTATGGATCTGGATGGCTTTATTAAAATCCTTGCAGATAAAAATACCGACGAAATTTTGGGAGTCCACATGATTGGAGCTCGTGCTGCCGATATGATAGCCGAAGCTGTAGTAGCTATGGAGTTTAGAGCATCGGCCGAAGATATATCACGTATGTCGCATGCGCATCCAACATTTACCGAAGCCATAAAAGAAGCTGCTTTAGCTGCCACAGATAATCGAGCTTTGCACGTATAATTAAGCTATAATTTTAAAGGAAATAAATTAAAATTTAAAAAGCATTAATATTTTTTTATAAAAACGTGACTTTTGAAAGAATTTGTGTCTTAAAAGTTGAATCCTAAATATAGGTAGAACCTAAAATTGAAACCCCTAACGAATATTAACAATTTAAGTGACGAGACACTTGTGGAGCATATTGTAGTAGATAACAATACGGTGCTTTTCGAGGTTTTGTATGATAGATATGCTTCTTTGGTATATAATAAATGCTATGGTTTCGCAAAAAATGAAGACGAAGCAAAAGATTTAACCCAAGATGTATTCCTAAAGCTTTTTGTTAAATTGGGAAGCTTTAAGGGTACGGCCAAATTTTCAACATGGTTATATGCATTTACCTATAACCACTGTGTAAATTACGTTACTCGAAATACAGCCAAAAAAATAGAGAAGCAAGCTGTCGATTATCACGAAATTGAAGATGTTACCGATATTGAAGACGAGAGCATTATTGTAGAAATGAAGGTCGAAAACCTAAAAAAAGCGTTAGAGCTTATTTCGCCCGATGAGAAAATGATTTTACTGCTTAAATATCAAGACAATCTATCTATTAAAGATATAGAAAGTGTTTTGGATATTGGCGAAAGTGCGGTTAAGATGAGAATAAAAAGAGCAAAAGACAAGCTATTGGAAGTTTATAACGAAAACTTTACTTTATAACTGATGGATAATCCTTTTAAGCAAATAAATCAGCCTTTAAGAGAAGTTCCGGAAGAACTTAAAACTAAGGTTATGAACGATGTTGCCATAGCAAAACTGCTTATGGAACTGGCCGCTTTGTTTTCGTACAATATTGGTTTTGTTATAGAATCGGTCATTAAAAAAAGAGATAAAAAAAGTACCTAACAAATATATTTATAAACTCTTGAAACATATTAATTATGGACAAAATATCTGAATGGAATGAAGTCGTTAAAAACTCGTTATCTGCTATAACGGGCGAGATGTCTAAGGTAGTCCCCAATATTTTGGGAGCCATAGCCATACTTATTATAATGTGGCTTATAACAAAGGTTATTTTAATAGTTTTAAAGAAAACATTGAAATTGGTTAAAGCCGATCGTTTGGACGATAAGATAAACGAAATTGAATTGTTTGAGGGCAAAAAACCAAACGTTAATGTTATAGCCATAATATTGAAGTTTGTTAAGTGGCTTATGTACCTAATCATTTTAGTTGTGGTTACCGATGTACTTAATCTTACCATGGTTTCGACCGAAATTAAAAGCTTTGTAAGCTATTTGCCCAGATTATTTTCGGCACTAGTAATTTTTACAGTTGGTTTATTGTTAGCCAATTTTATCAAAAAAACATTAAAATCGTTTTTTGAGTCGATGGATTTGTCCGGTTCAAAAATTATTAGTCAAATCGTATTTACCATATTATTGGTCTTTATTTCCATAACCGCCTTAAATCAGGCCGGTATAGATACCGATATTATCACCAGCAATATCACTATGATTTTGGCTTCGCTCTTGTTGGCATTTTCTTTGGCATTTGGGTTTGGTGCCCAAAAAGTAATTGGCGACCTGTTAAAAACATTTTATGTTAGAAAAACTTATGAAATAGGCCAAAAAATTGAGTTTAATGGTATGATTGGTGAAGTAGAGTCCATAAACGGAATTTCGCTAACCTTGAAAACCAAAGAGGGTAGATTTGTCGTACCTATAAAAGATATAACAGAGAGCCAGGTTAAAATACAGGATTAACTTAAAGTTAGGGTTAAAATTTGGTTGGTTAATGTTCTGTATATAACGTTAACTGGCTCTCTTGTTTAAAAAGTCCCTTTTCATTTTTTTTTTGAAAAGGGTTTTTTTTATGTTTGTTGTACTTGTGTTATGCCATTTCTGTCTTAAAATCATCCAAAAAAAGTGGTATTGAACAAATTCGTCTTGAGTTAGAATCAGAGATTGATGATTTTAGTACATGACAAAAATCAACTTACTTGATTTATTAATTTGATTTTCAATACCTCACAGATTTTTAAAACCTGTGAGGTCTATGGGTTCAATGTTTTGATTATTAATGTATTGATAATATTTTTTGATTTTTTGTCGTGTACTAAAATTGGTGATATAAATTCAAAATGCTCTTTTGCTGAAAATTTTAAACATCGTTGGGGTTAATAAATATACAAAAATAGAAAATACTTACTGTATTAACAGAATAAAAAACCCAGCCCATAAGTCATCTTTTGTGGTTCGCTCCATTAAATTAAAGGGGCTATTTTTTATTCCGTTTCCGTTTTCTTTCAATATCATGTAGACTTAACCCTTTTTCACGTATAAGGCAATTGTTTTTTGGACTTCCAATAATCTGCGAAGTATAAATACCCGAATGTCCCGAAAATAGATAAGCTGTACTGCAAGCAATGGCAATAAATACACCTGTTTCTATACCAAATAGCTCAATGCCCATAATAGTGCAAGCTATTGGTGTATTAGTTGCCCCTGCAAAAACCGCTACAAAGCCCATACTGGCCAACATGGCCATGGGTAATGGAATAAACCATATAAGTACATTGCCAAGGGTGGCTCCAATAAAAAATAGTGGAGTTACTTCTCCACCTTTAAATCCGGCACCTAAGGTAAACGATGTTAGTAATATTTTAATTAAAAAGTCGTAAGCGTTCATGTGGGAGCTAAAGGAATTGACAATAGAAGGAATACCCAGGCCGATATATTTTGTGGTTCCTATTAAATAAATGGTTATAGCCAAAATAATACCGCCAATAACCGGACGAAATGGCGGATATGTTATGGTATTTTTAAATAAACGGCTCCAAAAATGGGTCAATCGTGAAAATAGCATAGCTGCCAAACCAAAAATAATACCTGCCAATAGTGCCCAAAGTAAGTTTATGGGGGTTATCTCTGCCAAGGTTGGGATATGGTAATGTGTATGCGAAACTTGCCATATGGTACAGAAGTAATTGGCAAAAACGGCAGCCAAAAAGCTAGGTACTATGGCATCCATTCGTAGCCTGCCCAGTACCAATACTTCTAAAGCAAAAATACCTCCAGCTATAGGAGTGCCAAATACAGAAGAAAAACCGGCACTAATACCGGCAATTAATAATATCTTCCGGTCGCGTTTGCTTAATTTAAAAATTTTTGTAAACTGGTCGGCAATAGCACCTCCAATTTGTACGGCTGTACCTTCTCGCCCTGCCGAACCTCCAAATAAATGTGTTATTAATGTACCGAACAATACTAATGGAGCCATCTTGAACGGAATAATTTTTTTAGGAGAATGGAATTCTTCCAATAATAAATTATTCCCTTTTACAGCGCTATCACCAAAATAATGATAAAGTAGGCCGATAATCAATCCACCAATGGGTAACAGCCAAATAATCCATAAATGGGTTTCACGGTAATTGGTAATCCAGTCTAAACTTGTAAGGAAAAAGGCGGAAATACTACCTGTAAGGCACCCCAAAACCAAACAGATAAAAAGCCATTTTAGTAAATATAATAATGATGGAATCTGTTCGAACGATAGCAGTAGTTTTTTAAATTTGGTTTTATCCATGTGTTTGAAAGGATTATCTATATGTAGGTTATCAGCAAGATTTGCAAATTTTACGTATTTTTAGTTAATTTTAAAAATTAAATAATGAAACCCTATTATTAGGTTTTAATTACACAACGGAATGTTAATTTGGGTGTTCCATGTGACTATTAGAAAGCAATAAGTATTGACACATGAAAAAAATAATACAACTCTTTTTGTTTGGTTTAACTGTTTTAGGATGCCGACAACAAGTAAGTTTAAACAAAAAACTAATGGCAGGAAATCTTACCGACAAACAATCGATACATCAATTTACGGTGAAAGATATAAATGGGAATGATTTTAATTTTTCCGATTTATCCGGGAAAAAAATTATGGTAGTCAATACGGCTTCTAAGTGTGGGTTGACACCTCAATATAAGCAACTGGAGGAAGTTTATAATGCCTATAAAAATAATGGTTTTGTAATTGTTGGTTTTCCTGCCAATAATTTTATGGGGCAAGAACCGGGAAACAATACCGAAATTGCCGATTTTTGTAAACAGAATTACGGGGTTACCTTTCCTATGATGGGCAAAATATCTGTAAAGGGTAGCGATATGCATCCTCTTTATCTGTTTTTAACCCAAAAATCGGAAAATGGTGTGGCCGATAGTGAGGTAGAATGGAATTTCCAAAAATATCTGTTAAACGAAAAAGGACAGTTAGAGATGATAATTTCACCCAAAACCCTTCCCAATACCGAAAAAATAATTAATTGGATCAAAGGGGAATAAATTACTTTGGTACATGACAAAAGTTACCTTATATTGGTTTTTATTTTGATTTTAGAGACTCCATATTTTTTAAATCTTCAAGGTTTGGAGTCTCAGTATTTTGTTTTTCAATGAATTCATTTAAACTTTTTGGGTTGAACAAAAATTGGATAATTTTTGTCCAGTAGAAAGTTTTTTTGAGTTGCATAGCCAAGCTACGAAAGTGAAAAAGATGAAAAATGGCCGAAAAACAGCAATTTTTTGTCCAATTGAAAAAATTTAAACAAGTTCAATATGCTGAAAATTATTTGAGATTCTTTGTTGTGTATCAGGATAAATTACTTAAAATTTGGCTTCTTTGTTCTAAAAGTATAGCAGCCTTTGTTCTTTTTCCTAACAATATTATTTTTATTGGGTTAATCTTTATGTTTAAAAACCGGTAATAACCTGGTGGAAACCTCGCCGAATCCAATACGTGTTCCGTCCTTTTCACAGTAGGCACGCATAATTACGGTGTCGTTATCGTTAATATAGGTACGTTCGCTTCCATCTTTTAATTTTAAGGGTTTTTTGCCTTTCCAGGTTAGCTCTAACAGAGACCCGAAAGAATTGGCTTCTGTACCGGAAATTGTTCCACTTGCCATAAGATCGCCCGAATTTACAGGGCAACCAGTAACGGTATGGTGTGCCAATTGTTGGGATATATTCCAATACAAGTGTTTAAAATTGGTGTTGCATACTGTTGTTTCTTTAGCCCCTTTTGGCCGTATGGCAACTTCAAGTTGTATATCGTAGCTTTTTTTTCCTTTGTATTTTAAATAATCCAATAACGGTTTTATTGGTTTTGGCCCATCGACCTTAAATGGTATTAAAGCATCTAAAGTAACAATCCATGGCGATATGGATGTTGCGAAATTTTTAGAAAGAAAAGGCCCATAAGGCATATTTTCCCAGCTATGTATATCCCTTGCTGTCCAATCGTTTAAAATTACCAATCCAAAAATATACTCTTCGGCTTCGTTAACAGGAATAGACTCGCCTAAATCGTTGGCATCGGTAGTAATAAAGGCCATTTCCAGTTCGAAATCTACCGCTTTGCTATGGCCAAATGTAGGCTGTACCTTATTTTCGGGTAAAATTTGTCCTTGCGGCCGATGAATATTGATTTCTGAAGGAATTATGGATGAACTTCTGCCGTGATAACCAATAGGGATATGTAGCCAGTTAGGAAAAAGTGCTTCTTCTTTGTTGCCATGTAGTAAGCCTAAATTTGTGGCGTGTTCCATGCTCGAATGAAAATCGGTGTAATCGCCTATTTGTACGGGCAATTGCATTTCAATTTCATCTAAGCGGAACAATACTATTTCTTTATGGCTTTTATTGTTTTTAAGGGTTTCGTTATTACTGTCGAAAACCTCGGCAATCCTGTTTCTAACGGCGCGCCATGTTTTTCTGCCATCGGCGATAAAATCGTTCAAACTGTCCTGAAGAAAAATATCATCGGTTAACGGAATCCCATCAAAATAGCCCAATTGGTGCAAAGCCCCCAAGTCTATGGCGGTATCGCCAATTCGGGTACCTATGGTAATAATATCGTCACGTGTTAAAAAAACACCAAACGGTATGTTTTGTATTGGGAAATCGGAATTTTTATCGACATGTAACCAGGATTTTCTATCTGGATTGTTGGCTAATAAGGACATCTTTATTTGTTATTTTCTCTTTTGTTTCAAACCTACATATTTTTTTCATTTTATATAGAAAAAAATGTAAAAAGTAAGCTTATTTTTAACGGGTTAATAAAATGGTTAATAATTAGGTAGTAAATATATGTTTTTTAATGAATTTAACTCATTCTATTTGTTATTTTTGCCCAATATTTAACTAGAATTTAATTTTTATATGCAACGCGACGAACAAATTTTTGAACTTATTCAAGCCGAAAAAGAACGCCAATTACATGGTATAGAGCTTATTGCATCGGAGAATTTTGTTAGTAATCAAGTTATGGAAGCTGCAGGTTCTGTTTTAACCAATAAATACGCCGAGGGCTATCCCGGTAAGCGCTATTATGGCGGATGCGAGGTGGTAGATGAAGTTGAACAGATAGCCATCGATAGAGCAAAAACCTTGTTCGGTGCGGCATATGTAAATGTACAGCCACATTCTGGAAGTCAGGCCAATACAGCAGTTTATGCAGCGTGTTTAAAGCCTGGTGATAAAATTTTGGGGTTCGATTTGTCGCATGGCGGACATTTAACCCATGGATCACCGGTTAATTTCTCGGGTAAATTATATCATCCTGTTTTTTACGGGGTAGAAGAAGAAACAGGTGTGTTGAATTACGATAAAATACAGGAAGTTGCAATAAAAGAACAGCCTAAATTAATAATTGCCGGTGCATCGGCTTATTCGCGTGATATCGATTTTAAAAGGTTTAGAGAGATTGCCGATAGTGTTAATGCTATTTTAATGGCCGATATTTCACATCCTGCCGGCTTAATAGCCAAGGGTATTTTAAACGACCCTATTCCGTATTGCCACATTGTAACCACTACTACCCACAAAACTTTACGGGGTCCAAGGGGAGGAATGATTATGATGGGGAAGGATTTTGATAACCCCTTCGGATTGAAATTAAAAAACGGTAGTTTACGTAAGATGTCATCGCTATTGGATTCTGCGGTATTTCCCGGAAACCAAGGTGGCCCATTGGAACATATAATAGCGGCTAAAGCCATTGCTTTTGGAGAAGCTTTGACCGACGATTTTTTAAACTACCAATTGCAGGTAAAGAAAAATGCGGCCGCTTTGGCAAAAGCCTTTGTGGACAAAGGATATAATATTATTTCGGGTGGTACCGATAACCATTGTATGCTTATTGATTTGCGTAACAAAGATATTTCGGGAAAAGATGCCGAGCAGGCACTTGTAAAAGCCGATATAACTGTAAATAAAAATATGGTACCGTTCGATACCCGTTCGCCATTTGTAACTTCTGGTATCCGTATTGGTTCGGCTGCGGTAACGACTCGTGGTCTAAAAGAAGTGGAAATGGCTAAAATAGTAACGCTTATCGATGAGGTTATAACCAATTATCAAGATGAAATGGTTCTTGAATCGATAAAAGCTAAGGTGAATGAGTTAATGGCAAACCGCCCTTTATTTGTAGCATAACCAAATTAAAATAAAAGTATAGATCGATAATGTAAAGGAGGTCTTAAAAAAGTATTTTTTCAAAATATCAAAAATGCTTTTAAGACCTATAATTTTTTACGGTACAGGTTTTCCTCTTTATAAAACTATCTTCTTATATGGCGAGGGTTTACTTTGTGGTAACAATTACGGCACCATCTTTGGCTTTTTCGCCATAAACGCTAATAGCAGTCTTGGTTTTTAGGTAATCGACGGCTTCAATTTTATTCGCTTTTGCCAATTTGTCCAAAGTTTCGAAATTACTTTCTTTGCCGTCTATAATAATTAGTTTTTCGGTATTGGGATCATCTTTAAACTGGAACTGTTGGTTTTGGTTATCATCATCTGAATTAAAAAGTGACTGAAAATTTCCATTACCAAATTGTTCTTCAAACTGTTCTCTTAATTTATCTATGTCGATATTTTGTCCGTTAAACGAAAACACACCACTTTCATCGTTAAAAAAATCATTCAAACTAAAACTTCCAAAAGCATTTGCAATAGAATCGGTGCTAAACCCGAACATTTGTTGGATATTTCCCATATTGGGCATGTTTTGCATGCTTAGCCTGGTACTGTCTTTGCCATCACCTTGGATAACGAACAGATTACCGTCTTTTCTGCCAAATGTAATTTGTTTAATGGGCATACTACTGGAAAATCCACTTGTAGAAGAGCTGTTGCCATCGGTAAGTTTAATTTTAATACCTGTAAGTTCGTTTAAATCGTTGCGTTTAATATTTGTAAAAGAAGCGGTTATGCCGTTTTCTTTAAGCATATTTTTAATATCTTCAAAATTGGCATCGGTCGTGTTTTTATCTATGGTTATGGTTACATTGGTGGTGGTGTTTGCTATTGCATAATTTGATAAAGTTGTCTTGGGTTTTGAAAACCCGTAGAAGGATCCCAAACCCGTAATTGTAAATAAAATAAAAAAGAGACCTGGTTTTAAATTACTTTTCATGTGTTCGAATTTTATTGTTTTTATTGGTCGGATATAATTTGTGTTAAATGCTATGGATTACGATTAACATTAGTGGTTATAGTTTATTTTTTGTCTTTTTCCTTCTGTAGCTTTGTTACGTAACTCAAAAAAAGCCCTCAACAGGACAAAAATCTTCTAATTTTAATTTCGATCTAAAAAGCTTAAACAAGTTCAATAAAAATTTTTAAAATAGTTTTTGTTCCATAAAAGTATTTCTTAATTCTTTTTTGAAGAAAAGTTTAACCAAATTTTAAAATTAAAATAGGAAGAATGTTAATAAATGTAAATTTTTTTAAGAGTTGGATTTGAGTGAAATAGTATCTTCGCAAAAAAATATAGTTCTATGAGCATAGTATTGGTACTTTTAGGGTTTACGCTTTTGGTAATAGGAGGTGAGTTTTTGGTGCGCTCGTCGGTGGCCTTATCGTTTAAGTTTAACATATCGAAAATGGTAATAGGTATGACGGTAGTCTCGTTTGCCACATCGGCGCCCGAACTGTTGGTAAGTTTACAGGCGGCATTGTCGGGGTCGCCGGCCATAGCCATTAATAATGTGGTAGGCTCTAACATAGCCAACATAGGTTTAGTTTTAGGGGTAACGGCGATAATAAGCAGTATTGCGGTCGATAAATCGTTTTATAAACTTAATTGGCCTGTAATGATGTTGTTTAGTATTTTGGTGTATTATTTTTTAAAAAACGATGGAAGGCTTACGGCAACCGAAGGTATTATACTTTTTGTGGGCTTGATATTGTTTTTGGTTATATTGATAAAAAATACAAAAGATGATGGTGTTAATACAGAAGAAGTTGACGATAAGTTGGCTGTGGTTTCTAGTTTTAAAATTTTTATTTGGCTATTAATTGGTGCTGCCGCCTTATATTTTGGGAGTGAGTGGTTGGTAAAAGGAGCTAAGGAAATTGCAGAATCAATGGGAGTGAGCGAAGCAGTTATTGGTGTATCTTTAATTGCGGTAGGCACCAGTGTGCCCGAATTGGCTGCCTCGGTTATTGCTGCAGCAAAGCAGGAAAAAGCCATTTCCTTGGGTAATTTAATAGGTTCCAATATTTTTAATATTGGTTCGGTTTTGGGGCTAACGGCAATTATAAGGCCCATTCCAGTTACCGAACCCTTAATTTTATCACGTGATATTTTCTGGATGTTGGGTTTTGCCTTTGTGTTGTTACCATTGGTGTTCTTGCCCAAAAGGATGGAAATAACCAGAATAAAGGGCTTTTTTATAGTATTGGCGTATGCTGTTTTTATGTATATGCTGTTTAGACAATAATATATTTGTTGGTATTAGGAATAAAAAAAGGGTTTTGCCGTAATAGTAAATCCCTTTTTTTTATGAACAAAAAAGACTAATTTTAAACGTTAGCCGATTTAACTGTTTTAATAATTCTGGCAGCAATTTTGTACGGATCTCCGTTTGATGCCGGACGTCTATCTTCTAACCAACCTTTGTAACCACGTTCTACCGTAATAATTGGAATGCGGATGGATGCGCCACGATCTGAAACACCGTAAGAAAAATCGTTTATAGAAGCTGTTTCGTGCAGTCCTGTTAAGCGTTGGTCATTAAATTCACCATAAACAGCAATATGCTCTTTAACAACAGGACGGAACGCCTCACATATTTTTTCGTAGGTTTCTTGACTTCCGCAAGTCCTTAAAGTGCTATTGGAAAAGTTGGCATGCATGCCCGACCCGTTCCAATCCATATCTTTTCCAAGAGGTTTTGGATGGTATTCAATATAGTAACCGTATTTTTCGGTTAGTCTGTCCAATAAATATCTGGCAACCCAAATTTCGTCACCAGCTTGTTTTGCACCTTTGGCAAATAGTTGAAATTCCCATTGTCCGCAAGCTACCTCTTGGTTTATGCCTTCAAAATTCAATCCGGCAGCAATGCATAAATCGGCATGTTCTTCAACTAAATCACGTCCGTGCGTGTTTAATCCACCAACCGAACAGTAGTACATACCTTGAGGTTTTGGGTAACCACCAACAGGAAAGCCTAAAGGCATTTGGGTTGCGGTATCCATTATAAAGTACTCTTGTTCGAAACCAAACCAAAAATCGTCATCTTCATCATCAATTGTAGCTCTGCCATTCGACACATGTGGCGTTCCGTCTGAATTTAAAACTTCGTTCATTACCAACCATCCATTTTCACGTTCGGGATCTGGGTAAATGGCTACTGGTTTCAAAATACAATCGGATGAACCGCCTTTGGCTTGTTTTGTAGAAGAACCGTCGAAAGACCAATTTCCTATTTCTTCAAGCGTACCTTTAAAGTTTTCGTGCTCTTCAACTTTGGTTTTGCTTCTCATATTTTGGGTAGGGTGGTAACCATCTAACCAAATGTATTCTAATTTAATTTTAGCCATAATTGATTGTTTTTAATATGAACAGTTATTATTGGGGCAAATGTATGTTATTTTTTTAATGCCTTGTATTTTTAGGGGTGTAATTGCAAGTTTTATTTTTATTTTTATTTACACCCTATTTTTTTTAGAGGTATATTGAAAAATAGATATTTTATTTAATTTTAAATGAAAAATTGTTAAAGCAGATTTTATTGGTTGTTTTTCAATTATATTTACACCTAAAATAAATATAAAAGTCATTAATATGTCCACATTACGTTTTTATGCTTTACAGCAAGCTTTGTTGA
This sequence comes from Aestuariibaculum sp., assembly GCA_047975295.1. Classification (GTDB taxonomy): domain Bacteria; phylum Bacteroidota; class Bacteroidia; order Flavobacteriales; family Flavobacteriaceae; genus JBKEDH01. Next base: position 22,387 of record JBKEDH010000133.1, read on the forward strand.
GACCAACGGTAACATTTGAAGAAAAAGAGCGTCACTCCGATTTATTTGGCAGAAATGTGTTTAGCGAAAGCACTATGCGCAAATATTTAACAAAAGAAGCGTTAAACAGTGTACTTAATGCGATTAAACATGGTAAAAAGATAGATAGGAATATAGCCGATCAGGTTGCGGCGTCCATGCGCGATTGGGCTTTGTCTAAAGGAGTAACACACTATACACATTGGTTTCAGCCTTTAACGGGAGCAACGGCCGAAAAACACGATGCTTTCTTTGAGACTATAGGTGAGGGGATGTCTATCGAAAAATTTGGGGGCAGCCAGTTGGTGCAGCAGGAACCCGATGCATCGAGTTTTCCTAATGGTGGTATCCGGAATACTTTCGAGGCAAGAGGTTATACTGCTTGGGATCCAACGTCTCCGGCCTTTATATATGGTACTACATTGTGTATCCCTACTATTTTTATTGCTTATACTGGTGAGGCATTGGATTATAAAACACCATTGTTGCGGGCATTAAATGCGGTAGATAGTGCTGCTACCGATGTGTGTAAATATTTTGACAAAAATGTAAAAAAAGTATCGGCATCTTTGGGATGGGAACAAGAATACTTTCTTATCGATAAGTTATTGGTATCCAGCCGTCCCGACATTATATTAACAGGAAGAACATTATTGGGGCATTCGCCGGCAAAAGGACAGCAATTGGACGATCATTATTTTGGGTCAATACCAAGCAGGGCATTAAATTTTATGCGCGATCTGGAGCATGAGTGTATGCTTTTGGGTATTCCTGTAAAAACGCGGCACAACGAAGTGGCGCCCAACCAGTTCGAGTTGGCTCCTATATACGAAGAAGCTAACTTAGCAGTAGATCATAATGCGTTGTTAATGGATATTATGGGGCGTATTGCTTCGAACCACGGATTTAAAATATTGTTGCACGAAAAACCTTTTGCTGGTATTAATGGTTCGGGAAAGCACAACAATTGGTCGTTGGCAACCGATACAGGGGTTAATTTATTATCGCCTGGGAAAACGCCTATGAGCAGTCTTCAGTTTTTAACGTTCTTTATCAATACCATAAAAGCAGTATATCATCACGAAGAATTGCTTCGGGCATCGATAGCATCGGCGAGCAACGACCACAGGTTGGGTGCTAACGAGGCACCGCCAGCCATTATTTCGGTGTTTATTGGCGAGCAGCTAACCAAAGTACTTCAAGAGTTACAGGGAGTAACCAAGGGCAAGCTTTCGCCAGAAGAAAAAACCGAACTTAAATTAAATGTGGTCGGTAAAATTCCAGATGTACTATTGGATAATACCGATAGGAACCGCACATCGCCTTTTGCTTTTACTGGTAATAAGTTTGAATTTAGGGCAGTTGGTTCTTTGGCCAATTGTGGTAATCCTATGACGGTTTTAAATACTATTGTCGCTAAGCAATTAATCGATTTTAAGGCTGAAGTCGATAAGCTTATCGATAAAAAAGGGCTTAAAAAAGATGAAGCCATTTTTAACGTACTGCGCGAATATATCAAATCTATAAAACCTATTTTGTTTGAAGGTAATGGCTACGGAAAAGCATGGGAAGAAGAAGCAAAAAAACGGGGCTTAAGCAATAATAAAATGACTCCGGAAGCTTTAAAGACCAAAATAGCCGAAAAAAATATAAAGCTTTTCGAGGATATGAATGTTATGAGCCGCATCGAATCCGAAGCACGTTACGAAATAGAAATGGAGGCCTATATTTTACACATCCAAATTGAAAGCCGTACGCTTGGCGATATTGCACGTAACCATGTTGTGCCAACTGGGGTAAAATACCAGAACATTTTAATAGAAAATGTAAAAGGGTTAAAGGAGATTTTTGGTAAGAACTTTGATACTGTCGCCAAAGAACAGATTAGTTTGATAGAGCAGATTTCTAGCCATATAGAAAATATTAATGCCAATGTTACCCGTATGATAAATGCCCGTAAAAAGGCCAATGTTATAGAAGATATCGAGGCTAAGGCTAATGCTT
>JBKEDH010000018.1:0-1818 GCA_047975295.1 Aestuariibaculum sp.
TAAAAGGTAGTTTCTTCGGCCTGGGGTTTGTTCCAGTTGTGCCAGCCTTCGGGTTTAATGAGTTTGTCCATATAGCAATCTATCCAAACGGTTTGGGCATAATCACGCCATGGGCGACCTAAGTAAAATGTCGCTTTTTCGGCACTACCTGTAATTTTACAGTTTTTAAAAACAAATCCATATTTGGTATCTTTATTGGTTGAAGCTGCTGTTACATAGCCATTGTTTTTGCAGTAGATTTCGCAGTTTTCGAAATATCCGGTGGACCAGCCGAAAATAAAATCGACCGTGCCTTCAATGTAACAATCTTTGTAATATTGCCGGCTGTTGTTACCATGGAGGTAAAGGGTGTCTTGATTACCCAAAAACCTACAGTTTTCAAATATCACTTTGTCGCCATCTACCCTTACGGCTACGGCTTGGCCAACGGGACCTGCACTGTTTTCGAAAGTGATGTTTTTGGCTTTAAAATTATCGCCGAACACAAAAAATGAAGTGGAGCCCGTAGTGCCCATTTCTTCGCCAAATGTATTGTGTTTTTGTGCGTAATCGTCATGGGTTAAAATAGTTTTAAATTTATCTTCTCCAACAAATGTTATGTTGGTTTTTGAAGTGGGAAGTACCAATTTTTCTTTATAAACACCGTTCTTTATAAAAATTTTGGTTTCTACTTTTCTAAAATTTGGTACAGCATCAATGGCTTCCTGAACTGTTTTAAAGTTGCCATTACCAGTAGCATCAACCACAAAATGGAAATCTTTACCATCAATTTGTGTCATTTGTGATGTGCTGTCGATTAACGAATTGGCATACACTTCAACGTTGGAATAATATTTGTTTAAACTATTAAGGTGACTATCTTTTTCTTTGGGGTTCAGTCCATTTTTTTGTTCCCAATAATCGGGGATGCCATCTTCATCTGAATCTGTTTTTACTTTTTCAGATTTTAGAATCGGCCACCCACCCACATCGTTTTGCGAATCAATTATACCATTTTTATAATTGGCACTGCCTTCTTTTGTGTTGTGGACAATTCGGGTATCAACGGCATCTCGGAAAGTGCTGGTGCCAGCATGTTTTAAAACACTTTGATAAGCTTCAAAAGCACTCGAAGTTTTGATGTTATTATTGATGTTTATTTCAGAATTTAGTTTTGTGTCCTTTAGATTATCGCATTGCACACCACCATTCCAATTGTTTTTACTGATGTTATCAAAACCGTTAACATAATTCCCATCTACATAAAATTGTCCGTAAGGCTCATATGGATTTATAATTCGATTTCTTTTAGATTCTTGTGTTGCGGGACCCGACTTAAAATAATTGTTGATGATATTATAGGTGCCTTTTTCGCCACCGTAAATGCTATTGTAACCCCAATTGTAAATCACATTATTACGGAAATCGACCAATTCATTTTCTGAATTTTCGGTGGTTTTAGAACCGCTAAACCTCGGATTTCGGCTATTGTTTGAAGCGATTAAATTATGGTGGAACGAAGCATTGACTCCACCCCAAATACCTCCAAAACCATGAGCTCCTTTTTCGTGTACTGATTGGTTCAGTGCTTCAGAAATGATGCTCCATTGTAGGGTGAAATTTTGATTGTTATAAAACGAAGCGTTCTCATCGGTTGCCCAGCTTACCGAACAATGGTCTATAATAACGTTTTCTGTTTCCAAAAAGAAAAAATCGATATATAATGCAATCGATTACTCAAATGTAATTATTTTTTTTGAAAATGCAAATTTTTAATTGCAATTAATTAAAAAGATTCCTTTACTTCACAAAAGCAAAAGGCCGGATTATGGCAATCGG
>JBKEDH010000154.1:0-2956 GCA_047975295.1 Aestuariibaculum sp.
GTAGAGCCATCTTCAACAATTACAATCTCAAAAGGTATTGTTGTTTCCAATTCGGAAAAACTTTGTAAAAGCTCTTCTGTTTCATTTGGACGATTGTAAACCGGAACAATAAACGAATAATGTAACTGCATGGTGCAAATGTAATTAAACTGAATGAACCCGTTTAAGCTTTTTTAATTATAAAATAATTTTAAAAAAAAAGTAAAGGTAAAATTATTTTGATAAGCTTACATATTATTGAAACTCCGACAAATTGTTGTGATAAAATCGGATATTTAGGAAATGGAATTATTGAAAAATCTATTTAGTAATAAATTTAATCAAATACATAAACATCTAAAACAATTAATCTCTGATAAATAGCTTTCATTAAATAAAAAATAACGTGGCCTAACATTGGCTATAAACAATTAGGGCGAAAGTGATAAAACGAAAATATGAACATAAACAAAGGTCGGTGCTAAACTGAAAAGTTAGGGCGTAAAACTCCCAACTGTTCATAGCCGAGACCGTTGTGGTGCAGTGAAAAATGCAGCGGGTCTATTCAATAACTTAACACAACAAATCTAAATTTATAGATTTATAAAAATGAATTCAAAACACAGACAACTTTCGCTTAAAGAAAGAATCAATTGATTATGTAGATTTATAAAAAACATATAGGCTGCTGTCATTTAAAAAAATTGAAGCAAAATTTCTTAATACTGAAATGGCCAGTTTTTAGAGGTCCCATTAGTAATTACCACCAAAATACCCATTGATACTTTTATAAGCTTTTTTACATACCAAAGTATCAAGGATATAAAGCCCCTATTTTAAAAATCCGAACAATCCTTTTCGCTTGTCTTTCTTGGGTAAATCTTGATTGGTAAGCATTTGGTATATTTTGCCCCAATCCAACATACCTCCAATATTTCTGTCGTCTATAAAAATATCGGCATGTATTTTTCGGCTCATATTACCATCGAATTCTTCTTCTGGAAAGCTTCGGTTTACGGCATAAAAATATATGCCCTTACTTTCGCAAAATTTAACAGCTTCGTCTAACCTTTTGCCTTTTCTATAAGTCCATAGAATAAGCCTAAACCCTTTTTCTTGTAACATATTTAAGGTTTCGAAAGCAAAAGCAATCGGTTTTCCTATATCGGGGTAGGCATCTTTAACGATAGTTCCATCAAAATCTACAGCAATTATTTTAAGTTGGTCAAACTTCATATCTGGTATATTATATAAGGGCTTGCTGTGTCATGGCCTTAGGCTGTTCTACCCCCATAAGCTTTAAAATCGAGGGAGCAATATCACCCAAAATTCCGTCTTTTATATTTTTAAGTTCTTTATCTATTAAAATAACAGGTACCGGATTTGTGGTGTGTGCCGTATTTGGTGTACCATCGGGATTAATCATGGTTTCGCAGTTACCGTGATCGGCTATTAAAATGGTGGTGTAATTATTATTTAATGCTGTTGTAACTACGTCCTTTACACAGGTATCGACTGCTTCGCAAGCTTTAATGGCAGCTTCCATAACACCTGTATGGCCTACCATATCTCCATTGGCAAAATTTAAACACACAAAATCTACATCGCCTTTTTGCAGTTCTGGAACCAAAGCATCGCGTAATTCGTAGGCACTCATTTCGGGTTTTAAATCGTAAGTGGCTACTTTTGGCGAGTTTCTTAATATACGGGTTTCGCCTTCAAATTCTTTTTCCTGCCCACCGGAAAAGAAAAAGGTAACATGTGGATATTTTTCGGTTTCGGCAATACGTATCTGTTTTTTGTTGTTTTTAGACAAAACCTCACCCAAAGTATCGGTTAGGTTTTCTTTATTGAACACAACATTTACATTTTTAAAGGTTTCGTCGTAATTGGTAAGGGTTACATAATATAAATTGAGTTTGTGCATGTTTTGTTCGTGGAAATCTTTTTGCGACAAGGCTTCGGTTAATTCACGGCCACGATCGGTACGGAAATTAAAAAAAATAACCACATCGCCATCTTTAATCTTGGTTACAGGTTCGTTATTTTCGTTAACCATTACTATGGGCTTTATAAACTCGTCGGTTATATCGTCGTTATAGCTTTTTTGTACGGTATCGGTAATATTTGTGGCGCATTCTCCCTTTCCGTTCACCATGGCATCGTATGCCAGTTTTATACGTTCCCAACGTTTATCTCTATCCATAGCATAATAACGGCCGGTAACGGTTGCTAATTTGGTATGGGTATTTTCTATATAATTTTCCAGCTCGGTAAGGAAGCCAAAACCCGATTTCGGATCGACATCACGGCCGTCGGTAAAGGCGTGCACATAGGTGTTCTGTAATCCGTATGCATTGGCGGCATCCAACAATCCGAAAAGATGATTTATATGCGAATGTACCCCGCCATCGCTCAATAAACCGAGAAAATGAACATCTTTATTATTATTCTTCGCATAGGCAAAAGCATCGACCAAAACTTTTTCGGTGTTTAATGTTTTGTTCTTAACCGCCAGATTAACTTTTACCAAGTCTTGATATACAATTCGCCCGGCACCCAAATTCATATGTCCCACTTCGCTATTTCCCATTTGACCTTCTGGCAAACCTACATGCAATCCATCGGTTCTTAAAGTGGCGTATGGGTATTTGGTGTATAGCGAATCTATAAAAGGTGTTTTGGCATTATCTATGGCCGATACTTTTGGGTCTGGCGAATTTCCCCAACCATCCAATATCATCAATATAACTTTTTTATTCATTTTGTAATGTTTTTTTGACCGGTTTACGTATATATGCAGTAGCGGAGTAGTGAAGCCGAAAATTTCGATTTAGACTGACGTAAGCTACTTGCAAATTTCATTTGTTAAATTTAGAAAAAAGAAATGAATTTGCAAGTAGCGACAAGAAATGTACAATCGTTCGATTTGGTACTTAACCCGCTATTGCATATATACGATGTTGTACAACGTATT
>JBKEDH010000203.1:0-5451 GCA_047975295.1 Aestuariibaculum sp.
TTCTTATTTTAGAAAATAGAGAATCGAAAGTGCTGTGTTATGCTGAGCTTGTCGAAGCATCTCTTTTTTAAGTGAAAAGTGAAAAACTAAAAATGAAAAATTTGTTAGAATCAGGAATCAAGAACCGAGACTTTTTTACTTCTTGCTTTCAACTTTCAGACTAAAAAAATAAAAGTTAAAACCTTAGATTATATAGCGTAAACCAACAACCAATGAATCCATTATTAAAACTATTTCGGGTTAGAATCTATACTGCTATTTTTTTATTGGTGGCCTTGCTTGTAATAGGTGTTTTAGGATATAGGATTATAGCCGAGTATTCTTGGACAGATGCTGTGTACATGACGGTTATTACCATAACAACTGTTGGTTTTAGTGAAGTAGTACCTTTGGATAACGAATCGAAAATATTCACTATTCTTTTAATTTTATCGAGTGTCCTTATTTTAGGGTATTCACTCTCCATAATAACAGAATATATTTTAAGCAGAAATAATTACGAAGAATTAAAGCGCAAAAAAATGCAAAAACAAATAGACGGATACAATGGTCATATAGTAGTTTGTGGTTATGGCCGCAATGGTAGGCAAGCGGTATCTAAATTGCGGGCATACAAGAAATCTTTTGTTGTTATCGAAAAAAACAAGGAAATGGAAGAACGGTTACAAATAGACCAAGTGCCATATGTTATTGGAAATGCCAACGAAGACGATATTTTAATACAGGCAGGCGTAGAACGGGCATCGTGTTTTATTTCGGCTTTGCCCAACGATGCCGATAATCTTTTTGTTGTGCTCTCGACAAGGCAATTAAATAAAACGATTAACATAATAAGCAGGGCTTCGAACGAATCGTCGTACGATAAATTAAAATTTGCCGGTGCCGATAATGTTATTTTACCCGATAAAATAGGAGGCGACCACATGGCTTCCTTGGTTGTGGTTCCGGGACTTATGGAGTTTGTCGATAATCTGTCCATTGTAGGAAAATCGAATATCAATATCGAAGAAGTCGAAGTTGAAAAACTATGCCCGGAAAGCAGTAGGTTAAAAACCATAAGAGATTTAGATTTACGCCGAAAAACGGGCTGTACCATTATAGGTTATAAAAATGAAAAAGGTGAATATACTGTAAATCCCGAGGCTGAAATGGAATTAACGCCCAATTCGAAAATAATTGTTTTGGGGCGTCCAGAACAGATTGAAGTACTTAATTCGGCTTATAAAATTGTGTGATAATTACGATTTTAACAGCACATGTTTTAAAAAACGATTTTTTTTTAGCATATTGCCATCAATAAATGGGAATCTCTCATAAAAACTAACCAAAACTTAATTTATGAAGAAGTATCTTCTTTCAATTTTAGCATTAATTTCACCAATTTTAATAGTTGCACAGGAGACCGAAGAGAAAGGGTTGGACAAAAGAATAGACGAAGGGTTCCAGCCTATTTCAAGTTTCTTTTCCAATGTTATCTTTTTTGAAATAGCAGGTACACCATTTATATTGATACTTTTGGTTTTTAGTGCCTTTTTCTTTACAGTTTATTTTGGTTTTCCCAACATCCGCTATTTCTGGAGGGCCATTAATACAGTTAGGGGAAAATACGAAGATATAGAAACGCATGGCGCCCAAGTTTTGTATGGTAAAGATGGTATTGCACAGGGAACAGATTTAAATAAGGTAGATGATATCGAATCCCATATTGAATCCCTGTCAGACGATTTAGCTGTCGATGGCGATATAAAAGATACTATTCGAGACGAAAGTTCTCAAGGAGAGGTATCTCATTTTCAAGCACTTGCAACAGCGGTTTCGGGTACTGTTGGTAATGGCAATATAGCTGGGGTAGCTTTAGCTATTGCCTTGGGCGGTCCGGGAGCTACTTTTTGGATGATTGTTTGCGGGCTTTTGGGTATGTCCACCAAGTTTGTAGAGTGTACACTTGGTGTTCAATATAGAGATGTAGGTAAAGATGGCACCGTTTATGGAGGCCCTATGTATTATTTAACCAAAGGTCTTAAAGAACGTGGTTTTGCCAAATTGGGGAAAGTAACAGCTATTTTGTTTGCCATTTTCTGTATTGGCGGCTCATTTGGAGGAGGTAATGCGGCGCAATCCAACCAAGCAACTATTGTGGTAAAAGAGTTATTGGGATTGGAAAGTGCCATGGCCGGTACAATTATAGGTCTGTTAATCGCATTTTTGGTAGGTATTATAATTATTGGGGGAATTAAGCGTATCGCTTCGGTAACCGAAAAAGTAGTACCTTTTATGGCAGTATTGTATATATTGTGCTGTCTGTATATTATTTTAAGTAATTTTTATTTAATAGACGATACCATTTCTTTAATACTTACCGAGGCTTTTAAACCAACAGCTATTGGTGTGGGAGGTGTTATAGGTGTGCTGTTGGTAGGATTTAGGCGTGCGGCATTTTCCAACGAGGCAGGTGCTGGTTCGGCATCTATTGCACATTCTGCCGTAAAAACCAAGTATTCGGCTAGCGAAGGTTTAGTAGCTTTGTTAGAGCCTTTTATCGATACCGTAGTAATCTGTACCATGACAGCTTTTGTAATTATCATCTTTAATTTTGGTGGCTTTTTCGAATATGGAGGCGATGGTACCGGAGCCGTAATTATTAATGGCGTGTCTTACGAAGGTGCGGGAATTACATCAATGGCATTCCACGAATATATTCCGTACTCCAGAATATTTTTAACCATAGCAGTATTTTTATTTGCAGTTTCTACCATGATTTCTTGGTCGTATTACGGGCTTCAGTCATGGAAATTTTTATTTGGAAGAGGTAAAGCGGCCGATCTTACCTATAAAGTATTATTTTTAATATTTGTTATAATAGGTGCAGCGGCAAGCATGAAATCTATTTGGGATTTCTCCGATGCCATGATTTTTGCCATGGTATTTCCTAATATGATTGGACTGTACTTCCTGTTCCCAGTTGTAAAAAAACAACTGAAACGCTATTTAGATGCCATAAAATTAAAGACAGATCATTTAGATGAGCATAATTAATCCGTAAAAAAAATAAGATGAATTTAAAATCCCATTTTACGTTTACCAAACAGCAACGAAATGGGATTTTTTTGTTAATAGTTATCATTGTTGCGTTACAATGTGTTTATTATGTATTTAGTATTCCGAAGGAAGAAAGCGATGTAAGCAACGAAGAATTATTGGTTTTTAGTAAAGAAATAGATTCTTTAAGAGCTGTTAAAATTGAAAACGATAAGCCAAAAATATATCCATTTAACCCCAATTACATAACCGATTACAGAGGTTCGGTTTTGGGAATGTCCAATAAAGAAATAGATAGGCTGTTAAATTATCGTAAGCAAGACAAATGGATAAATTCTGCAGAACAATTCCAAGCGGTAACGGGAGTATCTGATTCTTTGTTAATCACCATAAAACCATATTTTAAATTTCCCGAATGGGTTGGACAACAAAAAACGGTAGCTTCAACAAAAAAATATCAATATAAAGATAAACCGAAAACCTTTGCACAAAAGGAAGACCTAAATACGGTATCGGTAGCCCAGCTCCAAATGGTAAATGGAGTTGGAGAAGTACTGTCGGAAAGGATAATAAAATTCAGGAATACTTTTGATGGAGGCTTTATTGCCGATATCCAACTTCAAGATGTTTATGGGCTAAGTCCGGAAGTTATAACCCGAATAACCAATTATTTTACGGTAAAAACACCACGACAGATACAGACCATAAAACTAAATTCGGCAACGGTAAACGAGTTGGTTACTATTCAGCATATCGATTACGATTTGGCCTATAATATTATAGAACAGCGCAAGTTAAGGGAAGGATTTAAGTCGCTGGACGAATTGATAAAAGTTAAAGGCTTTCCTGTAAATAAATTAGATATAATTAAATTATATTTGTCGCTTGAATAAACGCTAATACAGAATTTATGGATAGTATGTACTTCACCGAAGAGCATAGCCTGTTTAGGGAAAGTTTGCAAGATTTTTTACAGAAAGAAGTGGTTCCCTATATCGAAAAATGGGAAAAAACAGGAACCATAGAGCGTTTTATCTGGAAAAAATTTGCCGATATGGGTATTTTGGGACTTACTTATCCGGAACAATATGGCGGACTTGGTTTGGATTTGTTCTATACCGTAATCCTGTTGGAAGAACTTCAAAAGATAAACTCGGCCGGTTTTGCTGCTGCGATATGGGTACACATGTATTTGGCCATGACGCATCTTAATGCTGAGGGTAGTGAAACCATAAAACAAAATTACCTGAAGCCAAGTATTTTGGGTGATAAAGTGGGCTGTTTATGTATAACCGAGCCTTTTGGGGGGAGCGATGTGGCGGGCATGCGTACTACAGCTGTAAAACAAGGTGATTATTATATTCTTAATGGATCGAAAACCTTTATAACCAATGGTGTTTACAGCGATTATATGATAGTTGCAGCCAAAACAGCCCCTGATTTGGGGAATAAAGGTGTAAGTATTTTTGTTGTAGATAGTGATGTGCAGGGTGTATCGGCCACCAAATTGGATAAGTTGGGTTGGCGTGCTTCCGATACTGCCGAAATAGCTTTCGATAATGTAAAAATACCAAAGGAAAATTTGATGGGTGAAGAAGGTAAGGGTTTTTCTTATATTATGCAGCATTTTTCGTTAGAACGTATTGTAATGGCGGTAAATGCCCATGCAAGAGCCGAATATGCGTTAGATTATGCTAAACAGTACATGTCCGAAAGGTCAGCCTTTGGAAAATCCATCGATAAATTCCAAGTATTGCGTCACAATTTGGTAGATGGCTATGCCGATATGGAACTTTGTAAAACGTTTAATTATGCTGTGATTTCACAATTAAAAGAAGGGCATTATGTTGTAAAGGAAGCGACCATAGCCAAGTTAAAATCGACTAAAATGTCCGATGAGGTGATTTACAAATGCCTACAGTTTTTGGGTGGTTACGGTTATATGGAAGAATATCCTATGGCGCGCCTATTGCGAGACAGCCGTTTGGGACCTATTGGGGGCGGAACTTCGGAAATATTAAAAGAGATTTTGGCAAAAATGATAATAGATAACAAAACATATAAGCCTGCAACATAAATTTAAACAGGCTCTAATTATTTTCATGACAAAAACATGAAAATTAATTGTAAGTTACAAATTAGTTTATATATTTGCGGCCTAGAAATTCTAAAAGAGAGGAGGTTAAGAGACTATGTTAATAATACCAATTAAAGAAGGAGAAAATATAGATAGAGCGCTAAAGCGTTATAAAAGAAAGTTCGACAGAACAGGTGTAAAACGTCAGTTACAAGTGCGTAAGCAGTTTACAAAGCCTTCAGTAGAGCGTAGAGCAGAAATACAAAAAGCGCAATACATACAGAAGTTAAGAGATGCAGAAAACATCTAAATCTTAATTTTAAAACATAAAAAAA
>JBKEDH010000042.1:0-3044 GCA_047975295.1 Aestuariibaculum sp.
TAATGCTACCTTTAAAGTAAATGTTGCCTTCCAAAAGAAATACGATTTCGTTCGATATTTCTTCAACAAAACTCATAATATGCGATGTAATTAAAATAGTTTTTCCTTTAGCTTTTTCTTCTTGTATCAAATCCTTTAAACGAATTAGGGAAATGGGATCCAAACCTGTTGTGGGCTCATCTAAAATAATTAAAGGGCTGTCGAACATAAAGGTTAACACGATATTTACCTTTTGTTTAGTGCCACCGGAAAGATTGCCCAATTTTTTGTCTAAAAACGGTTGGAGTTTGAATAAATCAATTAAACGCTCGTCCAAATTGGTAGGTTTGCGCAAATCCTTTATCATTTTAATGAGTTCCTTTACCTTTAAATTGCTTGGAAAATTGGCTATTTGTGGTAAATAATCAATTTTGTGGCGGTAATTGGAATTCTTTTTAATGTTCTCGTTAAAAATTGTGATGGTTCCCTTATCGGGAATAACCATGCCCAATATAGATTTGATTAATGTAGTTTTACCGGAACCATTAGGCCCTAAAACAGCAAAAATTCCGCCTTCGTTAATGGTTAGATCGACACCTTTTAATACTTCGTTTTTACCGAATTTTTTATGTAGATTTTCTATGGTTACCATATTATTTTTTTTGTTACGGGATTGTTGTCTAATAAATTATCGGGTGTAAAAACAGGCGATACCTTTTCGGAAAAATCAATAATATCAATAAATAAACTGCGTAGTAAAATAATGCTTTCGGGAGTTCGGTTAACAATGTACGAAAATAGTTTTACGGGTCTGTACGGCACATCGCCAATACCGTCCTTATTTAGGTCGTAACCTGTGTAATTACTCCAAAAGTTCCTATTGAATACGTTATCGTTAATTTTACTGTTATAAGATACATCGAAGGAATTGTAAAGAAAATTGTTTTCGATAAATTGATTGGTATAACAAGCCCCCCGTACTTTTAAAGCCCAACCGTTATTGGCAAAAGTATTATTTTTGTAAACAATACGGTTAGAGCCTTCTATATTAATGCCTGTTGTATTTTCTTTAAAGGTGTTGCCTATTATTTCGGCATCGTATATTTCCTTTAAAAGCATACCGTAGGCGGCGGCGCCCCAATTGTCCTTAAATATATTATTGAGCATTTTTATTCTTTTGGAAAACATAACGGCCACACCGGCACCGTTTTTTTCGAATGTATTGTCTTGGTAAATATCGTCGTTAGAAAACATAAAATGTAGGCCATAACGTATGTTGTTAGTACTTATGTTGCTTTTTATTAGGCAATTATCGGAAAATTCCAAATAAATACCATCGCGGACACCTTCAACAAAATTATGCCCGATTTCAATATGGTTACTATACCAAAGTTGTATGCCGTTACCGGAGTTAAATTCCTCTACTGCATCGCCTATAATTTTATTGTTGTAAATTTTTCCATGGTTCGATTTTTCTATGTAAATACCAAAGAAAAGGTTTTTAAGAACCATGTTTTCAATTTCAAAATACTTGCTTTTGCGTACTCGAATGGCGGCGTAATCTTCGGTATAACTAGTGCCTACATTTTTAAGTAAAAGACCTTTTAAAGTAACATTATTGGCCGTAATGGTTATTATTTCGCCTTTGTCCTCACCATCAATAACCGGATAATCTTTTCCCAATATGGTTAAGGGCTTGTTTATTTCAATACCATATTCTTTGTAAGTTCCTTTTTTTACAATAATGGAATCGTTGTTGTTGGCCTGCAAAATGGCCTGTTTTAAAGATGTAACAGGGCAGGAACCACAAACTTCAATATTTTGGGTATAACCAAGGTTGGCTAACAAAATAGCCCCAAAAAATATAATAAATTTGAACATTTTATTGGCGTTTAAAATGAACTAAAAGTTCGTTCCAAGTGTATAGATCGCCTCCTTTTTCAGTTTGAAATTTTTTAGCTTCTTCTTCGGATTTGAATGCCGAAAGAAAAGCACCCATTGGGCTTGGTATATTCTTGCTTATTAAAAATGTGGCCTGTGTGGCATCGATTAAGGTTTCGGCCTCGGTGTAATTGTTGGAAAGGTATAGTTTAATTTCGGATGTTTCAAACTCATCTAAAAAGTTTACCATACATTCGGTGGCATCAAATTTATAAACCTTACCCTTTTTGGTTACAACCTCGGCAGCGTGTACTTTATCTACAATGGTCATTTTACAAAAGTGGCAACCGTCACTTCCGTAGTTTATGGGTTTTGGGCCTACATTACAACTAAAAAATATAAGCAGTAACGAAAATAATAGTAATGTTTTTAGTGTTTGCATGATATTTTAGTGTTTTTTTTGAGGTTGGGATATTTTTTCGGATATAAAATGTTAGTCAAAAATATCCAACATATTCTTATTTACCAAAAGACTTTTTGCTCTGTTTTTTTTCCACCAAGTAGGCTACAAGCCCTCCGCCAATACCCAGTCCCAAAAATAAACTGCCCAGTTGTGGGTAGGAGTGTGCTACAAAATTAAGAATTAGTTTGGTGCCAAACAGTGGTGGCTGAAAGCCCATTTGAGTTCCGTCGGGATTGGTAAATTTCATAATCGCCTTGGGGTCTAAATTATGGCCGTAATCGTGTTCCCAAAGGTAAAAATCGTACATGCCGGCAGCACTCATAACAACCATTAAAATAAACCAGCCCAAAAACCATTTGTAATTGCCTTTAAATGCAATAAACAGCCCCAGAATAGAGGTAATGATTATAGCTGCAGGGAATACTTTAAACTCCGGAATAGCATCCGGAATGTATTTCATGCCTACATAATGGTTCATTAAATTAATGTTTTTAATATCGTGTGGGTTGGCATCGACAAAGTCGTTAATATAAATGTACATACCCAGAGGTATAGGATATTGTGGGGCTTCCAAAGTTATTTTCCATAGCGGAAATAAAAATAGTCCCAAGGGTAAAATGGCTGCAATCAGCATTATTATATTGGACTTTTTCATTTTTTTATGAAGTGTTTAAATGATTTTTTTATAGAATGGATTCTTATTTCAATCTGTCATTTTTTG
>JBKEDH010000045.1:0-43455 GCA_047975295.1 Aestuariibaculum sp.
ATTTTTTATAGTGAAGTGGTTTAAACTTTTTCAGTCAAAAAAAATATATTTTGTTATAAAATATGCCCAAAAATAGCATAACATTATATTCTGTTATATTTATATCTGAAAAAAATTACTCATAAACAATGTAACCGGGCTTAGGCAGATTAAAGTCGGGAATGGTTAGGTTGTCGTTTTCGAATGAATTGGTTTTAAAAATATTATCGCCAACAAACGGAATACTGGGGTAGTACGAAAATGAAATTTGGAAACTGTTAAATACTAGATAATCGTTATTCAATAATACACCAATACTAAATTTAGAATACACCTTATTATCAAAAATCTTTTTGTTATTGGCCAAAGAACCAAGAGTAATATTTAAATAAGGACTAAAACGAAAACCTGCCCAAAGTCCGGGTGTATAAGTTTGTGTTTGTAAATTTAAAATCCATTTTTGTGTTCCAGTAATGGGACTGTCAAAACCATCAATACCCCAATCGCTGTTTAACGTTAAATTATCCTTTTCGGTATTAAAACGGTTTCTCCCTAATATAAACGAAGGTTTTATAAACTGCCGCATACTCCATTTGCCCATCCGGATCAAATTGGTAAAATAATTAAAATCTGTTTTAAAGCTTGTTTGGCTTGGCAATGTGCTTTTTAAAAAAGTACCAAATTCTGCCGAAGCACTTAAATAGCCAAATTTAAACCGTTTTCCGTATGCTATTTTAGAACCAAAATAGCCTCTTGTAACATTTTGTTCCTCCTGTAAACCAAATGTTAAACTATAAATTTCACCATAAGGAATATCCTCAATAATATCGTAATTAAACAAAAATTTATCCTGATAATAGTTTTGTGTACTAATACCAATTGAACCTATTATATTTTTTTCATCGGAAAAAAAACTATCCGGATCTAAAATGCTATTGGGTGCTTCCTTATAAACTCTATGATTAAAAGCTATTGCCGTTACAAATCGAGTGGTTCTTTTATCTTTAAAAAAACTGGTTTTATTTAATTTAAACGAATGTCCCAACCAAAACTCGAAAAGTTCCGAACGTGTATTGGCAGTTAAGGTACTATCGGGTATTAATTGCTTAAACTCTTCCAATTCGGTCCTGTTCTCGAAATAAACACCACCACCCCAGCGGGTTAATGGCGAGTAAAAATCTCGACTTATATCGATACTTCTAATACTGTTACTGTTAAAATCTTTATCGTAATCAAGCTTTAACTTGATATATGTATTTTTAATATTGGAAATGGTATAATTTCCCGAAAGTGCCCGAGCATCGTCATCAAACCTATATTTAAAATTACCCGATAGTTGATGTCCAAGACCAATAAGGTTACGTTCGGCAAGCTTGAACGAACCTTTCGAAGTCGATAAACTACCATTTGGAATCAAACTCCAAGAATCTAAAATACGAATATCTATATCTATTGAATCGTTTGAAGTCTCAACGGGAACAACTACCAATCTTACCTTTCTTGTGTAACGCTGTGAACGAATTAAACGTTCGGTTTCGGTTATTTTTAATGAATCGTAACGTGTATTTTCTTTAAACAGGAGCAAATCTTTAATGGTATTGTTCCTTGTCTTTATATGAATTTTGTTCCCAAAAGTCTCAAACTTTTTATTGGGTTTTTTCAAGCTGTCGGTAACCGAGTACCCAAAAGGATCTAAAGTAACAATATTGATATTCCTTATTATTTTTCCCTGAAATTGTGCTTGCGTCTGTACTGTAACAGTTTGTACCGTTTTTTTGGTGGTACTATCCAATGTGGGATTTTTAAATAAAAGTCTATGGAAGAAACGGTTTAGTTTATTTTTTTGAGAATATTCGTAAATATCATGATATAGTTTTAAACTATCGGATTTTACCTTAGGCTTTTGGGCATAAAATATTGCACAAAAGCATAAAGAAAACAATGTTATTACCCATTTATTACTATCCACTTTACCAAACTATATTTTCTACTGATAATAGATTTACAAGCTAAATTAAAAAAAACGGATTTAAGCAGGCCAAAATTTTGATATTTTTACTAATTATAAATTTTAGTACATAACAAAAATCAACTTACTTGATTTATCAATTTGATTTTCAAGACTTCACAGGTTTTTTAAAACCTATGAGGTCTTTGGGTTCAATGTTTTGATTACTACTGTATTGAGAATATTTTTTTATTTTTTGTCATGTACTAAAAATCATAAAGCCCAGTATTTCCTTTTTCCAACAAAGGTAAAAGCCTATTAACAAGTTCTTGATTATTGGATGCTATATTTTTGGTTTCGTGGGGATCGGTTTTGTAATCGTACAGTTCTATGGTAGGTGTCCCTTTTCTAAAATATTTTGTAAGTCTGTACCTTTCGGTTCGCAACGAAATGCCTTTATTAAAATAGCCATAGGCAACTGCTTTGTTTTGCTCAACTTGACCTTCCAGTATGTTTACAAAACTTTCACCATCCAAAATATGGGGCTGTTTTATATTGCAAAGCTCCAATAAAGTGGGATAAATATCGACAGTTTCCACAATGGTTTTTACCGATTGCGATTGGTATTTACGGGGTACTTTTACGATTAAGGTACTTTTTAGGGCATTTTCGAAAAGACTGTGTTTACCCCACATTTGCTGGTCGCCTAGATGCCAACCATGGTCGCCCCAAACTACGATAATGGTATTATTGTTCAAGTTTAGATTTTCAATTTCTTTAATAAGAAGCCCAATTTGTTGGTCTATATAACTTACACAAGCATAATAGGCATGGCGCAATTTTTTGGCATATTCGGGGCTAACGGATTGTTTTAAACTCGGCACCTCATCGGTTAATTTATATTGGTTAAATTCGTTACTGTTATGCAGACTTTTAAGATTGATATTTACGGGAATTTCCGGATTTGGCGAAAGTGGCATGGCATCTCTTTCGTATAAATCCCAATATATTTCGGGCGAATTAAACGGTAAATGTGGCTTAAAAAAGCCAACACCCATAAAAAATGGTTTGCTGCTTTTTTTAAGTTTCTTTAATTTTGAAATGGCTAATTGTGCTGTAAGCCCATCTACATAACCGGTATCGCTTACTTTAGCATTTTCATACGGTTTTACCTGCTGGTTTAAACTTTGTCTATTTTCGCCATTGGCATAACCAAAAAAGGCATTCCACCCGGTTTTCCATTTTCCATAATCGAAAAGCAACTCATTCCAACTATGGGGAAGCTCCCGTACTGACGAAGGTTTTTCGGTATATCCATAAAGATAACCATCGGCCGAATGGCTTATTTTACCAATACCAACGGTATAGTAACCATTTCGTTTTAAATGGTGGATAAAAGTTTCGGGCATATCCGTTTCGGGCTGTTTAGATAGGGTATGTTTAGTAATATCATTTCCCAAAAAAGCCTTTGCTTTGGGTCGCATTCCTGTAAGCAAGCTATGTCGGGAAGCCCCACAAGTAGGCACATTTGTAAAATGGTTTTCGAAAAGGATTCCCGTTGCGGCAAGTTTATCCAAATTGGGCGATTTTACAACAGTATTTCCGTAGCATCCCAAATCGGCCCGCAAATCATCAACAGCAATAAATACTATATTGGGTTTGGTTTCTGCTGGATTGGGCAGTTGCTTATTTTGAGACTTACAAGCTAAAATTAAACATGCCACACTTAACCAAATTGAACTATTGAGTAACTTCATAAATAAGTATTTCTTTAGAGCCTGTTTCATTAAAGAACGTAATTTATACATCAATAAGTTGTTCCAATAAATATAGTCTTTACTCTTTTTCTAACAGCGTAGCGGCCTTTGTTCTCTTAGCTTACAATCTGTTTATCTTAGAAAATACTCCCGTTTTATTTCGAAGCAAATAGCTTAACATCGTTTTCGCAAACTTCCTTTTCTCCAAGAATAATTAAGCGTTCCACGACGTTACGCAATTCGCGTATATTACCTGTCCAATCGTAATTTTGAAGCAGTTTAACGGCTTCCTTTGAAAATGACTTCTTTACCGTACCTTGTTCGTTTGCTATTTTTTCTGAAAAATGGTCAATCAACAAAGGAATATCCTCCCGTCTATCGTTAAGTGCCGGTACCTGTATTAAAATTACCGCTAACCGATGGTACAAATCTTCACGGAATTTCCCATCTGCTATTTCCTTTTTTAAATCTTTATTGGTTGCCGCTACAACACGTACGTTTACTTTAATATCCTTATCGCTTCCCACACGCTGAACCCTATTTTCCTGTAGGGCACGAAGTACTTTTGCCTGTGCAGAAAGACTCATATCTCCTATTTCGTCCAAAAAAATGGTACCGCCATTAGCTGCTTCAAATTTTCCCGCACGGTCTTTATTGGCACCCGTAAACGAACCTTTTACATGACCAAACAGCTCGCTTTCGATAAGTTCGCTCGGTATGGCCGCACAATTAACCTCGACCAATGCGCCTTTGCTACGTTCGCTTTTTTGGTGCAACCAATGGGCCACCAATTCCTTTCCCGTTCCATTTGGACCGGTTATCAATACCCGAGCATCGGTTGGTGCTACTTTATCTATCATGTCCTTAATTTGGGAAATGGCAGGACTCTCCCCTATCATTTGGAAATTTTTGCCTACTTTCTTTTTAAGGAGTTTGTTTTCAACCACTAGTTCTTTTCTGTCCAAAGCATTACGTACCGTATTGAGCAGGCGGTTTAAATCGGGCGGTTTGGAAATATAATCGAAAGCTCCAAGACGCATGGTGTTTACCGCCGTATCAAGATCGCCATGGCCAGAAATCATGACAATAGGAATTTCGGGCTTTATTTTTTTTGTAGCCTCCAAAACTTCAACGCCATCCATTTTGGGCATTTTAATATCGCAAAGCACAAGATCGTAATCGTCATTCTTTATTTTATCGACACCTTGCAGGCCGTCTTCGGCTTCTTCTACTTGATAGGTATCGTTTTCTTCCGAAAGTATTTTTACCAAAACCCGCCGTATAGCGGCTTCGTCTTCTATTATTAGTATTTTAGGCATTTTAAGTGTGTGTTATTTAATGTAAATTTACTCTACCAATTCCTTGGCTTTATTCCAAAAATCCTTGCCGGTTTCTTTAAGTTCTTTTCCGGTTTCTTTTAAATTTTCGGTACTGGTGTACTTATCTAAATTAGTGTTTATTTCAATTAATTTATCAACGGTTTGAAACATTTCATCTACATAGGGTACATTGTTTTCTTTTAATACTTTTTTCCAATCTACCTGTTCCAAAACGTTAAGCATATACCTAACGGCTATTTTCCCCATAAAAATTTTATCGTAAACACCGTTAAGCATCTTTCCATTTTCTCGGTTCTCCAAATAGGCAATGGCTTTGGCAATACTTTCTTTTTCGTTAGACGAGAGCATAACACTTGTTTGCAGTTTTTTTAACGAGGCGATGGCTTTTTCGTTATCTTCCTTTTTGGTATATAAATAGACTTCAATAGCCCAAATAAGTTCGTTTTCTATACCCAGTTCTTGGGCATCCTTTAAAAATATTTCGAAATCGGCCAAGGCTCTTTCCTCATCAATTTCCCGCTCCATCATTAAGCGGTCGAATCCCCTAAACAGGTGATTAAATGAGTGGAATGCCAAATGTGTTTTGTTATTATCCAATTTTTGCCAACCAAAAAAGATACGTGTCAAATCTAAATCGACTCCTTTGTTTTGGTTCAACCAATTGATGTTTCTGGTAAATTCATCTTCCGATAAATACAGGAGGTTTTTCTCAAAAAACAAAAATCCCCTAAAAAACTGCAATAGGGTTTTAACCTCGACTTCGGGCAATAAATCGGGGTTGGTTTTCGAGCATTCGTACAGCGATACTTCCTTACCCAAACTTCGTGTTAAAACCGTAATTGCACTTAAAACGGCATGTTCCATATTCTGCACAAAAACTTTATTGTCTCCACTTAAAAACGGTTGTTGTTTTTGGATGCTATCACCATAAATTACAAAAAAGGTATCGGTAAGAGTAGGGAAATCGTCTTCGTTGGTTTTCATTATAAAATCTTCGGCTTTTTTATAATCCCGATATATTTGAATATAATCTACCACCGACAAACTTTCGTTGTTATAATTTATTATTTTGTTGAAATTTTTATCCAAATCGGCCTTAAACTCAACAAAATCGGGTGAATTTTTATTTTTTTCAACAGCAGAACGAATCAATATTTTTCCAAATTTATATACCGAAACCTTACCGGCATCGATACTTTCTTCCAACTGTTTTTTATCTATTTCCAAAAGTTCGCTATCAGTTTTTTCCTTATTAAAACAACCAATAAAAAACAGGGAAATAAACAATAAAATTAGCGTATTGATTTGTTTGTCCATTTTACTTATTTATAATATGAATATCGCGTTGCGGGAATGGTATTGTTACATTATTTTCCCTAAACAACCTGTCTATTTCGAAACGGATATCGCTTTTGGGAAATACCGCCGTAAAACTATCTCCAATTGTAAATACAACCTTAAAATCCAAAGAGCTATCTCCAAAATTGGTAAACTGTACTGCTACGGGCGGATAGGGTAATACATCGGGATGCGAACCAGCTGCCTCGAGAAGCAGTTTTTTTACCAACTGCACATCGCTGCCATAGGCTACACCAACCTCGACCGACTCTCGGGTAGTGGTACCGTTTTGTGTCCAGTTGTACAAACTGTTTTCCAAATAAAGATGGTTGGGGATTATAAGCACCTTATTATCGATGGTTACAGCTCTAGTGGTGCGTAACTTAATTTCTTCCACACGGCCAACCT
The DNA here is from genome assembly GCA_047975295.1 of Aestuariibaculum sp. GTDB lineage: Bacteria > Bacteroidota > Bacteroidia > Flavobacteriales > Flavobacteriaceae > JBKEDH01. The sequence goes on from JBKEDH010000045.1 coordinate 6,771, forward strand.
TACCATCTATTTCTATAATATCGCCTACATGTACCGATTGGTCTACCAAAATAAAAACGCCCGAAATAATATCCTGGAACAAGGTTTGCAAGGCAAGACCAACACCAATAAGTAACGCTGCCGATGCTGCAAAAACGGCCGTTATATTTACGCCCAAAATACTTAACGTTACAAGTAGTATAATTAAATACACCAACCACCTAAAGTAACCAAAAACCATTTCGAACTTAATTTTATCGCCTTCGGGAAGCTTTTTTGTAACCAGTTTTAATAAAATACGTAAAAAAACACTAGTTGCAAATACAACGGTAATAATAACCAACACATCGCCTACCGAAATACTTATTTTATCGGTAAAATCGTAATGTTTATTTAAAATAGTATCTAATTTGTTCCAAAACGAGCTTTCTGTTACTTCTGTTAAGTTTTCCAATTCTTGATTCATTAATATTTTATCCATTTAATCAACTCCTTGTAAGTTGGTTTTTTACCGTACATTAAAATACCAACACGGTAAATTTTGGCGGCAAACCAAACCGTAAACATAAATGTTGCCACTAACAACAATAAGGATACCAATTGTTGCCATAACGGCACACCAAAGGGAATACGCATAAGCATAACCACGGGCGAGGTTAAGGGTATAAACGAAAATACGGTAGAAACCGTACCATGGGGATCTTCTATAACGGTAAAAACACCAATATACACCGCCAATATTAACGGCATAATAATGGGCATTATAAACTGTTGGGTATCGGTTTCGTTATCGACCGCGGCACCAATGGCCGCATAAAGCGAACTATACAGTAAATAACCACCTATAAAAAACAGTATAAAGGCAAAGATAAGATTTACCAAGGGCAAATTACTTAAGGCTTGCTTAAAAGATTCAAAATAAAAGTTAAAATCGGAAGTTTGTGCCGCTGCTTTCAACAGTTCTTCTTGTGGCATAGCGGTATCTGAAAAACTTAGGCCCAATACCAATGAAACCACCGTCATTAACAATCCTCCAAATATCAGCCATATTACAAATTGGGTGATTCCTGCAAGCGAAGTGCCTATTATTTTGCCTAGCATTAACTGCATGGGCTTGACCGAGGATATAATGATTTCTATAATCCTACTGGTTTTTTCTTCTATAACGCTGCGCATAATCATATTGCCATAAATAATAATGAACATAAACAGCAAATACCCGACAGCTATACCAAAAATAAGTTTGACAAGGCTATCTACTTTTGATGTTTTTTCGCCCTTAAAACTTTCCTGTAAAATATTGACATTCATTTTTGAATCTTCAATTTTTGAAATATCAATATCGTTCTCCTTCATCTTTAATTGGGTAAGTTCGCTGGCAAGTTGATGTTCCAAATCTGCAATAAGGCTAAGCGATGCCGATTCTTCCGAAAAAAATGTAATATGTTTTGAAACATCGTCTATCGAATTGAAATTTTCGATATATAATAGCCCGTAAGCATTGGTTTCGTTTGCCATTTTTTTAGCTTCATCCAGTGACAAATCACCAAAAATACTGTAAGTGGTATGTGCATCACTTTTAAAAATATGCTTTACCAAACCAGAATTATCTAGAACTGCAATAGTGCGCACCTTATCGTTGTTTAGCTGCGATAAATAAGCCACGAGGGCCGCAAGCGCAATCATGATTACAGGACTTAAAATAGTCATGATTATAAAGGACTTATTTTTAACCTTAGTTAAATATTCACGCTTAATTATTAAAGGTAAATGGTTCATTGCTTTAGTTGTTATCCTTTACGGTTTGAATAAAAATATCGTTTACACTCGGTATCAATTCCACAAAATGGGTAATATCGCCTTTTGTGGCCAAATAGTTTAACAAATCGTTTGGCTTGTCGCCTTCGTTTAGTTTTACATTAAGTTTCAGTTCGTTGTCCAGAGTCTTAAAATTGGCTGGCGAAACACTAAATTTTTTGCCCAACTCTTGTTTTAATACAACTTCGTTATTTGCTTTTATACCCACTTCGAAGATATTCCTTTTATACTGCCGCTTAACATTTGTCAACTTACCTTCCAATATTTTGTTCGATTTGTTTATAAGCGCAATATCGTCGCAAAGTTCTTCTACCGATTCCATACGGTGGGTAGAGAATATAACCGTTGCACCATCGTCGCGAAGTTTTAAAATTTCATCTTTTATCAAATTGGCGTTTATGGGGTCGAAACCAGAAAAAGGCTCATCGAAAATCAACAATTTGGGTTGATGCAATACCGTAACCACAAACTGTATTTTTTGAGCCATACCTTTTGACAGTTCTTGGATTTTTTTGTTCCACCAATCGCCAATTTCCAAGCGGTCGAACCAATATTTTAAGCGTGTTCTGGCTTCGGCTTTACTCAATCCTTTTAGCTGTGCCAAATATAAGGCCTGCTCGCCTACTTTCATGGATTTGTACAACCCTCGCTCTTCTGGCAAATAGCCAATATCTTTAATATGCAAACCTGTTAAGGGTTCTCCATCGAGGTGTACCGTACCAGTGTCGGGCATGGTTATTTGATTAACAATTCGGATTAGCGTGGTCTTGCCTGCTCCATTTGGTCCCAAAAGTCCAAAAATACTGCCTTTAGGCACCGTTAAAGATACATTGTTCAAGGCCTTGTAACGACCAAAATGTTTTGATACTTGGTTAACTTCAAGTAAGTTGCTCATACGTTTGTTTTGCGTTCGAATGGACAAAGATATTAAAGTAAAACGAGCTTTTTTTGATAGCTCTTGCCTAATAATTGATTTTTCAGGGTATTAATGGAGCTATTGTACAATTTATGTCTTTCTGATATTTAATATTAAGAGAATAAAATGAGAACCTTATAGATTTCTCCATCCGTCGGGATGACAAACAATATCTATTTTAGACAATAAAACGGATATCTAATTAAATATTGAAAATTAGGGTAACAAAACAAGAAAAATTGTATTTAAGGATAAAAGAAAATATGCTTTGGAATAATGAACCCGTTTAAACAAGTTAGTTCATTATAAAAACAAAACCCACCCTTAAAAACTTCTAAGGATGGGAAAAAAATTGCTATGAAAAAGAAAAATTACCACTAAAAGTGTTTAGTGATAAACCAAATATAATTCTTTTTTATTAAAAAACGGTAAAAACCCATAAATCTTTTATTAACATTTCAATTTGCAAGAAAAGCTTTCTATATTTAAGAGAACATATCCTTTACTTTTTCAAAAAAAGATTTATCCGAATGTTCGGGCTTTGGTTCAAAATGTTCATCGTTTTGCATACTTTCAAAAAATTCACGTTGCTTTTTATTAAGTGTTTTTGGTGTCCACACATTAACATGCACCAACAAATCGCCCCTTCCGTAGCCATTAATACTCGGTATGCCTTTTCCGCGTAAGCGTAAAATTTTACCCGACTGTACACCGGCATCGACCTTAATGCGCACTTTTCCGGTTACGGTATCTATTTCTTTTGAAGTTCCTAGTACGGCATCGGGCAAACTAATGTACAAATCGTAATGCAGGTTATCGCCTTCACGTTGCAGTTTTTCGTGCTGTTCTTCTTCAATAACCACAATAATATCGCCCGAAATACCATTACCGGGTGCTTCGTTGCCTTTGCCCGATACTTTAAGCTGCATACCATCGACTACACCTGCGGGAATGTTTATGGAAACGGTATCGTCCACAACCTTTAGGCCTTGCACATCGGCATCGGCAGGTTTTTTGTCGATAACCTCTCCTGCCCCACCACAAACATTACAGGGCGATGCCGTTTGCATACGCCCAAGAATGGTATTTGCTATGCGGGTAACCTGGCCCGTACCATTACAGGTTGTACAGGTTTTGTAAGTAGTACCTTCGGCCTTTACCTTACGTTTTACCTTTATTTTTTTCTCTACACCATTGGCAATTTCCTCTAGGGTCAATTTAACCCGAATACGTAAATTGCTTCCTTTAGTTCTGCGTTGGCCGCCGCCGCCAAAACCGGAAAAACCACCGCCAAAGGCACCACCAAATATATCGCCAAATTGGCTAAATATGTCGTCCATATTCATACCGCCGCCGCCAAAGCCACCACCACCTTCGAAAGCTTGGTGCCCAAATTGGTCGTAGCGTGCCTTTTTGTTTTCGTCGCTTAATACTTCGTAAGCTTCGGCCGCTTCCTTAAATTTAGCCTCGGCTTCGGTATTGCCCGGATTTTTGTCGGGATGGTACTCGATGGCCTTTTTACGGTAAGCCTTTTTTATTTCGGCCGCCGTAGCACCTTTACCTACACCTAATATCTCGTAATAATCTCTTTTTGCCATAATATTTTATTGCCCTATAACTACTTTTGGAAAGCGTATTATTTTATCGCCCAATTTATAGCCTTTTTCTACAACATCTATAATTTTGCCCTTTAAATCGTCGCTTGGGGCAGGAATCTGTGTAATAGCCTCATGATTGTCGGCATTAAATACATCGCCCGCCTTAACTTCAACCGGTTCAAGGCCTTTTTGGTTAAGCGTGGTCTTTAATTTGTTTTGGATTAATTCGACACCTTTTAACAAATCCTTTTCTTTGGTTTTGGAAATTTCGGCATAGGCTCTGTCAAAATCATCAAGAATGGGCAATAATGCCAACATCACTTCTTGATTTGCAGTTTTAAATAGCTCTATACGCTCTTTAGAAGTGCGTTTTTTATAATTTTCGAACTCGGCAAACAAACGTAAAAATTTATCCTTTTCTTGTTGTAGTGCTTCTTGCAGCTTTTCTTCGGGCGTTACTGTTTCTTCGGATTCTTCATTGGCTACTTCGGTTTGTGTTTCTTCCAATGGTTCCTGCTCGATATCTTTAATATTTTCGTCGTTATTCATAATCCTTTCGGTTTTAATCAAAAAAAAATCTAAAATGAATTGGCAAAAGTACTGCCATTATTATAAAAATGTCATAATGTCACCTAATATTTTTTCATTATTGCCCAAATATAAAGAACAAAAACCGCTATGCTATAAGAGTAAGGAAGCAAGAGTTTATATCTTTTTTATCTTTTGAAATGGTTTAAACTTTTTATAATTGGTTAAAAAATGCTATTTTAAGCCTAATTTTTGCTTCCATAGCTCTACTGTGCAAGAAAAAAAGCCTTTAACCAAACTCAAAATCACTAATTTTCACTTCAATCAAAAAAGTTTAAACGAGTTCATTGTTTTTTAAGATGAATTCGTATAAATTAGCTTATATTATTTATGAATTAGAAGATGAAAAAAGCAAATTCGGTTGAAGAATATATTGAAAATAACCCCCATTTTGAAGCAGAATTAAATACATTAAGAACCATTATGCTTAGCACCGATTTGGTGGAAACCCTAAAATGGAGTGCTCCCGTTTATACCATTAACAACAAAAATGTGTTGGGCATTGGTGCTTTTAAACATCATTTTTGTATTTGGTTTTATAATGGGGTATTTTTAAAGGATTCCAAAAAACTATTGGTCAATGCCCAAGAGGAAAAAACGAAAGCATTAAGACAAATGCGTTTTAACAGCATGGCAGATATTGACAAAACTGCCATTTTAACCTATGTTAAAGAAGCTATTGAAAACCAAAAATTGGGTAAGGAGCATAAACCAAAAAAGAACAATACAGTTGATATTCCTGTCGAATTACAGGCATTGTTGGGCAGAAACAAAAATTTAAAAGCCAAATTCGACTTACTTTCGCCCTATAAACAAAAAGAATATTGCGAACATATAGCTACCGCAAAACGGGAAGCCACAAAACAATCGCGACTTGAAAAAATAGAACCCATGATTTTAAAGGGTATTGGACTGCACGATAAATATAGGGATTGTTAGTATATTTTTTGATTTTTTGTCATGTACTAAAATTTTCCCTTAATAAAAAAGCTTCCAAAAATATATCTTGGAAGCTTTAGAGCCTGTTTAAATTTATATATTGAACACCCCTTTTATTTTGGCTGCTTTGGTTTTAATTTTTCACTTAATTCCATTGATATTGCCGAACGTTCGTACTTAACTTTTCCGGACATGGTTTCTATAACACAACTGCCGTCGTTATCGTTAAGCTCCAATACTTTTCCATGTAAGCCACTTTTGGTAATAACTTTGTCTCCGCGTTTTAATTCTGCATTAAACTTTTTTTCTTTTTTGGCACGTTTCATTTGTGGTGCTATCATAAAAAAATAGATAACCACAAACATAAGTACAAAGGGTAAAAACGATCCGAATTGATCCATTATCTGTAATTTTATTAATTAATTAATTTGTTCTTAACTTTTTACGGCTGCAGCCTTATCTTTTACAAAAGCCGATATTTTGACTGTTTCGCTACCTTTTTCGGTATTGGCGTTAACGGTTATGGATTTGGTTACCTTTCCAGAACCACTTCCATTAAACTTAACCGTAAACTCTCCTGTTGCTCCGGGTGCCAAAGGCTCTTTACTCCAGTTCTCGGGAACGGTACAACCGCAGGTACTTTTTATTTCGGTAATTACCAAAGGGGCATTGCCCGTATTTTTATAGGTAAAGGTTGTTTCTTGGGCAGCATTTTTTTCTATTTCACCAAAATCGTGTTCTGCCTTGTCAAATTTAAGTATTGGGAAATTGCCCGCTTGCTCGTCTCTTGCTGCTGCTGCTGCAACATTGGTTTCTTTTATCTTGCTTGCAGCATTATCTTTACACGATATAAAGGATAAAACTGCTAAACAACTAACCATAATTCCTATTATTATCTTCTTCATCTTTAAAACGTTTTATTTTTCGAAATACAAACATATAAATTATTTATCTATAAGAGCCTGTTTAAATTTATATCAATTGTTTTTCTATATCTCTTTTTGCGTATAATTTCGTTAAAATTTCATCAAGTAGCCCAGCTATTATCTTCTATTTTGTCTCATTATGCATCATACAAAAAGTCTATCATACAAATTTAAACAGACTCTAAAATTGTACTTTAAATATTTTAAACAAGTCCTCTTCCTATTTTATTCAACGTTCCTTTACTTTCGTATTCTTTCACCAACCTATCTAATATACCGTTTATAAAAATACTGCTTTTTGGGGTTGAATATTCCTTGGCAATTTCCAAACATTCGTTAATAGTTACTTTTACAGGAATAGATGGAAAATTTTTTATTTCGCAAATAGCCATTTGAAGCAATATTTGATCTATACTCGCAATACGTTCGGCATCCCAATTCTTGGCTTTTTCGGTAATTTCTTTATTAAATTCCGATTTATTCAAAAGTGTTTTTTTAAACAGATCTATTGCAAATTGCCTATCTTCGTTGTCCTTGTATAACTTAGGTGTAAAATAATTTTCGGACACATTTGGTTTAACCTTGCGCAACAATTTTAAAATGGTCGTATTTACTGTTGGTAAGTCGTCTAACCATGTTAGGTTTTTATCTTCTAAATATTCGTAAAGTTTTTCGTTTGGTGCTACAATTTCTTTAAACACATCGACAATAAACGCTTTATCCTCCTTAAAGTCCGATGTTCTGGTTTTCATATATTCCTTATACAAATCACTAGTGGTAATAGCTTTAAAAATAAGCTCTACGTACTCGTTGTCCAGCTCCCAGTTATTTATTTTATGGGTTTCCAATAAATTGTTTAATTGCAAGCTATTGCTAAAAACAGCCAATACTTGGTTATTAACAAATTTTCTATTGGGATCTTTATCCTCTTGAGTGGCCAAGTGTTTGTTCTGCCGTTTTTGCAAATCGCTTTCGGCACGCTTTTTTATTTCTACCAATAACGAGACAATAACCAAATAGAGGTTGTACATATTATCTATGCTAAACAATAAAAATTTCTGATCTTTACTAAAATCGTCACTCTCGCCTCCCTTAAAAGCATAAAGTGTTTGCATTACTTTTACACGGATATGTCTTCTGCTTAACATAATTACAATGAACTTTTTATATAGAAGTGGTTTAAACTATTTATTTTTAAGACCACAAAAATAATACTATTTTGAAAAAAACCTTTTATTTTTATAGATGAGTTTATAATACTATAAAAATGAAACACATACATACACTAATAATATTGTTTTTGTGGGTTATAACGGTCTGTGCCCAACAAACCAGGTCGTCTGTAAAAGCCGAAACTCCAAAAGACACTAATTATACGATAGAATTGATTGTACCCGATCTAAGTATTCCTTGGGGATTGGTCTTTCTTCCCGATGGCAGTATGCTTATTTCGGAAAAATCGGGGAAGCTTATCTTGTTCAAAAACAACAGAAAAATTAGTATAAGTGGCTTACCGGAAATACATGTTTATGGCCAAGGTGGTTTAATGGATTTAAAACTCCACCCAAACTACAAAAACAATGGATGGATATACATAAGCTATGCGTCGAAAAAAGATGATGGTGAAGGTGGCAATACGGCTATTATGCGTGCCAAGCTAAAAAACAATACCCTTGTAGAGCAACAGTTGCTGTATAAAGCCGAGCCCAATACTACAAAAGTACAACATTTTGGCTCTCGCATAGAATTTGACAACAACGGCTACTTATACTTTTCTATTGGCGATCGTGGACAACGCGAAGTCAATCCTCAGGACATTACTAAAGACGGCGGTAAAATTTACAGATTAAACGCCGATGGCAGTGTACCTTCAAACAATCCATTTGCAAATAACCAAAATGCAAAGAAGGCTATTTATAGTTATGGACACCGTAACCCACAAGGCATGGTTAAACATCCTAAAACCGGTGACATTTGGATACACGAACACGGTCCGCAAGGCGGTGACGAAATCAATATAATAAACAAGGGTAAAAACTACGGATGGCCTGTTATTTCGTATGGCATTAACTACAATGGCACACCTTTTACCGATTTAACCAAAAAAGAGGGCATGGAGCAGCCTTTATTTTATTGGGTACCATCCATTGCTCCAAGCGGCATGGCGTTTGTAACATCGGACAAATACCCCGACTGGAAAGAAAATCTTCTTGTAGGTGCCTTAAAATTTATGTATTTGGAGCGTTTGATATTAAAAAACGATAAAGTGGTTAAACGCGAAAAGCTATTTGAAAATATAGGTCGAGTAAGAAACGTATGTCAAGCCCCCGATGGCTATATCTATTTAAGTGTTGAAGGAAAGGGTATTTACAAAATAATACGCAAAAAGTAAAAAGAGATCTATGAAGTCCTTTTATTACCAAATAGTTTTTTATTCCTATACTGATAATCCTTACCTTCCCCAATCTCTTTTTGGAAACTTTTATCTTAGAGCCTGTTTAAATTTATATCAATTGTTTTTCTATATCTCTTTTTTGCACATAATTTCGTTAAAATTTCATCAAGTAGCACAGCTATTATCTTCTATTTTGCCTCATTATGCATCATACAAAAAATCTATCATACAAATTTAAACAGGGTCTAAATTAAGGATAAAACACTTATTGCTTTACTATTTTTCTGCTTACAGAACCATTATCTGTACTTATTTTTAGAATATAAACTCCACTTTTTAAGTTGCTAAAGTCTATCTCGGTATTTTTGGTTTCCAATACCGGTTGTCCTAAAACATTGTACACACTGGCCGAAGTAAAATTTTGTGCATTTTTAATGTACAGTATATTTTTTACCGGATTTGGATAAACAGTAGCATCGTTTAAATTGTTTTCGCCAATCGATGCCGTTGCCGTAGGCGTAACAACAAGGTTGTCGAAAATAAAAACACCATCGCCTCCTCCTGTAATAGTAACTGTAAACGAGGTAGCGCCGGTCCAATTAAGATTAACAGTACCTCTACCCTGGCTTAGCGTTTGGGTAACAGCGGTATTGCTGCCTCCTGTTGGGGTAAATGTTAAATCAATGTCAGTACTATTAACAAATGCCGCATTAAATTCAAGAGCTATTATAGAAGTAACATCAACCGCTTCGCTAAATGCAAATGTAACACTGGAAGAAGATGTCGATCCGTCAAAGCTACTGGAAATAGCAAACCCTGTTGAACCTCCAATACCACCTAAGTCAATCCTGCCATTTTCGGTTGTACTGGTAAAGGTGGTGGTGACTCCAGCAATGGTTTGTGTAAACTCGGTAGTGTTATTGGTATCGGATTCAGGTAAACTAGTATCCCAATCAAACGTAATTTGTGCATGTATCGTTGCGCATGCAAAAAGTGTAAATAATGAAAATGTAATTTTTTTAATCATAATATTGTATTATTTCAGTTAATAAAATGTGACAAACAATCAAGGCTTAATAAAAGGTAGTTGAGAGGCTTTATTTTTTTGCAAAATTAATCAAATATTTTAAATTAAGCGTATCTTGATTTTTATTTCGATTTTCTATTTTCATTCTGCTAAAAAATTGTTATTTCAAATTTATCCTTAATTAAACTTGTTTAAACCACTTCTTAGATAAAAAATATTCAATTTCCACTTTATAAAACAAATCCCCCATACTGAAAAATAACCATTTTTCCTTAAACATGTTTAATATTTAACAGAAATGTTAAATATTGTTAAAAATTTAATTATATTCGCCCCGAAAAAAAACAGCTTTTCACTTTTATTTGGGATTTTAAAATAGTATTTCTATAAAAATTTCTGTTTAAGTTATTCTCAAACAAAGAAATTAAAAAAATGCATCTTTCCATTTTTTAATAGCTGTTAAAAAAGTAAATTTTAACAACCATAAACTTAACATAAAATGCCCGTTAACATATTAGGTTACAAGCCAACCGAAAATAGCTATTGGGCATTTTATACCTACACCGAGCAAAGTCGAAGTGAATCCATTAAAAACAAACAAATACTAATTATTAACAAATGAAAAGAATCGCAAATTTATTTATTTTTTGTGTGTTTAGCATTTCTACATGGGCACAAACAACAGTAAGCGGAACCGTTACCGATGCCCGGGACGGTTTTGGTATTCCTGGAGCCAATGTAGTTGTAAAAGGAACTACAACAGGAACAGCTACCGATTTTGACGGAAACTGGACTTTAAAGGTACCCAACGAAAACAGTATCCTACAGATTTCTTCCGTTGGAATGAAAACTGTTGAGGTTATGGCTAAAGATGCACAAAACGTAACTATGGAAGAAGACTCCCAAATGTTGCAAGAAGTGGTTATTACGGGATATACTACCACAGACCGAAAATTGTTTACGGGAGCATCGGATAATTTAAAACTTGCAGATGTAAAGTTAGAAGGCGTACCCGACATTAGCAGGGCGCTTGAAGGTGCTTCGGCAGGTGTATCCGTACAAAATGTATCTGGTACTTTTGGGTCGTCGCCCATTATTACAATTCGGGGAAATTCTTCTATTAACGGAACAAACAAACCGTTATGGGTTATCGACGGAATTGTACAGGAAGATTTAATTAATATTTCGGCCGACGATTTAACTTCCGGAAACCTAAATTCTATTTTAACCTCGGGTGTTGCCGGTTTAAACCAAGAGGATATAGAAAGTATCCAAATACTTAAAGATGTTTCGGCAACAGCCATCTATGGTGCACAGGCCATGAATGGGGTTATTGTAATAACTACCAAACGGGGTAAAAGCGGTAAGCCCAAAGTTAGTTACACCACAAATACAACTATAAGAGAAAGGCCCCGAGCTTCCAATTTCGATATTTTGGATTCCGGTGCCGAAATGCAAGTATATCGCGAATTTTTGCGTAAAGGTGCTTTCCCCATTACCATTTTACGTACCAAAGAAAATTATGGTGTATTGGGTAAAATGTACGAACGAATTACCGATGGCAGTTTGTCGCTAAGCCAAGAAGCGACACTTAACGAAAATTATATGGCCTACTATGCCAATGCCAATACCGATTGGTTCGATGTGCTGTTCGACAACTCGATAACCAACCAGCATTCATTAAGTGTTAGCGGTGGTTCCGAAAATTCGAATTATTATGCTTCGTTAGGTTATTATAAAGATAATGGTGCTACGGTAATTGACGATGTAAACAATTATACGGCAATGGTAAGCACACAATTTACCTTATCGGATAAACTAAAAGCAGGATTGATTATAAACGGAAACTTACGGGACCAAAAAGTACCGGGAACCAGAAATAGAGAGTTCGATCCCTTAACAGGACAATATAACCGTGATTTTGATATCAACCCATTTAGTTATGCCCTAAATTCGGCTCGCTCCATGACGCCTTATGATGAAAATGGAAACTTACAATATTATCAAAGTAATTTCGCTCCATTCAATATTTTGCACGAATTGCAACATAATTATGTAGAAATAGGAGTTACCGATATATCTACAAAAATCAATTTAGATTATGCCATAAAAGATAATCTAACAGCAAAATTCTTCCTTTCTGGGCGTTGGGCCAATACTTTAAAGGAATATAAAGTACATGAAAACTCGAATGCAGCCGAGGCTTATCGGGCAGGAACGGAATACGGACATAGTGGCGAGATAGAAAGCATAAGGGATGCCAACCGCTTTTTAATGAAAAACGTTATAGATCCTAATATAGATCCATATTCCATTTTACCGGAAGGTGGTTTTTACAATACCGAAGAAAACACCCTTACCAACTATAATTTTAGAGCTTTACTTGAGTGGTCTCCGCAAATTGGCGAAAAAAACAGGATAAATTTACTGGGAGGTACCGAAGTTAAATATACCAACAGAACATTTAAAAGAAATGATGGCTATGGTATTTTATACGATAGGGGCGGCATTGTAAAAACACACCCCGACCTTATTGATTATTTATCCGATAACGGCTTAGGTTATTTTGGTTATACCGAGTTTAGAGACCGTTTTTCCGGTAACTTTGTCGATGCCAAATACGCCTACGATAATCGTTATGTTTTTGGAGGTACATTCCGTTACGATGGTTCCAACCGATTAGGAAATACACCAAAAGCAAGATGGTTGCCGTCATGGAATATTTCGGGGGCTTGGAACATAGATAACGAAAAGTTTATGGAAAACCAAGAAACCATAAGCAACCTAAAATTAAAAGCAACTTATGGATTATCGGGTACTATGGGCCCCGATGCCAGTGCCGTACTTACCATGTATGCCGGATCGCCATTAAGACCTATAAATTCCGATCGCGAAACCGGTATTTTTATATCCGATCTTGAAAACGAAAGCCTAACATGGGAAAAACTGCACGAGCTGAACGTTGGTTTCGAATTGGGCTTGTTCAATAATCGAATTTCTACCGAATTTAACTATTACAATAGAAAATCAACCGATCTAATCGATTATATTACAACCTCGGGTATAGGCGGTATAAGCATTAAATACGGTAATGTAGGAGAAATGAAATCCCATGGTGTGGAATTAACATTACGTACAAAAAATATCGATACCGAGAATTTTTCATGGAGAACACAGTTAACCTATAACTTCCACGAAAGTGAAATAACCCAATTGGATTCGCGTGCAAGAATTGCCGATGCCATTCTGGGTACAGGAGCTGCTTTGGTGGGGCGTCCGCACAGGGGCTTATATTCCATTAAGTTTGCAGGACTTGACCAAAACGGATTGCCAACATTTTACGATAACGAAGGCAGTATTGTACAAGACATCAATTTACAACAACGTGAAAACATAGAAGATTGGTTGGTTTACGAAGGTCCGGTAGCACCTAAAGGACAAGGTGGATTTAGAAACGATTTTAAATTTAAAAACTGGACTTTTGGTGTAAACATCATATATAAATACGGAAACAAAATCCGTTTGGGAGATCTTTACCCTACTAGTGTCTCTGGCGTACAGGCTTACGATTACAGAGCCTTTTCCAAAGACCTTATTAATCGTTGGGTACTACCGGGCGACGAGTATATTACCAACGTACCAGCCATACCCGACGTTAAAACAACCGAGTTATTAGATGGGCAAAATGCCTATGCCTTATATAACAATAGCGACCAACGTGTGGCCGATGGCGATTTTATCCGATTAAAGGATATAAGCTTAGGTTATGCTTTTCCCAGAAAATGGTTAACCAATACTGGGTTAGATGCCATGAAACTATCGCTAAGTGTTAACAACGTAGCATTATTGTATTCTGATAGTGCACTAAACGGAGTAGATCCCGAATTCTATAATGCCGGTGGTGTTGCCTTGCCAAACCAACGTATTTATACTTTTACATTAAACTTAAACTTTTAATCCCGATGAAAACAATTAAATATACCATTTGTACCGTATTGTTATCGGCAATTTTAATAGGTTGTTCCGAAAAGTTTTTAGAAGAAAGTCCCGATAACCGATTACAGATCGATTCGTTGGACAAAGCCTACGAACTACTGGTCTATGCCTCTAACGATGGAAGCTATGCTTTTTTGGAGCAATTAACAGACAACGTGGGATATATTGCCGAAAACTCCCATTACCCCGGTCTGGATAACGAATTGTTCAACTGGGAAGAATCTCAGATAGAAAGTCAAGATTCACCAAATTATTATTGGAACAATGGCTACAGAGCCATTGCTCAAGCAAATGCTGTACTCCATTATATCGATAATTTGGCCGGAAATGAAGATTACCGTAACCATATTAAGGGTGAAGCTCTTTTATTTAGGGCTTATAACCATTTTATGTTGGTAAATATTTTTGCCAAACAATACGATACCGCTACAGCACCATCGGATCAAGGTATCCCTTATGTAGAAAAATTAGAAACCGATTTAATAGTATCGTACGAAAACAACACCGTACAGGAAGTTTACGATTTTATAGAACGCGACATGGTAAAAGGTTTACAGTTAATTGACGACTCGTTTATAACCGAAGGCAAAAAATACCATTTTACCAAAAAAGCGGCGCAGGCCTTTGCTTCTCGATTCTATTTATGGACAGGCAACAACCAAAAATGCATTGATTATAGCTCTGAGGTATTGGGAGGCAATCCTGAACAATATATAAAAGACTACGACAAAATATTGTATGCAGGAGGAGCGGACGAATCGGGTGTGGCCTTTATCGATACCGGCGACCGTAGTAATTTAATGGTAGCAAGAAGAGAAACAGGATATAGTTTATATTATAATTACAAAGATCGTTTAACCCTATCAAAAGTTTACGAAATATATAATGCCCAAAAAATAGGCTTAAATGCCGATGCAAGAGCGCAGATTATCTATTATGGCAATGTAGATTATACCAGTTTGCGCATAGCCAAAAATTACAGATATTTTAAGCGCAATTCCCTAAGTTCGAATATAGGACTCCCCTATCGTATAGATATTTTATTTAGAGGCGAAGAAGTATTATTGAACAGAGCCGAAGCCTACTCTAATCTTAGTATGACCGAAGAAGGTGTTGCAGACTTGGAGTTATTATTAAAAAACAGATATACCGATAACTTTGCCATTTTAAAGGAATTTTATACATGGGAAGTATATTATGGTTTCCTTGAGGACATAGCGGGTCTGGATCGTGCCGGGGTATTGGCCGATTTGATTATAAAAGAACGCCGTCGTGAGTTTACCGAAGAGGGTATGCGCTGGTTCGATATAAAACGTTACGGTTATAGCGTTTCTAGAGCCAATGGCAATGTGCTGACCGAAAACGACACAAGAAAAGCACTACCCATTCCGGCTACCGCCCAAGAAGCTCTTGGCATAAATATAGAAAGCGATACAGAAACCAACAACAATGGAAAACTGGAAATTGAAGCTTTAATAACACCAGAATTTTTAGAATTAACAAAAAATAACTAAAATGAAAAAGACACTTATTATTCTAACAAGCATATTGTTTTGGGTATCCTGTGCCAATGATGAGCTAACAGAACACGTGCGTGTGGACATTCCCGAATCGGATCATCCCAACGATATATATGCCCGAGACAATTTTACCAGTATTTACAATACACGGGTAATTTGGCGCAGGGACGAAATAAATTCCGATATCAATAAATTTGTAGTACCACCAAGTGAGGAATTGGTTATTCCCATGATGAAAATGATCCAAAATTTTTGGATCGACTCCTATTATTCCGTTTCGGGCGGACAGGAACTGGTAGAAAAGCTGTTCCCACCAGAAATTGTAATGTTAGGCTCTGGACAGTACAACGACGACGGTACCGTAGTTTTGGGGCTTGCCGAAGGTGGCGTTCGCATTATCCTAACCGAAGTTAATAATTACAATCTAAAGGATTCCGATTGGTTACGCCTACAGCTACGTACCATTCACCACGAATTTACACATATTACCCACCAAAGCACCTCTTTACCAGATGGATGGAAAGCCATATCGACCAACAGAACAGGAAGTAACTGGGTAAACATTTCAAACGAAACAGCTATAGCCATGGGTTATGTAACACCATATTCTTCTAGTAACTCGGCCGAAGATTTTGCCGATTTTGTAGGTATCTTTCTAACAACACCAAAAGCAGAATTTGAAGAGACTTATCTAACAGCAAGCGATTGTAGCGGTCTTACCGATGAAGCCGAAATAGAGGCCTGTTTTTACAGAAACGACGGTATAGAAACCTTAAATACCAAATATCAGGCAGTAATAGATTATTACAACCAAAGTTTTGGAATTGATATTGTTGCCTTAAGAGATGATTTAGAATCGAGAATAGCGGCCGCCGCCGAATAAAAATAAACAGATATGAAAAGAATAATCTATATACTAACACTAAGCATTTTTGCAAGCACAGCATTGGTATCTTGTAACGATGATGATGATGAATTTTTCGAAATGTCTGCCGAAGCTCGTGTTCAGCAGCAACTGCAAGAATACAGAGATATATTAACAACGGCCGAAAACGGATGGCATACTACCTATATTCCCTTCCAAAGTGGCCCGGAAGTAAAACTTTGGTTCGATTTTAACGCAAACGGTAGGGTAACTACTTGGTCCGACATACCTTCGGGAACTTATGTAAACCCACTATCTAAACAAGGTATTTTTGAAAATGACGAAACCAACTATCGAGTGGGCATACACCAAAAGCCGGATTTAGTATTCGAAGATCTTATGGTTCTGTCAAATATTGCCATACAAAGAAATGGCAACTTTGATGGTGAGTACGAGTTTGAATTTGTAAGCGCTTCAAAAGATTCTGTGGTACTGCAATCCAGCTTAGAAACAAAAACCGAAGACAGAACCCAACTGGTATTATATCCTTCAACCGATGAAAATAAAGAAAAAGTAACCGAAAGCTATAACGAACGGAAAGCACAAATGGATTTGTTTTTAGAACTGAATCCGGAATATACAGAAGATACTGCCGATACCGATTACATAGCAGGAAAGTATATATATGCCTTTGTTAAAAACAATGTGCCTTTTTTCATGTTACCCAAATTCGAGACCCATGGTGTGTACATAGGAACTTTATCCTATAATGACAATGGTTATTTTGTTGAAAGTTTGGTATATCGTTCCATTTACGAGTTTACAGAAGAAGAATGGATACTAAACGTACCCTATCCTTATGCCGTAAGCAACACTATTAATTCTGAAATAAACGGTATTCTTATAAATAATTTGGTTGCTTTGGTAGCAATAGGAAATACAGGTTATTATGAAATTCTATAAATTAAAAAAAACAATTATGATACGAAATATAATAATAAGCCTTTGTTTATTATGTGTGTTTGCCTGTACCTACGAGAGTAAGGATATTACGGTAACAACACAACCTGAAACGGAGGAGCCCACCCAATCCAACGGCTATTTTACCTATACAACTTCCGATGGCTCCAGGCTTTTAATTGAAACCTACAATAAATTTTATCCGGACAACACAATAAACAAAATTATACCCGGAACATTAGAAGAGGTTTACAATGCCTACAAAATGGCCGGTGTTGCAGATCCCGAAGCAGAGCTACCTTCATTCCTTTACGCCAGGGCAAAACCTATAACCGAAATTGTTACTGCTTTAGAGGCTCAAGGTGTTGTTATGGATACCGTTAAAGGATTTTATCGCCAGGCCGTGGAAAAAGTAGCCTTTTTTAACTTAGGATTCGATGATATATCGGGAAAAACCCTTAGCATTATTAATGCCGTTAGCGATTTGGATGAAATTAAACGATTACCCTATGTTGGGCTCGATAAATTTATGGTTGATACCTATGAAATTTGTGGTATAATGGACAATCCCGGAATTTATAGCAACGAAACCCTAGTATCCGGTGAATTTATAGAAGGTGAAAATTTAGTGCTTTCATCGGGCTACGTTGATGCTGCCATAACCGAAAACCAATCACCCGAAAGTTTTGCGGTAGATTACAATCCTTTTGAGCAACCTATCCCAGCAGGAAAATACCAATTGGATCGCTATTTTAGCATTGGAGATATTACGGTAGCGTGGCTTAATCTTAGCGACATGGATTCCGAGAACGAAACCTTGAGCTACAGCATGCATTACGATTTTTATGACGACCGCGTATTCCGTCTCGATTATTCCGGTCCTTACACCTATATTGAAGCATTCGCCGATTCCGATGGCGACGGCATAAGCGACGATTACGAACTTACTAAATCTTGTAGCGAAAATAGAATAATCTATCTTGATACCGATGGCGATAATACACCCGATTTTCTTGATGCAGACGATGATGGCGATGGCAAACCAACCAGCGAAGAAAATGCCGACCCCAACGGCGACGGTAACCCCGACGACGCCATAGATACCGATAACGACGGAACTCCCGATTATTTAGATTCCGATAGTTAAAAAACAATAAACGTACAACAGGAAAAAATTAAAGATCCATTAATGTATTTAACTAATCAAACCTGAAAGGTTTTTTTAAAACCTTTCAGGCCTTGAAAACCAACTTAAACAACTTTTACTGTGTACTAAAAACAAATATAAAAGATGAAAAAATATATTATATTCATACTAATATCCGGCTTACTGTTCTCCTGCTCTTCCGATGACGAACAAGCGGCAAAAGCCGATAGTTTAAGCAAATTAAACCTTAACGTAGTTGAAACCCAATTAACCTCGGCAACTATTAAATGGAATCAGGTCGTAGCCACCGATGGTAGCAACGTAACCTACGATATTTATATAAACGACCAAATCGACTTAAATTACACGCTAGTGGAAGCCGATTATTCTTCCAATAGCTACCTATTTGACAATTTATCGAGTGGTGTCGATTATTTTGTTAAACTAATTGCCAAAAGCACAAGCGAATTGGAAAGCGAAAAAACCATTTCGTTCACTACGGTTCCCAATCTTATTCCAACAGCTTTTGACGTAACCGTAGAAAATGTCGATGAAACTTCGGCAACAATAACTTGGGATGAAGCTACCGATCCGGAAGAAACCCAAATAACCTACGACATTTATTTAAACGATGTTCTAGTAGCCGAAAACTTAACCGATTTAACCTACACCTTCTCCGATCTGGAAGATAATACCGATTATAAGGCCAATATTATCGCAAAAGATGCCGATGGCTTTACAAGAGAAGTTTCGGTAGATTTTACAACGGTTGAAGCCGTTGTCATTTTAGGCACTTATTCGCAAGACGATAACGGAACGGTTACCGCATTGGGTAATCTGCATTCGGGAACCATTTTCTACTACGGTGCAAGTGGTAGCAGAATAGAGTTTGATGTTTATTTTTACGATGAAGAAACCGGCGCTCGATTTTACTTTTATGTAAGCACCACCAATACAGCTTACAATTTCGAAGAACAAGAGTTCGTATTGGCGGCAAGCGATCATAAAATAATAGAAGCAAGTTATACCGACGATTCTGGTACGTATCCCGAGTGGTATTTTGGTGATGTTCGTTTAACCTTAAAACGTAACGACGACGGCACTTATTCGGCATCGTTTATTTTCGATACGTTTTACGATGCTTCACCGTTTACGGAATTATCCGATTTAATAGGAACTTTTGATGGCGAATTGGTTTTTGATGACCAATCGTAATAAAATCAAAATATAATTTTAAAACAGAAAGCCTCAATACGAATAATATTGGGGCTTTCTGTTTTAAAATACTGAATACCCTCATCCCAAAATAAATTTATTTAAAGTCTATCCATTTAATTAACTTTGTAGAAGTATTATTGGGGCCAATCTCATCTAAATAAATTAAAGGTATGCTTATTATAGGAATTACAGGTGGTACTGGTTGTGGCAAGACAACTGTTGTTAACCAAATACTTAACGAACTTCCCGAAGGCGAAGTTGGGGTAATCTCCCAAGATTCGTACTATCGTGATACCTCCCATCTATCGTTCGAAGAACGAACAAAAATAAATTTCGACCACCCAAAATCTATCGATTTCGATCTTTTGGAAAGCCATTTAAAAGAGTTAAAAAACAATAAACCCGTTCATCAACCTGTTTATTCGTTTGTAAAGCACAACCGAACGGGCGATACCATTATAACAAACCCTAGAAAAGTAATGATTGTTGAAGGTATTTTAATCTTTTCGCACGCCAAATTACGGGATATGTTCGATATTAAGGTTTTTGTACATGCCGATAGCGATGAGAGGCTTATACGCCGATTAAAACGCGATATATCCGAACGTGGCAGAGATTTAAACGAAGTTCTGGATCGTTACCAAAACACATTAAAACCCATGCACGACCAATTTATCGAACCCATGAAAGAATACGCCGATATTATAATACCCAACAACCGATATAATACGGTTGCGGTAAATATTGTAAGAACCATAATAAACGACCGTTTGTACAATGCCTCCTTTTAACAAAAAAATATTAAAGCCCTTTAAAAATATCTTTATCCTTATCTTGGCTATATTCGTGGTTTGGATGTTGTTTTTCGATGCCAATTCGTGGCTTATCCATAGAGAACTGAACAGCGACATCGATGCTTTGGAAAACGAAAAAGAATACTACAAAAAGGAAATCGATAAAGACAACAAATCCTTTAAAAAATTAAGTACCGACAAAGGTTTGGAAAAATTTGCACGTGAAGAATATTATATGAAACGTGACAACGAAGAAATTTTTATTATTGAATACGAGGACAGCCTAAAAACAAAGCAAAATGACTAAAGGTTTGTTCAGCGAATTCCAGCCGGTTTCCGCCAAGCAGTGGAAGCAAAAAATACAGTTCGAACTAAATGGTGCCGATTACAACAAAACGCTCGTTTGGAACAGTACGGAAAATATTGCCGTAAAGCCCTTTTACCATGCCGACAATTTTACCCCCCCCACCATAATACCACATACCCAAGCAACACAATGGCAAATTTGCCAAACTATTTTTGTTTCGGATGTTATAAAATCGAACAAAAATGCAATTGAAGCGATACAGAATGGAGTAGAAAGCCTTAAATTTATTATATCGTCCCCAAAAATTCAGGTAAACGAATTATTAAAAAACATCGACTTAAAAAGAATACCTCTTTTTTTTGAATTACAATTTTTAAATCCTGAATTTGTCGATCATCTTTTTAAAATTTCTACCAAATCCCATATTGTTGTTACCACCGATATTATAGGCCATTTAGCCAAAACCGGAAATTGGTATGACAATTTAAAGTCAGATTTTTCAAATTTAAAAACAATTGTAAATTGTGGACAAACAATAAGTATCGATTCCAGTTTGTACCAAAATGCAGGAGCCAATATGGTTCAGCAACTGGCCTATACTTTGGCCCATGCTAACGAATATTTATTTGCTTTCGAAAAAGATTTAAATACCAATCAAAAAATACACTTTCAAATTGCCGTAGGCAGTAATTATTTTTTTGAAATTGCCAAGATCCGTGCCCTACGCATCCTTTGGAATACATTAGCTTTGGAATACAACATAAATCCCCATTGCCATATATTCGCCATGCCATCAAAACGCAACAAAACCATTTACGACAGTTACAACAATATGTTGCGTAGTACAACCGAATGTATGAGTGCTATTTTAGGCGGTGCCGATACCATAAATAATTTGGCTTTCGATGCCACATACAAAAAAACAAACCGTTTAAGCAACCGTTTGGCAAATAACCAATTGCTTATATTAAAAGAAGAAAGCTTTTTTAAAAAAGTAAACAATCCGGCCAATGGCAGTTATTATATAGAAACATTAACCCAACAATTGGCAGAAAAAGCTTTAACTCTCTTTAAAGATATTGAAGCCAATGGCGGTTTTTTAAAACAGTTGAAAAACGGTACCATTCAACGTAAAATAAAAGAAAGTGCCCTAATAGAAGAAGAATTATTTAATATAGAGAAAGAAGTTTTAATAGGCGTTAACAAATACAAAACTACAGACGAATCCATAAAATCCAATTTAGAACTTTATCCCTTTGTAAAAACAAAACATAGAAAAACATTAATTGTTCCCATAATTGAAAAACGTTTGGCCGAAACCTTAGAACAAACACGTTTAAATCCTAACAACTAACGAGCAACAAACAACAAACAACAAACAACGAACAACAAACAACGAGCAACAAGTAACCACCAATGCCAAGAAAAAATCTGCAACATATCAGTTTAAAGTCAGGAAACCAAAATACCCAAAAGTTGGAAAAACGGGAAATAGACAATGGATTTCTAACAGCAGAAGGCATTACCATAAAATCGATTTACAGCAAAAAGGATATTGAAAATTTAGAGCATCTTAATTTTGCTGCAGGATTTCCTCCATATTTACGTGGTCCATATACCACCATGTACACCAAGCGGCCCTGGACCATACGGCAATATGCCGGATTTTCAACTGCCGAAGATAGCAACGCTTTTTATAAACGCAACCTAAAAGCCGGACAAAAAGGACTATCGGTAGCTTTCGATCTGGCAACACACCGTGGCTACGACAGCGATCACGACCGTGTAATTGGCGATGTTGGTAAAGCAGGTGTTGCCATAGATACGGTCGAGGACATGAAAATTCTTTTCAATCAAATCCCATTGGATAAAATGTCGGTTTCCATGACCATGAATGGTGCTGTTTTACCTATTATGGCCTTTTATATTGTTGCTGCACAAGAACAGGGTGTTACACAAAAACAACTTTCGGGCACCATACAAAACGATATTTTAAAAGAATTTATGGTGCGGAACACTTATATTTATCCGCCGGAACCATCTATAAAAATTATTGCCGATATTTTTAAATATACCAGCAAACACATGCCCAAATTCAACAGTATCAGTATTTCGGGCTACCATATGCAGGAAGCAGGAGCTTCGGCCGATATCGAATTGGCATACACCCTCTCTAACGGGTTGGAATATGTTAAAACAGGACTTAAAGCCGGGTTAAATATAGACGATTTTGCTCCTCGCCTATCGTTTTTTTGGGGTATTGGTATGAACCATTTTATGGAAATAGCCAAAATGCGGGCTGCCAGAATACTATGGGCCAAATTAATGCAACAATTTCATCCCAAAAACAAAAAATCGCTACAACTGCGTGCCCATTGCCAAACTAGTGGTTGGAGCCTTACCGCCCAAGCCCCATTTAACAATGTGGTTAGAACAACTATTGAAGCTACTGCAGCTATTTTTGGTGGTACACAAAGCTTACATACCAATGCTTTGGACGAAGCCATTGCACTACCCACCGATTTTTCGGCAAGAATAGCACGTAACACACAATTATTTTTGGCAGAAGAAACAAAAATAACCAAAACGGTCGATCCTTGGGCAGGTAGTTTTTACGTAGAAAGACTTACCCTTGAAATAGCTGAAAAAGCATGGACTTTAATTGAAGAAATAGAACAACTTGGCGGTATGACCAAAGCCATTGAAATAGGTGTTCCTAAACTTAAAATTGAAGAAGCTGCTGCAAAAAAGCAAGCCAGAATCGACTCGGGAAAAGATATTATTGTTGGTGTAAACCAATACCAACTGGAAAAAGAAGCTTCGATAAATATTCTGGAGGTGGACAACCAATCGGTACGAAAAAACCAAATGGAACGCTTACAGCGTATAAAACAAAACCGAAATACCGAAAAAGTAAAACAAACACTTTTAAATTTAACAAAAGCCGCTCGAAAAGAAGATAAAAATTTATTAGCTTTAGCTATTGAAGCTGCCCGCGAACGTGCCACCTTGGGCGAAATAAGCAATGCCCTTGAAACTGTTTTTGGACGCCATCAAGCAAAAATAAAATCATTTACAGGAGTGTACAGTAACGAAATAGAAAACGATAAAAATTTTAAAAAAGCACAGATCCTTGCCAATCGTTTTGCCGAGCAGGAAGGCCGCCGCCCTCGTATTATGGTTGCCAAAATGGGACAGGATGGCCATGATCGTGGTGCTAAAGTAGTAGCAACAGGCTATGCCGATTTGGGTTTCGATGTGGATATCCCTCCACTATTCCAAACACCTGCCGAAATTGCCAAACAAGCTGTGGAAAACGATGTACATATTCTCGGTATTTCGTCGTTGGCAGCAGGACATAAAACTTTAGTTCCACAAGTTATAGAAGCTTTGAAAGTCTATAATAGAGACGATATTATGGTAGTTGTAGGTGGTGTAATTCCGCCGCAGGATTATCAATTTTTATTTGATGCCGGAGCTATCGCTATTTTTGGACCCGGTACAAAAATAAGTGATACTGCCATTAAAATTCTGGAAATATTAATGGGTTAGAATATTCTATTTTCAATCAGATTTTTAACCAAAAATGGTATAAAACCTTTACCTTTATTTTATGGTTATGGAACTTATTAACTTTAAAAATCAATTTTTAAAAAACTGTAAAATTTCAAATAGCGAAATGGCACAAATAGAGCCTTTAATTACTACAAAATCGGTTTTAAAAGGTGAATTTTTGTTAAAACAAGGCGATTTGTGCAGTCAATTTTTTTTTGTTGAAAAGGGGCTTTTACGGTTTTATGCCCTAAACGAAGATGGCAAGGAAAACATCTTACAATTTGCTACCGAAAGTTGGATTGTAAGCGATCGTGGCAGCATCTATTTTCAAGTACCTTCATCTTACTATATCGATGCATACGAAGACACAACGGTTGTATTGATAGATGAAACGTTTTTAAGAAAAATTACGAAAATAAATCCTGATTTTATGGAACATAGCGAACGGTTGCTTCAAAATCATATTCGGCATTTATATAAACGCATTAGTATGCTATTGGGAGCTTCGGCAAAAACACGTTATCTCGATTTTATAAAAACCTATCCGGATATAACTTTGCGTGTACCACAATGGATGATAGCTTCGTATCTTGGTATTACACCCGAAAGTTTAAGCCGTGTTAGAAAAACCTTGGCAAAAGAGAACTTTAAACCTTATTGATTTATAATTATCGATTTCTTATTTTAGATTTTTAAATTTGAATTTGGCAAACAACATTTCAAAAACTATTTTAGCCACAAAAAACAAGTGGAGACTAACCTTAACGAAAAAGCAGCTATTAAAGCAACCTATTTTAGTATAGGCAGTAATGTCTTGTTGGCCATAATAAAACTGGTATCCGGTTTTTTGGGAAATTCCTATGCGCTTATTGCCGATGGTATTGAATCTACTGCCGATGTATTTTCATCGTTTTTTGTTCTTATAGGCTTTAAATATGCACAAAAACCTCCCGATAAAAACCATCCTTATGGCCATACCAGAATAGAACCACTTATAACCTTTTTAGTAGTTGCCTTTTTGGTTACTTCATCAACCGTTATCGCTTATGAAAGTATCGTAAATATACAAACACCCCATAAAGTCCCCAAAGCTTGGACACTTATTGTGTTGGGTGTTATTATTATTTGGAAAGAAGCATCGTATAGGTACGTGCTCAATAAAAGTAAACAAATCAACAGTTCTTCACTTAAAGCCGATGCTTGGCACCATCGTAGCGATGCCGTTACATCGGTTACCGCATTTATAGGTATTAGCATCGCATTACTTTTTGGAGAAGGTTTTGAAACAGCCGACGATTGGGCTGCTTTATTCGCTTCGGCATTTATTTTGTACAATGCATACAAAATTTTCAGACCTGCACTTGGTGAAATAATGGACGAACATTTGTACGAAGACATGGTAGAACAGATTAGATCCATTGCAGCAAATGTTAATGGCATTGTAGGAACCGAAAAATGTTTTGTTCGCAAGGCCGGAATGAAATATCTGGTCGAATTGCACGCCATAGTCAACGGAAATATAAGCGTTAAAGAAGGCCATTATCTGTCTCATAAACTACAGGATTCTTTACAGAAAGAACTTCCGGAAATCTCGCATATTACCATACATATAGAACCGGATACACTATAATTTTTCGTTTGGCTATGCCTACGAAACCTTTAATACACAACAAAATTATCCTTATCGGTTTACCTTAAAAGCTTTTAAGTTGTCGTGGCTCCTTATTTGATAGAAACTTAGAACTCGTTTAAACTTCTCATCTTTTTTACTTTTACCTCATCACATCAAAATACAATCAACCGTATCGGCAATAATATGAAGTAACAGCCCCAAACCAATCAGCCTTGTTTTCTTCGGAAATAAAAGTAGAATATAAACAGCAATAGCATAATAACTGTGCAACGGATGAAAATTGATACTGCAACGATTGGGTTCGAAAATGGGAGTCGCCAGTAAATGGTCAATATCTATCCACATACCCGAAATCATAATTAAAAATGCCATTTTCCAATTCGGTTTAAACCAAATATACGCCACCAATAAAGGCAAAGACAAATGGCAACCATAATGTACAACCGTTTGAAACATTAAAACGATAAAGTTTGGTTTTCCAGATAATTAAGCGTATTTGGACCTTCGTTAAACAATACATCCAAAATACTTAAATTAGATATAAAACCATGCTTATTGCCAAAAACTTGGGTGTAAGGCTCAAAATGGAATTCGGTTATTTTTTTTGCATTTACCAAGTATCTAAAATCGTTACCATAAGTAATATCCTTTTGGTATTCTTCCGTTTTTAACTCGGGCATATCCAACTGTAGGCAATCGCAGATAGTTTTCATACATTTTAGGTTAAAATCCAAAATATAAGAAGCCTTTATATTGAACAGCGGCTGCAATTCATCTTTATAAAACTCAAAAAAAGGCGAAGTACTGTATGCCGACAATAAAGATTTCCAATGTTGAGCCTGCCATTTTTCTTCGTTAAACACCTTAACATCACGATACAATTGTCTGTTTTTTTGTGAATGTATAACAGGAATATTAAGCGTTTGCCTACCATTGGCTCCATAAATATAAGCCCTGTTCCGGTAGGTTTGCTTTAAAAAATTATCGTAGGTTTCCAACACAACCGTTTTGGCTTTTACCAAAGCGACAAAATGGGCTATGTTAGGAAAATAGGCCGGATGCAGAACAACCCTCATTTAACCGTTTGCCTTTTTGCGTTTTCGATATTGGTTAAAGCCAAACCAAGCCAATAGCACCACTATAAACGGAATAAGGTACGAGGTAGCCTTTCCGCTACCGTTAACCGTGGTGAAGAAACGTTCCCAACGGGGCTTTTTGCCATCCCAGCTCATCCAAATAAATACTGGTTTACCCACCACATGATCGAAAGGCACAAAGCCCCACGCCCTTGCATCGATGGAGTTATGACGGTTATCGCCCATCATCCAATAATAATTTTGTTTAAAGGTATAAGTATCTGTTTGGTTTCCATTAATAAAAATTTGGTTGCCCTTAACTTGAAGCGTATTGCCTTCATATTCGGTAATAACACGTTTGTAAAGTGGTAAATTGGTTACGTTAATATTGATACTCGCTCCTTCTTTCGGAATGTATAACGGCCCAAAAAAATCCACATTCCAATTATAATTTGGGTCATGCGGAAAAATACCGGCATCCCGATCGCCTTCCTTTTGCTTATTGGGCGTAATGCTCGCCACATTGGGATGGTTTTTAAATTTGGCCAAAGCCTCATCGGAAATAGCCGAAAAATAATAGGTATTCTGACTGTTTATAATACCAAAACCATCCGTAATATCGTAACGTTCCTTTAAAAATTTAGGATTGAACTGATTGGTTTTGGGCTGTACATGATAACTAAACTGTAAATGTGCCCGATCGGGAAGTTCGTTTTTCTTGCCATTAATATACACAAAGCCGTTACGAATTTCTAAGGTATCGCCCGGTACGCCCACGCAGCGTTTTACCAAATTGGTCTTTTTATCTATGGGCTTATAATAATTTCTATCGGGATGAAAATTGTTCATATCCAACAAGGTATCGGCCGGTTGGTTAAACACTACAATATCGTTGCGTTTAATACTTTGGAAACTCGGTATGCGCAAATAAGGCAATTGTAATTTATTTTTCCATGACGAACTGCCCTTATGGTCGTCGAACAAATACGACTTTTTATTTAAAACCGGAATAGTATCGTGTACCATTGGTGCTGCAACGGTGGTCATGGGTACACGGGCACCGTAATGAAATTTACTTACAAATAAAAAATCGCCCACCAATAAGGATTTTTCCAAAGACGATGACGGAATGGTAAACGGTTGGATAAAATAGGTATGTACAATGGTGGCCGCCACAATGGCAAAAAGAATAGAACTTGTCCACTCTCCCGAATTCGATTTTGGTTTTGTGCTCCTATCCTGCACATATTCTACTTGAGCCACATAATTAAGATAGTAATTGTAAAGGCCAAAAGTAATTATGGCAAGAAACGTGTCGGTATAAGTATTTTTACCAAAACTTCTAACTGTTTCTACCCAAACCACAGGAAACATAATAAGGTTTACAATGGGTAAAAACAATAAAATAACCCACCACCACGGCCTATTGATTATTTTCATTAAAACAACTCCATTATAAATGGGAACAAAGGCTTCCCATGCTTGCCTACCGGCTTTACCATAAAGTTTCCACGTACCAAGGCCGTGTACTACTTGAATAATCAAAATAAAAATAAACCATTGCGACAGTGCCATAATTATATATTTTTTGGTAATGAACTCGTTTAAACTTTTTCAAACCTCCAAGATTTTTAAAAGTCTTGACTAGTTTATATTTTTAACGATACCTGTTTTTCTTAAATTCTTTTTTGTTAGTTGCTTACAACAACCTTTTGTTACTGTATTAACCAATATTTAACACATCTTTCATCGAAAAAACACCTACTTTCCCAACAATCCATTCGGACGCAATTACGGCTCCCAATGCAAAACCTTGCCTGTTATGAGCTTCGTGCTCGATGGTAATGGTATCCACCTCACTTTTGTAGGTTACGGTATGTGTACCGGGAACATCGGGAATACGTTTTGCCGTAATGGGAATACTATTGGCTTCCATTTTTTCTAAAGTCCATTTATTGTAAATACTATGTTGCCCGATAATATCGTTTGCCAACGAAATAGCGGTTCCACTTGGTGCATCTAATTTTTGGGTATGGTGTATTTCCTCCATGGCTATATTGTATTGCTCCAAATTAGCCATTATTTTGGCAAGTGTTCGGTTAAGTTCGAAAAAAATATTGACACCTAAGCTAAAATTAGATGCATAAATAAAAGCTCCCTTTTTGGCATGGCATAAAGCAACGGCATTATCGTATTTATCCAACCAGCCCGTAGTACCCGATATTACGGGAACATTGTTGTT
Source organism: Aestuariibaculum sp. (assembly GCA_047975295.1). GTDB lineage: Bacteria > Bacteroidota > Bacteroidia > Flavobacteriales > Flavobacteriaceae > JBKEDH01. The sequence continues at coordinate 36,270 of JBKEDH010000045.1, forward strand.
TAAACAATTGCTAATATTTGAAAATGCTACCGTAGGAATACTAAAATCTATAGCAACATCGGCTTTGGTTATGTCGTATTCGGTATCGCCCTTATGTATTTTTAAAACGATGTCGTGGCCACGGTTAATGGCAATTTGTTCTATGGTCTTACCCATTTTCCCGTATCCGAGTAAAGCTATCTTCATGTGTTAAAATTTAAAACTTAGGGTTAGGCCAACATCACTTTTGGCATCAATTTCATTAAACTTATAATGGGGTGCCAATGATAAATTTTCATCGACATTATACTGCAATAAATGGGCATCGACATTGGCATCGATAATATTAAGGGCATAAAGTCCAAGGGTTATTAAAAGTGACAGTTCTTTATTTTTTCGATAGAATTTTTGTCCCCTAACCAAACCATCTGTAGTTACACGAGGTTCGTCGAGCTTTGTGCCATCTGCATCAAAATAAAATTCGTCGTCGGTAAAACCGGCAAGACGGCGTTTGTAAATATCTCTATACCGGTTATATTCTTTGTTATTGGTAGTATAAAAATAAATTCCGGTTCCTAACGCAGCATAAACAATGGGAATTTTCCAGTACTTTTTATTGTAGGCCTGTCCCAATCCGGGTAGTACAGCAGAGTAAAAGGCCGCTTTGGAAGGAGACAATGGGTTTATAGTTTTACCTACAGCAACTACTGAATCGATAACAACTTCGGGAGGCAGTTCCTCTTTTACAACCTCAGTTCCTTTTTTATCTTGAGCCTTTGTGCTTAAACACAATCCAAGAACAAACAGGATTACTATAAAAAGTTTACTTGGCACCTTCAACTAATTTTTTTAAACGGTTAAAATCTTCTTCAGAATGAAAAGGAATCGTAATTTTCCCTTTACCATTCTTGGAAACTTTAACGTCAATTTTATGTCCAAAGTATTCCGAAAAGGCATTAATGCCCGCTTTTATAAATTCCGGTTTTCCTTTAATATCTTTTTTTGAAGCAATAACGGTGTTTTGCCCATTGGTATGATCTTTAACCAAATTTTCGGTATCCCGTACCGACAATTGGTTTTCGAGAACCTTTTCGTATATTTCCAATTGAACGGTTTGGTCGTCTATGGCTATTAGAGCACGACCATGCCCCATGGAAATAAAGCCATCACGCATTCCAGTTTGTACAATTGGATCCAACTTTAGCAAACGCAGATAATTGGTTATAGTCGAACGTTTTTTGCCAACACGTTCGCTCATTTGTTCTTGCGTTAGGTTTATTTCGTCTATTAAACGTTGGTAAGAAAGTGCTATTTCGATAGGATCGAGATCTTGACGCTGTATGTTTTCCACCAAAGCCATTTCCAAGGATTCTTGGTCGTTGGCTATACGTATATATGCCGGTATGGCTTCTAAACCAATTAATTTTGAAGCACGAAAACGACGTTCGCCCGACACCAATTGAAATTTGTTAAATTCCAACTTTCTAACGGTAATGGGCTGTATAATACCGAGTTCTTTTATAGATGATGCCAACTCTTGCAGCGACTCTTCGCTAAAATTGGTTCTGGGCTGAAAGGGGTTAACTTCGATGGTGTTAATATCCAATTCAACAATATTACCAATAAGTTTATCTGCATTTTTGTCCTGTACCGATTGTATATCGTTACCGGGGTCTTTTAGCAGTGCCGACAACCCTCTCCCTAAAGCTTGTTTTTTTGTTGCTTTGGCCATAAATTAGGCGTTTTCGTTTTTGTTTATAATCTCTCTTGCCAAGCTCAAATAATTTGACGCTCCCCTACTGGAAGCATCGTAATTAATAATGCTTTCGCCATAACTTGGTGCCTCGCTTAAACGGATGTTTCGTTGTATTATGGTGCTAAAAACCATATCGTTAAAATGTTTCTGAACCTCTTCTACCACTTGGTTCGACAGCCTTAAACGCGAATCGTACATGGTTAACAAAAGCCCTTCGATATCCAAATCAGGATTATGGATTTTCTGTACGCTTTTTATGGTATTTAACAGTTTGCCCAAACCTTCTAGCGCAAAATATTCGCATTGAATTGGGATTATAACGGCATTGGAAGCCGTTAAAGCATTAAGCGTAAGCAGCCCCAATGATGGTGCACAATCTATTATAATATAATCGTAGTCGTTAACAACTTCGGCCAATGCATTTTTCATCATATATTCCCTGTTGTCCTTATCTACAAGTTCTATTTCTATGGCAACCAAGTCGATATGAGCAGGTATAATGTCCAGATTTGGGGTTTCTGTTTTTATAATGGCTTCTTTGGCCGTATGCGAATGTTCCAAAAGTTGATAAGTACCTATCTCTACCGTTTCCACATCAATACCTATTCCAGAAGTGGCGTTGGCTTGTGGGTCGGCATCTATAAGCAATACTTTTTTTTCGAGAACACCAAGTGAAGCTGCCAAATTAATGGAGGTTGTGGTTTTTCCAACACCTCCTTTTTGATTAGCAATTGCAATAATTTTGCCCATTAAAAAAATGAATTAAATTTAACGGTAAAAATACAATTATTTACGAGGAATAAAAACCGAACTTGTTAACATTGGAAGGTTTTGGTTTTTTATCCCGTATTCCTGTTAAAATGATATTTTTTTTTTGAATAATTTCAAAAAAAATACCAAACTTCACTTTTATCCAAAAAGGTTAAATATACTTTTAAAGGAAAAAGGTTGCCACCAATTAAATTACCCCCAAAGCCTTACCTACTTTTGTAAAGGCTTCGACTGCTTTGTCTATATGGTGTGTTTCGTGCGAAGCCGAAAGCTGCACCCGTATTCTTGCTTTTTCCTTTGGTACTACGGGATAGAAAAATGCTATAACGTAAATACCTTCGTCCAATAATCTGGCCGCAAATTCCTGTGCCAATTTGGCATCGTACAGCATTACTGGTACAATGGGATGCTCGCCGGGAACAATATCAAAACCGGCTTCGGTCATTTTTGTTCTAAACCGTTTGGTATTGTTCTGTACCTTTTCGATTAAATCGGTAGATGTTTTTAACTTGTCCAAAACCTTTATGGATGCTCCTGCAATGGCTGGCGCCAAAGTATTGGAAAATAAATACGGACGTGATTTTTGGCGTAGCATATCTACAATTTCCTTTCTGGCTGCCGTAAAACCGCCCGAAGCACCGCCAAGTGCCTTACCATAGGTTCCGGTAATAATATCAATACGCCCCATAACGTTTTTTAGCTCGTGCGTTCCCCTACCTGTTTTGCCTGTAAAACCTGTGGCGTGGCATTCGTCTACCATAACCATGGCATCATATTTTTCGGCCAGATCGCAAATTTTATCCAATTGTGCAATGGTACCGTCCATAGAAAATACGCCATCGGTAACAATTAATTTTCTTCTGGCTCCCGAAGCCGCTTTAAGCTGTTCTTCCAAAGCTTCCATATTATTATGTTTGTAACGGTAACGAGCCGCTTTACATAAACGGATACCGTCAATTATGGAAGCATGGTTCAGTTCATCCGAAATAATGGCATCTTCGCTTGTTAAAATAGGCTCGAAAACACCACCGTTGGCATCGAAAGCCGCGGCATACAGAATACAGTCTTCCATACCAAGAAATTCGGCTGTTTTCTTTTCAAGTTCTTTGTGGATATCCTGTGTACCACAAATAAACCTGACCGATGACAAACCAAAACCGTGTGTTTTCATGGCATCGATTCCCGCTTCGATAACATCGGGGTGCGAGGCTAGCCCCAAATAATTATTGGCACAAAAATTAAGTACTTCGTTGCCGGCCGTAGTATTTATTTCGGCACCTTGCGGCGTTGTAATAATGCGTTCTTTTTTGTATAAACCGGATTCTTTTATATCGTTTATTTCCTGTTGCAGTTGCTCTTTTACGTTTCCGTACATAATATTTTATTTATTGTGTTATTAAGTTGTATTGTTGTTTAAGTTGAAAAATCATTTCTGCCGTCATTGTATCCAAATCATATTTGGGTTTCCATCCCCAGTCGTTTCTAGCATACGAATCATCTAACGACGATGGCCAATTTTCGGCAATTTGTTGGCGGTAATCGGGAGTGTAAGTTATGTTAAAATCGGGATAATGTTTCTTTATAGATACCGCAATATCCTTTGGAGTAAAGCTCATACCTTGTAAATTGTACGATGTACGTATGCTAATGGCTTCTTTTGGTGCGTCCATCAATTCTATGGTGGCTCGAATGGCATCGTCCATAAAAATCATGGGCAAACTGGCGTTATCTTTTAAATAACAATTAAAAATTTCGCCCTTAACGGCCTTATGGTAAATATCTACCGCATAATCGGTTGTACCACCGCCTGGCAAGGATTGGTAGCCTATAACACCCGGATAGCGCAACGAACGTACATCCAAACCGTAGCGCAGAAAGTAATATTGTGCCCAATTTTCACCCGCTGCTTTGCTTATTCCATAAACGGTTGAAGGATTTAAAAAATCGTCCTGAGGTGTATTTTCATCTGAAGCCATATCGCCATAAACCGCAATAGAGCTTGGAAAAAACACTTTTTCTACCTTGTGTTTTACCGATACTTCCAGTACATTAAATAGGGTTTTTAGGTTAATATCCCATGTTTGTAACGGATTTTGTTCGCCTTTTGCCGATAATATTGCCGCCAAATGATAGATTTGGGTGATACCGTACTTTTTTACTACAGTTTCGACAGCTTCAAAATTGGTAGCGTCCAAGGTTTCAAAAGTACCTTCGTAATTTGTAATGGTACGCAAATCGGAGGCTATAACGGCCTTGGTTCCAAATTTGCTTTTTAAGGCTTCGGTTAGAACGGAACCCAATTGTCCGCCTGCTCCGATAATCAATATTTTGGTATTCATTAAATTAAGTTTAAGACAAAAATAAAATTACACATTACAACAATAATCGCATCAAATAAACTGTTAAAAACATATAATTAAGTTAATTTAACTTAAAAAAACAATTTTAAAAGAATTTATTACTTTTGAAAAGTAAATTTAATCCTTGTTAGAAGAAAAATTTGTGCAAGACTATGATCGAGAAATTAGATAAGACCGACTTAACTATACTTAGAATCTTACAAGACGATTCTAAAAAAACCACAAAAGAAATCGCATCGGAACTGAACTTGACCATTTCGCCCGTTTACGAACGCATAAAGCGCTTGGAAAACGATGGTTATATAAAAAAATATGTGGCTCTTTTAGACAAAAAACAGTTGGATTACCCCGTAACTGCCATTTGTATGGTATCGTTACGTTACCATAACGAAGGTTTTATTGATAAATTTGAGGAGCAAATAAAGCAACTACCCGAAGTACAGGAATGTTACCACATGGCTGGAAAAGTAGATTTTTTTCTTAAAATAAATATGAAAAGCCTAAACCATTATCACGATTTTGTACGGATAAAACTCTCGAACATTTCCAATATCGGGATTTTGGAAAGTTATTTTGTTTTAAAGGATATAAAACATAGTACGGCATTTTTAATTTAATGAACTTGTTTAAACTTTTTCAATTGGCTAAAAATGGCATCTTTTTGCTCATTTTTTGTCTTTTTTCATTAAAATTTAAACAAATTCAATCAAAAATGCACAGTAACCAAAACCGGTAAATGATCGGATGGGTATTGGCAGTTCCAATTATCACTTAAAACCGCATATTTATTGACTTTTATTTGCTTGCTTGAAAAAATAAAATCGATACGTTTGGTTACGGGTTCGTTAAACTTAAAACCGTTAAAAGTACCTTCAGGACCAAAAACATATTTAGCTACGGTTTTCGAATCGTTTAAGGTTTTGGTAATCTGTTTAATGCTCTCGTGGGTGTCTTCCATATTAAAATCGCCCATTACAATTACAGGATACCCTTTTGTGTTTACAGATTTGATTTTTTCGAGAATAAGTATGGCACTTTGTTTTCGGGCAATCGTACCTACATGATCAAAATGGGTATTGAACACCCAAAATATTTTTTTGTTTTCTTATCTTTAAACAAAGCATAAGTACAAATTCGGTTACAAACCGCATCCCAGCCCATAGTTACCTTTTCGGGAGTTTGCGATAGCCAAAATGTTGACGATTGCAACACCTTTAATCTATCTGCTTTATAAAAAATAGCCGAATATTCTCCTGTATTCTTACCATCGTCCCTGCCTACTCCAACAAAACTATAATAGGGCAATAACCCATCTATATCTTCCATTTGATTGGGCAAAGCCTCTTGAATACCCAAAACATCGGGTTCGTAAAATTTAAGTTGATCTATAAAAAACGGCTTTCGGTTTATCCAGCTATTTATGCCTTCTTTTGGATAGTCCAACTTAACATTATAACTTATAAGTTTAAGTTCTTGTCCTTGCACAGGTAAAAAAAACAAGGTTAAAAGCACCACTATAAAAATCTTCATTTAGGAACTGTTTTTTTAATTTGCATGAAATTGTTTCAAAAATACCAAATCAATCAATAGTTATCGTTTGGTTTTAATTTTAAGTATTCTTTTACATACTCTATTTTCTCTTGTTTAGCCATCCCTTTAATAGAATCGTATAAATTAACATATACAACTTCCTGTTTTTCGCTATTGATTGTTGCTCTTATCTTTTTTATGATTAACAATTCCGATTTAAAAGAAATATCAAATCTTTTATTGTTACCTACACTGTAAAGGCTGTCTATGGTAGTCTGTGCTATATTAATGGGTAAATTATAATTTAACGCATACAATTGTTTGCTAATACTATCCTTATCTATTTGTTTTATATTGAATCGGTTGTTTTTATTGCTTAAAGTATATCTTTTGTAATAATAAAAATCACGGCCAAAAATCGGGAATATATACCCTCTGTATTTAATGAGGTACCTAAACCACCAATATGAATCCCTTGAATAACTGCCCTCTTTTTCTCTTTTACTACTGTTGGCATAATCGTCAAGCTCCAATCCGCCTTCGTTATATAGTAAATATTTGGCAAAACTATGGTAGGAATGGCCATCGTATATACCCGACAGCTTTAAAGATGTTAGCCTATTGTTATAAATAGTTAATTTATAAGGAACGTAAACATATGCACTATCTCTAAAGGGTCTTACCTTACAAGGGCGGTCTCTGTCCTCTGTATTTTCTATGGTATATCGGGGTTTGGTATAATGGAAAATTGCAATGACTAACACTATAGCTGTAGCTATTAGTATTAAGA
>JBKEDH010000047.1:0-19169 GCA_047975295.1 Aestuariibaculum sp.
ATCTATTTGTATTTTTTTGCATAAAAATTGCGTGTTTTTATTTTTTTTTAGTAATCTATCAAGATGCCAAAGATGCTATGGGTTGCCTCACCAATATTAGATGGGTTTAAATCCTCAGTACTTTGGACAGATTTTAACTTAGAGCTCATTTAAACTTTTAGCAAGATAAGAGCAAAATCTAAACTATGTCAATTCAACCAAGAAGAATCCAATGTGTCGAACCTGATTAAAAGTGTTCTAAAACTATCCAGCCAAGCAAAGGCACGTTCATTAACAAATCTTTGGGTTGAAAAATCATTTTTTTCCTCTTTTATTTCCTTTTCCGTTTGTTTTCGACAATATTGGTAAACATTTTTCTTCTGTGAATAGCTCTTCTAAGTTTCTTGTAATCAAAGCCTTTGTCTGTATTTTGTAGGTTAAACTCTGCTATTAATTCATTGTTCGAAAATTCTAATTCTTGTCCATAACAGAAGGTTATGGTGGATAACATAAAAAAAGGTCTAAGATATTTTTCATTAATAATAGTTTACAGATGTTAATCTACAAATTTTAATTTAAAATAGGAGTTTTATATCCGATAATTTTTTGATATGGGAAATTTCTTTATGAAATTAAGATTAATGAGAACTAAAAGTGAAATATGAAAATATTTGAGCCAAGAAACAAGGGCTTTCTGCCTTCTTGATTTCACGACCTCCAATACACCATCTTAAAAATGAAATTTTAACGGTTCTACACTCTTATAATCACTTTAAAAATTTGTAGGTTTGCCAATGGTAAAGATTAATACGATAAGATGCAATTTCAGTTAAAGGCAAAAGATACGCAAAGTAAGGCTAGAGCGGGAAAAATAACAACCGATCATGGAGTAATAGAAACGCCTATTTTTATGCCTGTAGGAACAGTAGGTACGGTAAAAGGTGTGCATCAACGCGAACTGAAAAACGATATTAATCCCGATATTATTTTAGGCAACACTTATCATTTGTATTTAAGACCGCAAACCGACATTTTGGAGCAAGCAGGTGGATTGCATAAGTTTATGAATTGGGATAGAAATATTTTAACCGATTCGGGTGGTTATCAAGTCTATTCCCTTTCGGCAAATAGAAAAATAAAAGAGGAAGGCGTAAAATTCAAATCGCATATAGACGGAAGTTACCATGTTTTCACTCCCGAAAATGTTATGGAAATTCAGCGTAGCATTGGTGCCGATATTATTATGGCTTTCGATGAATGTACGCCATACCCATGCGATTACCAATACGCTAAGCGTTCTATGCACATGACGCACCGTTGGTTGGACCGTTGTATAAACCATTTAAATAAAGTACCTTTAAAATACAACTATAACCAAACTTTGTTTCCCATAGTACAGGGAAGTACTTATAAAGATTTAAGGCAGCAATCTGCCGAATATATAGCTAATGCGGGGGCAGCAGGTAATGCTATTGGAGGACTTTCGGTAGGCGAACCCGCCGAAGAAATGTATGCTATGACCGATGTGGTATGCCACATACTACCAGAAGACAAACCACGTTATTTAATGGGGGTAGGTACGCCAATAAACATACTGGAAAACATTGCACTCGGCATCGATATGTTCGATTGTGTTATGCCTACCCGAAATGCCCGTAACGGTATGCTGTTTACTGCTAATGGCACGATTAATATAAAAAATAAAAAATGGGAAACCGATTTTTTGCCAATAGACGAAATGGATATAACCTTTGTAGATACCCAGTATTCCAAAGCTTATCTTCGCCATTTGTTTTCGGTTAACGAACTATTGGGAAAACAAATTGCTACCATACATAACCTTGGGTTTTATTTATGGTTGGTTCGTGAAGCAAGAAAGCATATATTAGCAGGAGATTTTAAACCTTGGAAAGAAAAAATGGTAAAACAAATGGATAACCGTTTGTAATTTTCTCACCAATTAAGAAAGTTTAAATGAGTTTTTAATGAAAATACTGGATTGGTACATATTAAAACGCTATTTATCTACATTTTTTATGATGTTGCTACTGTTTATTCCTATCGGGATAACAGTACATCTTGCCGAAAAAATAGGTAGGATTCTAGAAAATAAAGTTCCTTTTATAGAGGTGGCGCTATACTTATGGGATTTTACCATTTATTTTGCACACTTATTATTCCCGTTATTTTTATTTTTATCGGTAATATGGTTTACCTCAAAACTGGCAAATAATACCGAAATAATTGCAGTTTTAAGTTCGGGTGTATCTTTTACCCGTTTTTTGCGTCCGTATTTAATTGGTGCTGTAATTGTAGCGATAATATCTGTGTTTTTAGGGCTGTACTTAGCACCAAAAGCAAGTGAAGGATTTAACGATTTTACCTATAAGTACCTCAAAAAAGGGAAAAACCCATACGAAGGTACAAATACCAATTTGTTTAGGCAGATAAACGATAACGAAGTAATTTATGTAAGTAGCTTTGATGTAAAAAACAAAACAGGGCGAAACTTTACTTTGGAGTATTTTGATGATAACGAACTAAAATACAAAATAACGGCCAACAATATAAAGTATATAGAAAAAGACTCCATATATAGGTTGACCAATTATGTAAAGCGTGATATTGGAGTAGATGCAGATTCGCTTCAAGTTATTAGGCAAAAGGATACGCTGTTCAGTTTCGATGTCGATGATTTAATTCCGGTAATTTATGCTGCCGAAACTAAAATGTACGGCGATTTAAAACAGTTTATAACTAAAGAAGAAGCTAGGGGATCATCTAATGTAGGGCGGTTTAAGTTGGTGCTTTACCGCAAATGGAGCCTGCCTGTATCGGTGTTTATTTTAACCATTATTGCCGTTGCCGTTTCGTCTGTTAAACGAAGGGGTGGCATGGGTTTAAACCTTGCCATAGGTATTAGTATTGCCATGATTTTTGTGTTTTTCGATAAAATATTTGGGGTTATGGCCGAACAATCGGATTTTCCGCCCCTAATTGCTGTTTGGTTCCCGAATATTATTTTCGGAATATTGTCCATATTCCTACTAAATTATGCAAAACGCTAAGCTTAAAAACTATTTCCATCTTCATTTTTTGGTTTTTATTGCCGGTTTTACAGCGATTTTGGGCGAACTTATAAGTATCGATGCTATTTCGTTGGTTTGGTACCGCATGCTAATAGCAGGTGTTTTAATGTTATTGTATATTAAAATCGCAAAAATTAATATCAGTATTTCACCAAAAGCATTGTTGCGCCTGTCAATAGCCGGAGTAGTAATAACTTTACACTGGGTAACCTTTTTCGAATCTATAAAAATATCCAATATATCCATTGCTTTGGCCATGTTTTCCACCGGTGCATTTTTTGCTTCGTTAATAGAGCCCATAGTATATAAAAGACGTATTATTTGGTACGAAATCCTTCTCGGTATTGTGGTGGTAATAGGGGTTTTTATAATTACCCAAAGCGAAATAAAGCATATAAAAGGTATTGTTTTGGGTATTATATCCGCTTTTTTGTCATCGTTATTTGCAGTTTTAAATGGAAGTTTCCTAAAAAACCATAGTGCGACTGTAATCTCATTTTACGAATTTATTAGTGGGGTTGTATTCTTAACTGTGTACATCGCTTTTTTTGGAAGCGGTTTTTCAGAATCATTTTTTAAAATAAGTATGTCCGATTTAATTTATCTTTTCATTTTAGCTTCGTTGTGCACGGCGTACGCTTTTATAGCTGCGGTTTATATTATGAAACACATTAGCCCATATACCGTGGTTTTAACTTATAATCTGGAGCCTGTTTATGGTATTTTAATGGCTCTTATTTTGTTTCCGGAGAAAGAAAGTATGAGCAATAACTTTTATTATGGCGCAGTTATAATTATTTCGACCGTATTGCTTAACGGTATATTGAAAAATGCTAAAATGTTTAAGGGGTCACGACTTAACAGATAAAATTTTTTCTTTCATGTTATAATTCTTAAATTTGTTTTGAGCATTGAAAGCATTTGTTAATTGAATTTTTAGAAAACAGAAAAAGTTTAAACGAGTTCAATTAAAAAATACGTAGGTTTGTAGCCTTAAAAATATTCAGCCATAAAAATTAACCCTTATGGAATACTTAGAGTTTGAATTACCCATAAAAGAATTAGAAGAACAGCTTCAAAAATGCCAGATTATTGGCGAGGAAAGTGATGTCGATGTTACCGAAACCTGCGAACAGATTGAAAAAAAGCTAAAGGATAAGCAGAAGGAAATATACAAAAACCTAACGCCATGGCAGCGTGTACAACTGTCGCGCCACCCTAACAGACCCTATACTTTAGATTATATTAAAGCTATTTGTGGTACTACTTTTTTAGAACTGCATGGCGACAGAAACATAAAGGACGATAAGGCTATGATTGGTGGTTTAGGAAAAATTGGAGACCAATCGTTTATGTTTATCGGGCAACAAAAGGGCTATAATACCAAGACCAGGCAATACCGTAATTTTGGTATGGCAAATCCAGAAGGTTACCGTAAAGCATTACGTTTAATGAAATCGGCCGAAAAATTTGGTATTCCGGTTATAACCTTAATAGATACTCCGGGAGCCTATCCGGGATTGGAGGCCGAAGAGCGCGGACAGGGTGAGGCCATTGCAAGAAATATTCTGGAAATGACCCGTTTGCAAGTGCCCATAATTTCTATAGTTATTGGCGAAGGAGCATCTGGCGGAGCTTTGGGAATTGGTGTAGGCGATGTTGTTTTAATGCTGGAAAATACATGGTATTCGGTAATTTCGCCCGAAAATTGTTCGTCTATTTTATGGCGTAGTTGGGAATATAAAGAACAAGCGGCCGAAGCGTTAAAACTTACTGCAAAAGATGCTATGGGTATTAAAGTTGTCGATGGCGTTATAAAAGAACCATTGGGCGGCGCCCATAGGGATAGAGAAAAAACATTTAAGGCCGTTACAGATGCCATTGTAAAAAATTACGATGCTCTTAAAAACTTATCACCAAAAAAATTGGTCGAAAACCGTATGGAAAAATACTCCAATATGGGAGTGTTTAAAGCTTAAATACTGTAAGACCAAACTGTTTGAAATCTGGAACGTTTTGTTTCAGATTTTTTTTGTGGTTATCCACATTTTTTTTAAGTTATCAACAATTAAAATGTTAACTGTTAGTTAATAATAGTAGGCCCTATCTTTAAAAGATAAAGGTTCAATTTAGTTACATTCGTGGGCATGAAACAACCGGATCAGATAAAAGGATATAGAGTAGATAAAAGTACATTGATTAGCTTAGAGAAAGGTAAAATACCACCTCAAGCTATTGATTTAGAAGAAGTTGTTCTTGGTGCAATGATGATCGATAAAAAAGGAGTAGATGAAGTTATAGATATCTTAACTCCCGAAGCATTCTATAAAGAAGCTCATCAACATATTTTCGATGCCATTTTCCAGTTGTTCGAAAACAGTGAACCGGTTGACTTATTAACCGTTTCTACCCAGTTAAAGAAAAATAGTAGGTTAGAGCTTGTTGGAGGCGATTTTTATCTTATTTCACTAACCCAAAAAGTATCTTCTTCGGCACATATCGAGTTTCATGCTCGTATTATTCTCCAGAAGTTTATTCAACGTAGTTTGATTAAAATTTCAAACGAAATAATAGAAGATTCTTACGACGAGACCAAAGATGTTTTCGACTTGTTGGATAGGGCAGAGTCCAAACTTTACGAGGTTACGCAGGGTAATATAAAAAAGTCGAGCGAAACAGCACAGGAATTGGTTATCCAAGCCAAAAAGAAAATTGAAGAAATATCCAATAAAGAAGGATTAAGCGGTATTCCCACAGGTTTTACCAAATTGGACAAACTTACTTCGGGTTGGCAGCCATCCGATTTAATTATCGTGGCGGCACGTCCCGGTATGGGAAAAACTGCCCTTACACTTTCTATGGCAAGAAATATTGCCGTAACACAAAATACACCGGTAGCATTTTTTTCTTTAGAGATGGCTTCTGTGCAGCTTATAACCCGTTTGATTTCGAGTGAAACAGGACTTTCTTCGGAAAAATTAAGAACTGGAAAATTAGAAAAACACGAGTGGGAGCAGCTTAATGTAAAGGTTAAAGACTTAGAAAAAGCACCACTGTTTATAGACGATACCCCTTCGCTCTCCATTTTCGATTTAAGAGCCAAAGCACGTCGTTTATCGTCGCAACACGGTATAAAACTTATTATAATCGATTATTTGCAGCTTATGACGGGGGGAAGTAGCCACGGAGGAAACCGGGAACAGGAAATATCCATGATTTCCCGAAACTTGAAAGCCTTGGCAAAAGAACTCAATGTACCAGTTATTGCGCTATCGCAGCTTTCACGGGCAGTAGAGACCCGTGGTGGAAGTAAGCGCCCTTTACTGTCCGATTTGCGTGAATCGGGAGCTATTGAGCAAGATGCCGATATTGTTAGTTTTATTTACAGACCAGAGTATTATAAAATAGACGAATGGGACGACGAAGAACGCTCGCCAACAGCAGGACAGGCCGAGTTTATTATAGCAAAACACCGTAACGGCGGTTTGGAAAATATCCGTTTGAAGTTTGAAGGACATCTTGGCAAATTCGATAATTTGGACGATTTCGACTCGCCGTTCGAGTTCCACTCCAAAATGAATGCCGCTGCGAACGACGATACTTTTAAATCGGATAATTTTACCGCAAGTCCCGATCAGGCATTTGGAAGTTCGTTTAACGACACTTCCGGTGGAAATGACGACGATGTTCCTTTTTAATAGGTAAACCCATTTGAAATTAAGCAATACCGATTCTATTTTGATATGGTATAAACGATTTTTGGTAACAGTAAACAGTAACTGGCAGTTAAGCAATTTTTAACCTTGAAGTTTTTAAAACCTTCGAGATCTGATAATTCAATATTTGCTTATATAAATATCTATAATTATACATTGTTTTGGTTATTTTTACAGCTTAAAAATCAAATATTTAACTTAAATTTATTCGTGTGAAAAAGCGGTTTGTATTTATACTTTTTTGCGTTATTTCTTTTAAAGTACAGGCTTCCTACGTGCTTATTCCCATGGATGCCGAGAGTCAAAAAAACCATTTAAAAGCTTATGGTGTTACTTATTGGGTACTAAGCAAGGGGCTAAAGGCCAAATGGTTACTTAACTATCGGGGAGGCTCTTTTTTATTGCCCGATTCCGAAGATATTCAAAAAGAATGTCAGATAAGAGGCGTGGCTTTCGAAGTGCTTTCAAATGCGAAAGCAGAAGGGATTTTGGAAGAAATAAGTAGTCCCAGTCAAAATATGGAAGCTGTAATATTGGAAAAATCCCCTAAAATAGCGGTCTATACACCAAAAGGAAATTATCCGTGGGATGATGCCGTGACCTTGGCTCTGCAATATGCCGAAATACCCTATGATACCATTTACGATGAAGAAGTATTAAACGAAGGATTGTTGCTTTACGATTGGCTGCACCTGCACCATGAAGATTTTACGGGACAGTACGGTAAATTTTATGGTGCTTATAAAGCTGTCGCATGGTATATTGAGGATAAAAAGACAGCTGAAACCCTTGCCCAAAATTTGGGTTACGACAAAGTGTCTCAAGAAAAATTGGCAGTAGCCATAAAAATACGCGATTATGTAATTGGTGGCGGTTTTATGTTTGCCATGTGTAGTGCTACCGATAGTTTTGATATTGCGCTATCGGCCGAAGGTGTAGATATTTGCGAATCGATGTTTGACGGTGATGCTAGCGATGCAGGCTACCAAAATAAAATAGATTACAAAAGAACTTTTGCATTTACCAATTTTGTTTTAGAGACCAACCCACTTACTTACGAGTTTTCGTCGATTGATATGACGATGAAACGCCAAATTTCCAAAACTTCAGATTATTTTACCTTAATGGAATATTCGGCAAAGTGGGATCCCATTCCTACTATGTTATGTCAAAACCATACAGCGTTGGTTAAAGGTTTTATGGGGCAAACAACATCGTTTACCCGAGACGAAATAAAATCGAATGTTTTGGTTATGGGCGAGAATAAAGCCAATGGAGAAGCTAAATATATTCACGGCATAAAAGGTAAAGGCTTTTTTACTTTTTACGGTGGCCACGACCCTGAAGATTACCAACACAAAGTAGGCGATCCTAAAACCGAGCTGGATTTACACCCAACTTCACCCGGATATCGATTAATACTTAATAATGTCCTGTTTCCGGCTGCTAAAAAGAAAGAGCAGAAAACGTAATATGCCAAAAAATATTACAAAACAGTTCCTCCTTTTAAAATAAATTCATTTTTAATTTTTTTCCAGTTGTCAACATCTATTGGTTTTGTGGCTTTTTCTATAATATTGGTTTTAAAACCAAGGTTTAAAGCGTCGTTGGCAGTATAATAAACACAATAGTCAGCGGCCAAACCTACAACAAATACTTCGGTAATGTTCCGGTCTTTTAAGAAACCGGACAATCCTGTGTTTTTCCGTTTTCCGTTGTCGAAAAAACCACTGTAACTGTCTGTTGTCTGATCTGTTCCTTTACGAAAAATGGCTTCTATTTTTAAGGTATCCAGATCCTTATGAAATTCGGCTCCAAAAGTACCTTGTACACAATGTACCGGCCAGAGGACTTGCTGTAGTCCGTTTAAATCGATAATTTCAAATTCCTTTTTGTTTTTGTGTTCTTTTACAAAACTTTTGTGGTGTATGGGGTGCCAGTCTTGGGTAGCAACAATTAAATCGAAGCTGTTTTGTAATTTGTTTATTTCGGGAATTACGGTGTTTCCTTTAGGTACGGCCAAAGCGCCACCTTCTAAAAAATCGTTTTGTATATCGACAATAATTAGTGCTTTCATATTTTCGGGCTTTCGGTAAAAATACAAACAAAAAAGCAAGCCCCAAAATTGTTGTTTTGGGGTGGTCTTATATATATTTTAATATACGACAAAAACCGAAAATATATGGAAAAGGTCGATGTTTGTCTATACCTAACTATAGATTTTTATTCTATTGGAACCAAAACACTTCGAAATGTATAAATATAGCCATCTTCGTTGGTTTCGTCGGTAGAGGTAATGGTCTGGTTAATAAGAAGTGAAGTTTGGTTTAGTCCATAGGCGCCAAATTCATCACCATCAATAATAATAAAATTATAGCTTTGGTTGCTGCTGTAATCTACGGTATATATTCCAGAGTCCAAACCGTCTTCATCGTCTTCATCGGTATTGGTATTATCAACTGTTACGGTTTTGTCTTCATCATTAAATATCCATACAATTTCATCGGTTTCAAAATTGGCTTCGGTACCGTCAAAAGCTTCGCTATTAATCAAGTGGTATTCGATTCTGTAAACCGTATTGTCTATTTCGTCATTGTTATTGTTTAACGAACAGCTTGTTAGGGACAAAATACTTACAAATAGATACAAAAAATTTCTTTTCATGTGTTAATATTTATTGTTTTTAATGTTCGCATGGAACACCCAAATTAACATTCTGTTGTGTGATTAAAATTTAATAAAGGGTGTTTCATTTTAATTAGCTTTGTCTATTAGATGCCAATACTACAAATAGGTTGCGTAGAGTTTATAACTTTTAATAGTTAAAAATATGAAAATTTATCAAAAAGAAATCAGATTAAAGCCATATTCAAGAGGATTCCATTTGATTACAGATGAAATTTTATCTGGATTTAACGAAATATCCCAAATTAAAATGGGGCAGTTACAGGTATTTATAAAACATACTTCGGCCAGTTTAACCATTAACGAAAATGCCGATTATACTGTTCGTGAAGATTTTGAAAGCCATTTTAATGCCATGGTTCCAGAAAATAAACCGTATTATAAACATACGGATGAAGGTGCCGACGATATGCCTGCACATATAAAGGCATCTATGCTTGGAGCTTCTGTGCAGATACCCATTACAAACGGAAAACCAAATTGTGGTATTTGGCAAGGTATTTACTTATGCGAACATAGAAATTGTGCAGGTAGCCGCTATGTTGTTATTACTGCTTTTGGAGTGTGAGGCTGGAGTTTAAATGAGATTCATTAAAAAAATCGCCTAAAAATTACTTTTTAGACGATTTTTTTAATTTAATTTTTTAAAAAATTACTTTCCTCCAGCTTCTAAGTTTTTCATTTCCTTTTCAATCATATCGTAAAACTGATCGATTTTGGGCATAACAACAATACGTGTGCGTCTGTTTCTGGATCTGTTTTCTGCTGTGTTGTTTTCTACAAGCGGTACATATTCGGCACGACCGGCAGCAACCAATTGAGACGGATTAACACCTAAACCTTGTAATACTCTAATAACAGAGGTAGAACGCTTAACGCTTAAATCCCAGTTGTCCAATATTACACCATTGCTTTTGTACGGAACGTTATCTGTGTGGCCTTCAACCATGCATTCAAAATCAGGTTTGCTATTTACTACTTTTGCTACTTTAGCCAATACTTCTTTGGCTTTGCTTGTTACATTGTAGCTACCGCTTTTAAATAACAATTTATCGGCTATGGAAATAAATACAACACCTTTTTCCACATTTACTTCAATATCCGGATCGTTGATGCCTACTTCACGTTTTAAACTGGTAACCAAAGCTAAGGTAACACTGTCTTTTTTGTTAATGGCATCTTGTAAACGAGTTATTTTTAGGTCTTTTTCTTTCATGCTTTCCAAGGTCATTTCTATATTGGATGCACCCTTGGCCGAAAGTATTTGTAGGTTATCGTTGCTTTTTCTTAAATCGGAAATTTGTTCCTCTAAGGCTGTTGCTCTTGCCGTTGCCGAAGCACGATCTTCTAAACAGGCATTTAATTTAACAGTGGCAGAATTAAGTAAGTCTTGACTTTCTTGATATTTGGTTTCAAGATCTGTAAATTGTTTTTTAGATACGCACGAACTTAAGAATACCATTGCAGATACACTAAGCAATAAGATTTTTTTCATAATTATTTAATAAGGATTAAGATTATCAACTTGACTCACAAAAGTATATAAATTAGGACGAATTTTAACATTCTTAACAAAGTTTTATTAAAAAAATTATAAACTTCCGTAGGTCTTTTTGCCATTTACGAAGTAATCGACAACGATAGATGTTTTGGTATAATAATTTTGTATTTTTTTGGTCTGTTTCCTTTGTTTTAAAAGTTGGTTTAGGTGTCCGTAAAAACTAAAGTGTGCTTTTATAATGGCAAAGGTGTGCTTTGGTTTTAACTCGAAAAGGAATTTTACTCCAGCTATACCATCTAAACACAGCCTTATAAACAATGTTGGCCATACTGCTTTCGAAGTATTTTTGGTTAGGGTAAACAAGCTGTTCCTAAAGTTTAGATATGTTTTTTTGGGATTTGTATTTTTTAATGTGGCACCCCCAACGTGAAAGATGGTCGATTGGCCCACATATTTAATGCCGTATCCCAAATTTTTGGTACGCCAACATAGATCTATTTCTTCCATGTGGGCAAAAAACGATCCGTCGAAACCATTTAATGTATTAAAAACCGTTTTTCTTATAAATAAGCAAGCTCCGGTAGCCCAAAAAATATTGGTGGTGTCGTTGTACTGTCCTTTATCTTGTTCGATGGTGTTAAAAATGCGTCCACGACAGTACGGATAGGCATATTTATCTATAAAACCGCCTGCTGCTCCGGCATATTCAAAATAGCCTTTGTTGTGATAGTCTAAAACCTTGGGTTGGATTATTGCTGTATCGGCTTCTGTTTTAAAGACATCGATAATGGGGTGTAACCAATTTTCGGTAACTTCCACATCGCTGTTAAGCAAGCAGAAAATATCGGTATCGACATATTTTAAAGCTTCGTTGTAGCCCTTGGCATAACCTCCATTTTCTTGGTTTATAATAAGTTTTACATTAGGGTAATTGGTTTTTATAAAAGTTACAGAACTATCGGTTGAAGCATTATCGGCCACATAAATATCGGCATTTTTGGAGTGTTCCATTACCGAAGGCAGAAACTGTTCCAATAGTTTTTTTCCATTCCAATTTAATATAACAATTGCAAGTTTCATACTTTGTAATTAGGGATATCCTTTAAAAAGTTATAGCGTTTGTTTTCAAAATCCATTTGGCAATAATAATGGTCTAGTCCGTTTGTAACCATTAAAAACCGGGCATTTAAACTACGGTTATATTGTGCTATTTGGTCAAATGTTGTTTGTGTTACCTGTATATTTGGTGCTTTGCATTCCACCACCAAAAAAATAGTTCCGTTAGAGTCGAAAACCACAATATCGTACCGCTTTTTTAAACCGTTTACATATAGTTCTTTTTCAACATTTATTAATGAAGCAGGATAACCCTTCACATTAATTAAAAACGAAACGCAATGCTGGCGTACCCATTCTTCGGGTTGCAGTATCACAAATTTTTTGCGAATGGTATCGAAAATAGAAATTTTATTTTCGCTATTTTTGAAACGGAATGTAAATTTTGGAAAATTAAGTGCCTGCACCGATTTTGTTTTATGTTCCAAAGTTAATGTACATTAGCAAAATACCAAACCGCCAAACTTTTATTTGGTATTTTTTATTGAAATTTGAATTTTTATCATTTTGGACGAAGTAAAGCAGTTAGTAACCGATATTAAGAACCGAAAACTTAAACCCATATATTTTTTAATGGGAGAAGAGCCTTATTATATTGATAAAATATCCGATTTTATAGAAGAAAACGTATTGACCGAAGAGGAACGTGGCTTTAACCAAATGGTACTGTATGGGCGTGACGTATCGGTCGATGATATAGTGAGTAATGCCAAACGTTATCCTATGATGGCCGAGTACCAGGTCGTGATCGTAAAAGAAGCTCAAGATTTATCGCGCAGTATTGAAAAGTTTACCGATTATGCCAAGCAACCACAACCATCAACAATTTTGGTGTTAAATTACAAATACAAAACCATCGATAAACGTAAAAGTTTATATAAAACACTAAAAAGTTCGGGTGTAATTTTCGAAAGTAAAAAACTGTACGAAAATCAGGTAGCCGATTGGATAAGACGCACATTGGCATCAAAAAAATATGGAATAGCACCCAAAGCTGCCCAAATGTTAGTAGAATTTTTGGGTACCGATTTAAGTAAAATAAACAACGAACTGGAAAAACTTGCCATTATTTTGCCGGAAGGTACACAAATAAGCCCCACGCATATCGAGGAAAATATAGGCATTAGTAAAGATTTTAACAATTTTGAACTACGTAAGGCTATTGGACATCGCAACGAAGTTAAAGCTTACAAAATTGTTAAGTATTTTGCAGACAACCCTAAAGATAATCCCATGGTAGTTACTATTTCTTTGCTGTTTAGCTTTTTTTCACAGCTTTTACAGTTGCATGGGCTTAGTGATAAATCGCCTAGAAACGTAGCTTCGGCATTGCGTATTAACCCCTATTTTGTTAACGAATATATTGATGCCGCAAGAAATTTTCCTATGAAAAAAGTGAGCAGTATTATTGCGAGTTTACGTGAATTTGATGTTAAGGGAAAAGGGGTTGGTGCCAATGCCGTTACTCAGGGTGATTTGCTAAAAGAATTATTGGTTAATATTTTTGTTCGTTAAGTGAGGTATTTTATATTGAACTTATCCAACTATAATTATTTAACATCTTTCCACCATGTATCAAAGATCTGGGTACTATCGTTAAGCATCACTTTTTCGCCAATAATAGGTGTTACCAATGGAATATTGTAATTTTTGCTTATTCGGAAAACCTCGTTTAAAGGCTCGTTCCAAGGGTGTAAAGCCAAAACGAATTTCGACGAATGTACAGGAAAGATACGTTTTGCTTTTAAATCGGTTGCTGCTTTTAAAACCTGTTCGGGCAATGTATGTATAGCCTCCCAAGCTTTGTTGTATTGGCCGTTTTCCATTATGGCTAAATCAAAAGGGCCAAATTTATCTCCAATAGCCTTAAAATGGGAATCGTAACCACTATCGCCACCAAGAAACAGTTTTTTCGAAGGTGTTTCTAAAACGTACGATTGCCATAACGTATTGTTACGTTTAAATGTTCTGCCCGAAAAGTGTCTGGCAGGTGTTGTATGTATTATAATGTTGTTTTTTAAAGCGATTGTTTCATACCAATCTTTTTCGGTAATAATATCGGGGTTATAACCCCAATATTCGAAATGAGAACCAACGCCAAGCCCACAGATAACCTGTTTTACTTTATCTTTTAATCCAATAATGGTTTTATAGTCCAAATGGTCGTAATGATCATGGCTAATAAGTAGATAATCGATATTTGGCATGTCTTCGACTGTGTAGATATTACTGCCCTTAAAGGCTTTTACCGATTCTGGAATAGGGGAGGCGTTACCGCTAAAAACCGGGTCTATAAGGAAACGAATACCTTCAATTTGTAGTAAATAGGACGAATGGCCAAACCAAACTAAAATATCGTTGTTAAGATCAAGTGCTTTTAAATTGGTTTTTACCGAAGGGATACTTTCTGTTGGTATTTGGTCTGGATGCGATTTAAAAAATTGATTGCTTAGCACATCGAGCATGCTATAACCTTCGGTTAAGGTAGGTGTGTGGTGTATATTTTCGAACACATCTTTGGCGTTATTGTAGTGGGGCGATTGTTTTATAAGTTCCAGTCGTTTACCGTGCGGAGCTTTACCAAACTTAGGTTGTTGCATGTATATAACGACAGCAACTGCCATTATAAGAATTAAACATAAACTTATAACCATTATATTTTTTAAAAGTCTTAATATTTTCCCCATTAAAGTTGTATCATAAAAAAGTATTAAACCTGTTAGGCCTTTGGACAGACTTTGAATTTCTGATTTTTTTTTGTTGCAAATTTATTAATTTAGGCTTAAAAGATTGTAATAATTGGAGATTTTAGATGTAAAATGTAGCAGGATCGATATCGTTTTATATTTCTAAAGTTGTAAATTGCAATAAACCTAAATGTAGTTTTTATTGTGGCCCGAAAAAGAAAAACATCATTAAATGAGAGGCAAGGAGTTTCGGAAATCCCCGAAATCACCAATTGTAATTCTATTTCTAATTTTAAACAAAAAAGACAAGATTTTCCTGATACCAATACCTTAGTCACGGCTATTTTAAAACGGGATATTGCCGTATTAAGCCGTGCCATTACCTTAATTGAAAGCGAAAATCCTATACATGCCGAAAAAGCCAATATATTGTTGAATGCTTGTTTGCCCTATGCAAATAAGGCTATACGAATTGGCATAACCGGAATTCCAGGTGTTGGAAAAAGTACTTTTATAGAAGTTTTTGGAACTTACCTAATCCAAAAAGGCCATAATATTGCGGTATTGGCCATAGATCCTAGTAGTTCTGTTTCAAAAGGAAGTATTTTGGGGGACAAGACCCGAATGGAATCCCTTTCAACAAATCCTAAAGCTTATATTAGGCCATCGGCATCGGGAGCTACATTGGGTGGTGTTGCCAGAAAAACTAGAGAAGCCATTTTACTTTGTGAAGCTTCGGGATTCGATATTATTTTAATAGAAACTGTAGGAGTTGGACAAAGTGAAATTGCCCTACACGGTATGGTCGATTTCTTTTTGTTGCTACAACTTTCTAGAATGGGCGACGAGCTTCAGGGCATAAAACGAGGCATTATCGAGATGGCACATGCCATAGCCATAAATAAGGCCGATGGTGATAATATGCAAGCAGCCAAACAAACCAGAACAGAGTTACAAAAGGCTTTGCAATATTATCCTAAGAGTCCATCGGGAGTAGTGCCAGAGGTGCTTTTATGCAGTGCGTTAAATGAAGAAGGGATTGCTACGGTGTGGGAAGTTATTGGTCGTTATATAGAAAAAACAAAACAAAATGGTTTTTTTAATGCTAACCGGAACGAACAGAACCAATTTTGGTTTAAGCAAACCATAACCGAACGTTTGAAAGCATCATTCTTTAATAATCCTAAAATAAAAGAAGCATTACAGGAACAACAAGAATTAATTGCAGCAAACAAAACGACACCGTTTGCCGCTGCCGAGTTTCTTTTAAAGCTCTAATTTTTTACGTACTTTTTTTTTAGTACACGACAAAAAATAAAAAAATATTCTCAATGCATTATCAAAATATTGAACACATAAACCTCATAGGTTTTTAAAACCTGAGAGGTCTTGAAAATCAAATTGATAAATCAAGTAAGTTGATTTTTGTCATGTACTAAATACTTTTTTATTAAATACTGTCCCAATTTATAGAACAGAAAACCAGAAATAACACCAAATGCCAATCCGCATACAAGATCCAAAGGGTAATGTACTCCCACGTAAATACGGCTATAAGCTACGATAGCACTCCATAGCAATAAAATAAAAATAAGATTTTTATAATACGGACGCAAAGTAAGTCCTGCAAATATGGCAGCAGCCATCGAATTGGACGAATGTCCCGAAAAGAAACCGTATTTTCCGCAGCGTACAGCAATAAAGCGTATTTGATCGATTAAATCGGTTTCGCCACAAGGTCTGGGACGTTGAAAAGTACGCTTAAAGACATTGGTAATTTGGTCGGTAAACGTAATCATTAAAGCTACGACCACAATAAAAATAAATAGAGTCTTTAGCCCAAACTTACGGTACAATAAATACAGCAAAATGCCGTACATAGGTATAAAGGTAAACCTGTCGGTAATAACAAGCCATAAACCGTCCCATGTTGGCGAGCCTAAATTGTTTAAAAACAAAAACAGTTCGGTATCGTATTCAAGTAGTTTGTCTATCATAATGTATTGTTTGGGTGATATCTTTTAGTTGTGTATGCAGAGCATCTAAAAAAAGTAACAAATGGAAAGATAATTTTTAAAATTCTTTTCCAAATGGATAAAAACAGCTATATTTTTCTGAAATATTATTCGTCGTATTTGGCTATTTCATTATCGTAAAATGTGGTTGCCAATTTTATGGCATTTTCGGTTTCGTAGGCCAGTTCTTTTTGGTCTTCGTCATCAAAATCTTCGAACCATTCTACTTCATCATTCTGTAAATTAATAATAAATCTTGGAAATTCGGTATGGATAACATAAATCGCATCCGGAAATTCGGTATTGTCGCCTAATATAAATTTTGGTAAAGCCATTTTCTAATTATTGTTGGATGGTTAAAAAGGTTTAAAAGTCTAAAATTTTAAGGAATAAAGAACTTGTTTTGATATTTTTTTATCATTATCCTATTTTTTACTCGATAATCGAGATTTGCATGTTCCGACGCTTGCGTCGAAATGTTTTATTAATTTTTCCAATTCATGCCTTGCGGTAATTGACTTTTTATTTTTAGTTTTTCACTATCGAAAACTACCGTTTAGACAAAATTAACTTTTTCGTTAAATAATTAAACCTAAAATACAATAAAATAGCGGCTACTGTTAATCCGGCGAGTAAGCCCAGCCAAATTCCAAAACTGGCATAAGCATCGGTATCGCCGAGATACCAGCAAATGGGAAATCCGACTAACCAATACGATATAAATGTAATAAGTGTAGGGATTTTAACATCTTGCAATCCACGTAAAGTTCCTAAAAATATAACTTGGATACTATCACTTATTTGAAAAATTGCGGCAACAATAAGTAGTTGTGATGCAATACTAACAACTTCTGCGTTATCGGCAAGATTTTCTATATCGTTAAAATCTACGTAAAGCTTTGGAAGTTCGGTGTGCAGGGCAAAAAACATAAGGGCAAAACAGGTTGCCAAAATGGCTCCTAATAAAAATATGGAAAATGCAATGCGGCGTAAATCCACATAGTTTTCTAATCCTTTTTGGTTGCCTACCCTAACCATAGCGGCAACACTTAACCCCGAAGCTACCATAAATGTCATCGAAGCCAAATTTAATGCTACCTGATTTGCTGCTTGCGGATTTTTCCCCAGTAATCCGCTTAACCAGACGGCAGCTGTAAATATCCCGACTTCAAAGAACATTTGCATAGCACTTGGAGCTCCCAAGCCCAGTAGTTTTTTAATCATTAACTTATTTAAAGCAAAAAATTTAATGTTTTGCAAAAAAGGTCTTGACTTGGCTTTCCGTTTTAACAAAAACCATAAATAAGCTACCATAATAAAGCGTGAAACCAAAGTGCCATAGGCTGCACCGACTATGCCCATTTCGGGAAAACCAAATTTGCCGAAAATTAAAAGATAATTTAAACCAACATTGGCTACATTAGCCAAAATGGTGGCATACATGGGGTATCGTGTTAGCGATAAACCATCGCTAAACTGTTTAAAGCCTTGAAAAACAATTAGAGGAACTAACGAAAACGCAACCAAATCTAAATACGGAATGGCCAATTGAACCACTTCGTCGGGCTGTTTCATTAAGTACATAAGCGGTTTTGAAAAAAAGACACTTAAAAATAGGACAATTCCTAAAATCGTACATGAAAACAGACCATGCTTAAATGCCGATTTTCCTTGTTTGAAATTTTGGGCACTATCGGCTTCGGCAATTAAGGGTGTAATAGCGGTGGAAAAACCAATACCTAAAGACATGGCTATAAAAATAAAACTATTGCCCAAGGAAACGGCGGCCAGCTCGGCAGTGCCCAATTGTCCCACCATAATATTATCGATAAAGCTAACAAAGGTATGGCCCAACATGCCCAGCATTACAGGGGCGGCAAGCTGCCAATTGTATTTAAATTCTTTGGTGTATTGTTTTAATTGCATCCTGCAAAAATACAAGATAGTATTAGAGCCTGTTTAAAAATATGCTAATTATTTTTATAGTCTTGATTTTGATTGTTATCGAAGTCATCTTGGCTTTTAACAATTCTATCCAACAAGATTTAATTGGGGGCAGATTTACAATCAATTGTAGATTTGTTTTCCTCATAGGTTATAACGCATTTTTTTAACCTATGAATTTTGAAATTAGTTTTCTTTAAAACACAAAATTTTAGATAGACTCTTTAAACCACTTCTATTCTTTATTTTCAACTTCTTTAGTTATGTCGAGACATATTTTTCGACGTTTTAGCCAATAAGTTATAATTTGTTTTTAGGAAGTTTTTGGCATTATTGGCAACGGTCTCGGCTATGAGTAGTGTGGGATTTCGAAGCCGAAAACTTTTGGTTTGGTACGGACGGTAGCCAAAGCTACGCTTTGTGTTTTATCTTTCTTT
>JBKEDH010000173.1:0-39868 GCA_047975295.1 Aestuariibaculum sp.
ATTCACTTTTCAGTAGTAATTGTTTTAATTACTTTTTTCCAAACTTTAATTATAAAAGTAGATGATAAAATAAATATTACGTATCTTACTTTTGTGTGCTATATTACATTAATCATTTCGATTGTTTATATAGGCCTTAGACCAATAAGCCATTATTTTGTCGATATGGTAACCTACGCCGCACATTATAACAGATATCTGGAGGGATTTCCTGTGTTGACCAATCGGGATATCTCCTTTCATATTTTTATGAAAATGTGTTCTTATATCATGTCCACCAACATGTTCTTTTTTCTATGTGTGCTATTATACATCTACCCCATGTATTTTATATCAAAAAGGTTTTTTGGACAATATTGGTTTTATTGTTTCATAATGTTTATCGTATCGTTTTCATTTTGGCCATATGCTGTTAATGGAATAAGAAACGGTATAGCCACTTCATTTTTTTTAATGGCATTTGCCTTTAGCGACAAAAAAGTTTTTATGGTTTTATTTATGTGCCTTGCTTGCTTGTTCCATAAAACCTTATTGTTGCCAACAATAGCATATATAGTAACATTATACAATAATAATCCGAAAGTTTATATTAAACTATGGTTAACCACAATTCCATTATCATTATTTCTGGGAGGGGTCTGGATAACCTTATTTTCCAGCCTCGGTTTTGCCGATGATCGTTTTTCGTATTTAACCTCCGAGTTAGATGCCAATATTAAAGTTTCTGGTTTTAGATGGGACTTTTTATTATATAGTGCTTTTGCTGTATTTTTTGGATGGTATTTTATTTTTAAAAAAGGGTTTGCAGATAAATATTATTATAGGCTCTATGGTATTTATTTAATTGGAAATTCATTTTGGATACTGGTTATCAGAGCAAATTTCTCTAACCGATTTGCTTATATTTCATGGTTTATGATGGGCATAATAATAATTTATCCATTATTAAAACAACGGTTCTATAGTAATCAGAACTTAGTTATAGGGAATATTTTATTAGTTTATTTTTCATTCACCTATTTTATGTTTAAAATTTATAATTAGAAAAATCATTTCATATGAAAAAAATTACGGTATTTACTCCCACATATAACCGCGCATACTGCCTAAGCGATTGCTATAAAAGCTTAATTAGGCAAACAAATCAAGATTTTACTTGGCTCATTATAGACGATGGATCCTCCGATAATACCAATAAATTGGTAAAACAATGGATAGCCGAAGATAAAATTGATATTGCATATCATTATCAAGAAAATCAAGGTATGCATGGCGCCCATAATGCAGCATATAGAATGATTACAACCGAACTCAATGTCTGTGTCGATTCGGACGATTTTATGCCAGACGACGCCATTGAAAAGATATTAACCTTATGGGAAAGAGATGGGACTGAAAAACATGCCGGTATTATAGGATTAGATATAGACAAAAAAAGTAATGTTATAGGAACCCCTTTTCCTAACAATCTCAATGAATGCAAATACTACCAGTTAAAGAGTAGATATAATGTTGTTGGCGATAAAAAATTTGTTTACAGAACAGATATCATTAAAAAATATCCGGAATATCCCCTTTTTAAGGGAGAGAGATTTGTTCCTCTTGGCTATAAATATATGCTTATCGATCAAGATTATTGGTTACTTTGTTATAATGAGGCATTTTGTGTTGTTGAATATATGGAAGATGGATCCAGTTTAAACATTTTTAATCAATACAAAAAAAATCCAAAGGGTTTTGCCCTGGCTTATCAATATATTGGTAGCAACCAATAAAATATGCCCTAAACCACTAAACAATATATTTTTTGTTTGGTTTAGAAATATGCCTGGTAACATAGGACTATTGATCAGGTATGTTATATTTAAAAATTTGTCTGCCTACTGTGGTAACAACGTATCTATTCATCAAGGAGTTTTTTTAAAACATATAGGAAATATTTCAATAGGAAACAATGTAAGCATCCATTCTATGTGCTATATTGATGGATTTGGAGGGTTGACAATAGGTAACGATGTTTCTATTGCCCACGCCAGTACCATTATGACAACCAATCACACTTGGGAAGATAAAAACATACCCATAAAATACAACGAAGCCACAAAAGGATCTGTTACAATAAAAGATGATGTATGGGTTGGATGTGGTTGTAGAATTTTAGCCGGAGTAACTATTGAAACTAGATGTGCTGTTGCGGCCGGGGCTGTTGTAAACAAAACTATCTCTCCCAACACCTTGGTAGGTGGCGTTCCCGCCAAGCCCCTAAAAGAAATTTAATTTTTTCCCCTTAAAAAAAAATCAAAGAGGCTAAAAACCCCCTTGATCCTTTTTAATCCTGTTATGGCTCTATGTTTATTTTTATTTACAAGTAGTATTTGTATCTGTTAGGTCTTTAAAAATGGTCGAGCTTAATGTTTTTACACACTTAAAGCGGCTGGGAACATCTATTATATTATTCTCCAATAAAATATTTTCATTATTCAATCTAAAATATATACCATCGCCAGAGCTGGTTATCGTGTTTGATTGCAATATGATATTTTTAGTAGTAAGAAGTTTTAACCCACTATTAAAATTATTGCCTCTTAAAGTAACCCCACTTGCTTTGTTTATTAATGTTACCGATGAATTACTTGAAGTAAAAATGTTATTTTCGAATGTGAAATTATACTTTTCCTGACCGGTTTTATTATTCACTTCATCCAATTTAACAGGTGCAGTAAGTACATCAATTTCATTATTTGAAATATTTATGTTATCTAAAGAAGTTCTATAAAAATGAAATCCTATACTTTTATCCTTTTTACTTTTAAGAATATTGTCGGATATTGTAATATTACTACATGTAGTCGCTAATAAGAAAAAACCTTTTGTAAAATCGTTAATTTTATTATTTGTAACATTTAAGTCTGTATTATTAAACGTTATTCCGGTAGGATATCCGGTAATAACATTATTGGTAACTTTGTTACTATAATTAAATACATCTGCTTCTGTACCTGGTCTTCCTGCAACAATAGCAGAGGTACCTGTAAACTTATCTGTTGCCGTAATGGTATTTCCCGAAATATTTATATTATAACCAAAAGAATAACTTATATGATTTTGAAACGTATTGTTTAAAATATCAATATTGTTACCAACATGAACAGTTAAAGCTCCTTTCCTACTATTTTTTTCGGTATTTTCCCTTATAATAATGTTCTCTGCAATTTCATGTACAAGTATTTTTCCTGTGGCTCTATCTATAAGTATTGCTCCTGTAGATTCATTTCTACGGATTCCTGCTTCGATATCGACAGCATATCCAGGAGCAATACCTGTTGATTTAGAAGTGTTTATACTGGCATTTAACAAGGTGTTGTTTTCTATGGTAATATATCGGCCATCGGTTATAGATATATTGTTCCTTCTGTTAGAGTCCAATGTGTTGCCGGTTATGGTAATATTTCTAGATGGTTTATAATTGCTGTTTGTGTAAAAATACCCAATACTATTTATATCAATACCATCTCCCGATCCACTCGAAATTTTCATGTCTTTAACCGTAATATTTATACCAGATCGTATTAAAAGACAATGTCCCCATTCATGAGTGCCTCCGCTTGAGTAGTTATGCTCATCACGGTCACCATGTAGGTTACCTCCTTCAATAGTTACATTTTCAACATCAAAAATTGTAATTAAAGAATAATGGGAAGAACTGTTCGGGTGAACTCTTAAATGTGTGTTATCACTCATTTTTAAATAAAAATCGGAAGGAATTAATATGCCGTTTATATGACTTCTGTAGATATCCGATTGTTTACTGCTTATCTCAAAATAGGCATCCATTTTATCTATTACAAACTCTTTTATACCAAAATCCTTAACCTTTTGCATAATATCTATCAGTATATCAGTATTCTTTCTTGCTATTGCCGAAGTTGTTTTCCCTTCAACAATCCCCCATCTACTTGGACTAAAATTAAAAGAGGTGCTTTTTAATGCAGGCAAAGACCCCACAATAGACAAACTACTGTTTAAAAGCTCTCCGGAAATAGTAGAACTATCGGCAAAATTTAAAGATCCATTTATAATTTCTCCTTCATCAGAATGTATTAAATTAATATTAGATGCTAAATTAATGGTTCTTCCTTCTAAATCCAATACTGTACCAATAACAAGAGTTTCTCCCGGTTGGGCATTAATTAGAGCACTTACGCTGCTAACCTTGTCAATACTGTTTTCCTCCTCATTTGAATTAGAAACAAAAAGCTCTTCATCATTACATGACATAAAAATAGACAAGAACAAAGAAATCAATAACATAGTTTTAGGTTTTTTCATAAAAAAATCTGATTGTGTGCTGTTA
Source organism: Aestuariibaculum sp. (assembly GCA_047975295.1). Classification (GTDB taxonomy): domain Bacteria; phylum Bacteroidota; class Bacteroidia; order Flavobacteriales; family Flavobacteriaceae; genus JBKEDH01. The sequence continues at coordinate 4,355 of JBKEDH010000173.1, forward strand.
AATGGTCTATACATATTAAATTTACTTTTGGCTGTTAAAATCGATAAAAAGTAATTTTATTCGATATAATACTATTTTGCTATTATCGCTATTTACGTTTCAAATTAAAATTTGGATGACTTTTTAATTTATTTTACGAAGTCGCAAATATACACAAACAAATATAAGTACCTGTGTATTAACCTAATAAATTTCATCTTTATCCAAGAAATTATTTTTTTTATAAAAAACAACCTACAATTTTGTAATGTAAAAACTTATTTTTTGTAAACAAAACATACAAAATATCATTTTTGTAAAATAATTACTATTTGTAAAGCCATTTTACCTCTCATTATTTCTCTATAAGAAACCAAAAAATAAACTAATGAACTCATCTTGACTTTTTTAATTGGCCAACAAATTTTTAAAATAATATCCATTTAAACTTTTGGCTAAAGTAAAAGTTAGTTATTTTAGGCCAATTGAAAAGAAATGGTTTTAAAGTTCAACTAATATGGGTATAACAAAAGGGATAATCGGGCTACTTTTAGGTCCATTGGCATTTATATGTATTCTGTACTTTTTTCATCCAGAAGGGCTATCCAAAGAGGCCAACGCCGTTTTGGCCACAACCATTTGGATTGCCATTTGGTGGATTACCGAAGCCATCCCCATCGCCGCTACGGCATTATTGCCCATTGTTTTATTTCCATTATCCGGCGGACTCTCCATCGGCGAAACCACAGCTTCTTATGGACATAAGTATATTTTTTTGTTTTTGGGCGGATTTATCTTGGCCCTGGCTATAGAAAAATGGCAACTGCACAAGCGTATAGCTCTTAATATTATTAATATTGTCGGAACAGATGTTAGAAAAATAATTTTGGGTTTCATGATAGCTACTGCCATTCTATCAATGTGGATTTCCAATACCGCAACGGCAGTAATGATACTCCCTGTAGGCATGGCCATTGTTGCACAGCTACAAGATAACCCAAATACCGAGGTTAACGAAAACCGTATATTCGGAAAAGCTTTAATGTTGGCCATTGCCTATAGTGCATCTATTGGAGGTATGGCCACATTAATTGGTACACCTCCCAATTTAGTGTTGGCGGGTATTGTAGAAAAAGCCTATAATACCGAAATTACATTTTCGCAATGGTTTATGTTCGGGCTCCCCATTAGCATTGTAATTTTAATTATCTGTTGGGTATATTTAACCCGATTTGCCTTTAAGTTTAAACAAAAGGAATTTCCGGGAGGCAAAACAGAAATAAAAAAACAACTTAATCAATTGGGAACTATTTCAGCCGAAGAAAAACGCATTCTAATCGTGTTTATCTTAACCGCTTTGGCTTGGATTTGCCGTTCGTTTATTTTAACCGATTTTTTGCCAAAAATAGACGATACCATAATTGCTATAATAGCTGCTGTTTGCCTGTTTATTATACCTGCAAAATCTAAAAAAGAAGCTTTGGTACAATGGCAGGATACCGAAAAATTGCCTTGGGGCATTCTAATTTTATTTGGGGGTGGTATGGCTTTGGCTTCCGGATTTGAGGCTACGGGCTTGGCAGAATGGATTGGCAACTATCTGTTAACATTAAAGAACATCCCTATATTGCTCTTATTGCTTATTTTGGTTGCTAGTATAAATTTTTTAACCGAAATTACCTCAAACATGGCCACTACAGCCATATTACTTCCGGTACTGGTTTCCATGTCCGAGTTTTTGGATGTTCATCCCTATGTACTTTTAGTTGGTGCCACCATGGCGGCCTCTTGTGCCTTTATGCTCCCTGTTGCAACACCACCAAATGCAGTAGTATTTGGATCGGGCTATTTAAAAATAGAGGATATGGTAAAAAAAGGCCTTGCTATGAACCTTGTTACCGTTCTTATTATTACCATGGTTGTGTATTTTGTATTACCAAGCATTTGGAGTCTGCAATGAACTCGTTTAAACTTAATATTCGGCATATTGTACTTTTAAAAAGGAAAATTACTTAATTTTGGCGTTTATGCAAAAAAACATAAACATACAGAACAAAAAAGCCCGTTTTTTATACGAAATACTGGACAAATACACCGCCGGTATTGTATTAACGGGAACCGAAATAAAATCAATTCGAAGCAGTAAAGCGTCTATTGCCGAAAGTTTTTGCGAATTTAACGATCGTGGTGAGTTGTTTGTTATTAATATGACTGTCGAAGAATATGCCTTTGGTACCTACTACAACCACAAACCCAAAGCAGAACGAAAACTTTTACTCAACAAAAAAGAACTAAAAAAATTAAACAAGGAAGTCCAAAATACAGGTCTTACTATTGTTCCGCTACGATTGTTTATAAACGAACGTGGCTTTGCCAAAATGGACATTGCTTTGGCAAAAGGTAAAAAACTTTACGACAAACGGGAAACTATAAAGGATCGCGACAACAAACGCAATCTGGATCGTATTAAAAAATCATTCAAATAACATGAAACATATTGTTTTAATTTCAATAGTATTACTTTCGGTAAATTTATGGGCGCAGGAAAAAAAATTGGAAGAAAATAGCAAAAAAGATTATTCTGCCCATGTCCTAACTATAGACAGTACCATAAAATCATTATATACTGTTATTTCGGGCGAAAAAGGCGTAGAGCGCGATTGGGATCTATTTAAGTTTTTATTCCATCCGGGAGCCAAATTAATCGCTTCTGGTAAAAACATAGATGGCGAGGTACAAGTGGCCTATATGAGTCCGGACGAGTACATCAAGAACTCCGGAAAATGGATGTTCGAAAACGGTTTTTTCGAAAATGAAATACACCGTACTGTTGAAACCTTTGGTACCATGTCTCAAGTTTTCAGTACTTACGAAGCTTTTAATTCCGAAGAAGACGAAAAACCTCTTATAAGGGGCATTAACAGTTTTCAGTTATTTAACGATGGTGAACGTTGGTGGATTATCAATATCTTTTGGGCAAAAGAAACCCGAAAACACAAAATCCCGAACAAGTACAAGTCTTAATTTTTATCTTCCAACAATGGTACAAACCGGAATTCACCAAGTTCATGTTGCTCGAATTCCTTTTTGCCTTTTCTAATAAATAGGGTCATAACCTGTACATCGTCACCTACGGGAATTACCAGCCTACCCCCTATTTTCAACTGGCTCAATAAAGGCTTTGGCACAAATGGTGCACCGGCCGTAACAATAATACCATTAAAAGGTGCTTCGGCGGGCAAGCCTTTATAACCATCTCCAAAAATCAACTTCTTAGCTCTATAGCCTATCTTGGGCAAAAACTTACTCGTTTTTTTAAATAGTTCCTGTTGGCGCTCAATACTGTAAACACGAGCGCCCAACTCGCACAACACAGCGGTTTGGTAACCACTTCCTGTTCCTATTTCAAGGATTTTGTCTTCTTTTTTTACTTGCAATAATTCGGTTTGGAACGCCACCGTATAAGGTTGCGAGATGGTTTGTCCCGCTGCAATGGGAAAAGCTTTATCCTGGTAAGCATGATCCAGAAATCCAGAATCCATAAACAAATGGCGCGGTATATTTCTAATAGCATCTAAAACCAATTGGTCGCTTATACCCTTACCTATCAATTCGTTAACCAAATGGTTTCGTAACCCCCTATGCTTAAAAGTATCCTTCAAAAAAAACTATTGTGTTTTATCTTAAAAATACAGGTACAATCCCTGTTTTAATTGGCTAAAATTACTTAAACATTTTAAAGCTGAAAATAATTACCTTATTTATTTTTATTGATTTTTTCTGAATACTGATTTTCAGATTTTATGAAATGTAGAGTTTAGGTTTTTACCAAAATTTTTCTTGCCGTACTACTAATTATGTTATTTTTGTTAAAAATAGAAAATTATGCTTAAAGCTGGTGTGCTTGGTGCCGGTCACCTTGGAAAAATACATTTACGACTCCTTAAACAATCCAATAAATACGAGCTTATTGGTTTTTACGATGCCGATACCCAAACGGGCAAACAGGTCGAAGCCGAGTTTGGTTACACCTATTTTAATTCCATAGATGCCCTTATCGATGCGGTCGATATGGTCGATATTGTAACTCCAACACTATCACATTACGAATGTGCCCAAAAAGCTATTGCAAAAGGTAAACATATTTTTATTGAAAAACCTATAACCAATACAGTCGAAGAAGCCGAACATATACGCGAACTCTTAGCCAAGCACGGTTTACGTGGTCAAGTGGGACATGTAGAACGCTTCAATCCAGCATTTTTAGCGGTTACCGACCATATAAAATCACCTATGTTTATCGAAGCACACCGATTGGCAGAGTTTAACCCACGCGGTACCGATGTGCCTGTGGTATTGGATTTAATGATTCATGATATCGATATTATTTTAAGCGTTGTAAAATCCAAAATAAAAACTATTAGTGCCAGCGGCGTTTCGGTAATAAGTAATTCTCCCGACATTGCCAATGCCCGTATCGAGTTCGAAAACGGCTGTGTGGCCAACCTTACCGCAAGTAGGATTTCACTTAAAAAAATGCGTAAAGCCCGTTTTTTTCAAAAAGATGCCTATATTTCGGTCGATTTTCTCGAAAAGAAATGCGAAGTCGTTAAAATGAAGGATGCCCCGAAAAATCCCGGTGACTTCGATATGATTTTACAAAATGCCGAAGGGGTTAAAAAACAAATATATTTCGACAATCCCAAAATAGAAAACAATAATTCCATATTAGACGAGCTGGAATCGTTTGCTAACGCCATAACAACCAACACCAAACCCGTTGTAACCCTACACGATGGAACCGAAGCACTTCGGGTAGCAACACAAATTATAAACTGTTTTTAAATTCGTCTATACAAACAAGTTAGAACCATGAAAAACATAGCTGTAATTGGTGCCGGTACTATGGGTAATGGTATAGCGCACACCTTTGCACAAAACAACTTTAAAGTTAATTTAATCGATATTAGCCAAAATGCATTAGATAAAGGACTTGCCACTATCTCTAAAAATTTAGACAGAATGTTGGCCAAGGAGACCATTACCAAAACGATAAAAAACCAAACACTTGCTAACATTAACACGTACACATCGATTAACGAAGGTGCAAAACATGTCGATTTAGTAATTGAGGCCGCAACCGAAAATATCGATTTAAAACTTAATATATTTAAGAAACTGGATACGGTTTGCGATAAGGACACCATCTTGGCCACCAATACCTCGTCTATTTCCATTACGCAAATAGCTGCTGCAACATCAAGACCCGACCAAGTAATAGGCATGCATTTTATGAATCCTGTTCCTATTATGAAATTGGTCGAAATAATTCGGGGATACAACACCAGTAACAAGGTTACCAATACCATTATGGTACTTTCTAAAACACTAAACAAAGTTCCTGTTGAAGTAAACGATTATCCCGGCTTCGTGGCCAACCGCATTTTAATGCCCATGATTAACGAATCTATAGAAACCTTATATAATGGAGTTGCCGGCGTTAACGAAATCGATACGGTTATGAAACTCGGTATGGCACACCCTATGGGGCCATTACAGTTGGCCGATTTTATCGGATTAGATATTTGTTTGTCTATACTTAATGTAATGTACGAAGGTTTTAAAAATCCTAAATACGCCCCCTGTCCGTTGTTGGTAAATATGGTTCGTGCGGGTAAATTTGGTATTAAATCGGGCGAGGGGTTTTACGATTATTCCGAAAGTAAAAAAGCCAAAAAAGTAGCCAAACAGTTTTTAATGAAAAGTGAAAAATTTAACTCTAAACCCTAAATCTTAGATATTAAACCTTGAACTTTTCAAACCTTAAAGTTAAACCCAAGTAAACCTCAAAATGTCCGTTAAAGAAAATCTATCCCACATAAAATCAACCTTACCCGATTATGTTACCCTTGTAGCCGTATCGAAAACCAAATCCGTAGAAACCATTATGGAAGCTTACAATGCCGGGCAACGTATTTTTGGTGAAAATAAAATTCAGGAAATGGCCGATAAGTGGGAACAAATGCCAAAGGACATCCAATGGCACATGATTGGCCATGTACAAACAAACAAAGTAAAGTATATGGCACCTTTTGTGTCTTTAATACATAGTGTGGATAGTTTTAAATTACTAAAAGAAATTAATAAACAGGCCAAAAAAAACGATAGAATTATCGACTGCTTACTACAAGTTTACATTGCTGATGAAGACAGCAAATTTGGATTGGACGAAACAGAATTGGAAATACTACTGAAACCCTTTCTGTCAACATCAAGAAATCAAGATAACGATAACACATTTAAAAATATACGGGTAACCGGCCTAATGGGTATGGCCACTTTTACAGATAATGACGAACAGATAAAAAAAGAATTTCGATATTTAAAATCCATTTTCGATACCTACAAAAAACAGTTCGACCACGTTCAATGCAAACATGTCCAATTAAACACACTATCAATGGGCATGAGTGGCGACTATAAATTAGCTGTTAAATATGGCAGTACCATGGTTCGTATTGGCAGCAATATTTTTGGCTTTAGAAATTATCAATAAAAAACGTATTCTTAATACACAACACATTATAAACACAGTAAATTAATCACTAAAAACAAAAACTTACAACTAAGGTTTGTACGCAATACTTGATATAGAAACTACGGGAGGTAAATATAACGAAGAAGGTATTACCGAAATTGCCATTTATAAATACGATGGCCAGCAAGTAATAGATCAATTTATAAGCCTAATAAATCCCGAACGCGAAATACAACCATTTGTAGTAAATCTTACAGGAATAAACAGCAATATGCTGCGCCATGCCCCGAAATTTTACGAAGTAGCCAAGCGCATTATAGAAATTACCGAAAATTGCATTATCGTAGCCCACAATGCACAATTCGATTACCGCATTCTATCTACCGAATTTAGACGCTTGGGCTACACATACATTAAACCATCGCTTTGCACGGTCGAATTGGCAAAAACACTTATTCCCGACCAAGCATCGTACAGTTTGGGTAAATTGGCTCGCTCGCTCGGTATTCCGGTAAGCGATAGGCACCGAGCCACAGGTGATGCTATGGCCACTGTAAAACTGTTCAAGATATTATTAGATAAAGATACCCACAAAAGTATTATTCAAAAATCGGTACAGCTAAACCCGAAACACCAGTTAGAACCACGATACCTTGATATTTTGGACAGTTTACCTTCTGTAACTGGCGTATATTATATCCACGAAACAAACGGAAACATTATATACATTGGTAAAAGCAACAATATAAAAAAACGGATAAACCAACATTTCACAGATACTACTGCCAAATCGAAAAAAATACAGGCAATGGTACACTCGGTAAGCTACGAGACTACCGGTAGCGAATTGGTAGCTCTTTTAAAGGAAAGCGAAGAAATAAAACGTATAAAACCACGCTTTAACCGAGCTTTGCGCCGTACCATTTTTTCGCATGCATTATATAGTTTTAGTGACGAAAACGGTTATATAAACCTCAAAGTCGATATTGCCGATTTACGTAAAAAACCAATAACCACCTTTAGCAATAAACAAAGTGCCAAAAGTTTTGTAAACAAAGCTATAGACGACTTTAACTTATGCCAAAAACTTACAGATATCTACAAAACCAAAACATCTTGTTTTAATTACGATATAAAAAAATGCAATGGTGCCTGTATAAAAAAAGAACCTGCCGAAATATATAACAAACGTGTGGAGGCATTTATCTCAAAATACAGTTTTACAAACAAAAACATGGTTATTATCGACAAAGGACGTGATATTGACGAACGCAGTGCCATTCTTGTCGAGAATGGTATTTTTCAAGGATTAGGCTATTTTAACCTTAATTACCAAATAAACAATATCGCTATTTTAAAATCCATTATTACCCCAATGCAAAACAACAGGGACACACAACACATTATACAAGCATACCTTAGAAAAAACAAACGGTTAAAGATTGTTCAATTTAATTAAAACATAGACAGTATCTTAATCTTTTATTATTTTTGAACAATGAAAGACAAACCACAGAGCAATTGGAAAGATAAAATACACGAAGTTATCTACGGTACACATACACCTGCAGGTAAACTGTTCGATATTGTGCTGCTAATAGCCATCATTTTCAGTATCGTGATCGTAATGTTGGAAAGTGTAGAGTCGTTCGACAAAAAATACCATAGTTTTTTCAATATTTCCGAGTGGATCATTACCATTTTGTTTTCCATAGAATATATATTGAGGATCGTTTCGGTAAAAAAGCCAAAAAAGTATATTTTTAGTTTTTATGGTGGTGTCGATCTGCTTTCAACACTGCCCAAATACATTTCATTCTTTATTGTCGATACCCAATTTTTGGCGGTATTCAGGGCATTGCGCTTATTACGGGTTTTCAGGATATTAAAACTCATTCGTTTTGTGGGCGAATCCAACAAACTTATAAGAGCATTAAAAAATAGCCGTTCCAAAATATTAGTATTTATATTTTTTGTATTGATAGTTTCAATCATTTTAGGAACCTTAATGTATTTAATAGAAGGTCCCGAAAATGGCTTTAAAAGTATTCCTCAAAGTATTTATTGGTGTATTGTAACCCTTACCACCGTTGGTTTTGGCGATATTACCCCACAAACTGCCATCGGACAGATTTTAGCTTCTTTTATTATGATTATTGGTTATGGTGTTATAGCCGTCCCTACGGGCATTGTTTCGGCCGAATATGCTTCAACCAAAAATAAATTGGCCAACGAAACCAAAAGTTCCTGTAAAAACTGTGGTAACGATATTATTTTAAATGATGCCGAATACTGCCGAAAATGCGGCCATAAACTAAAGGATGAGTAAATACCTAATATCCATAGTTGGCCCTACGGCAATTGGTAAAACCGCACTAAGCATTAAACTAGCACGCTATTTTAATGCCGAAATAATTTCGGCCGATTCACGGCAGTTTTTTAAAGAAATGCAAATTGGCACGGCAGCTCCCACAACAACCGAACTCAATTTAGCAAAACACCATTTTATCCACCATAAATCCGTAAAGGACAATTACAGTGTGGGCGATTTCGAAAAAGAGGTATTACATACTTTAAATATCCTTTTTAAAGAGTACGATATTGTTATAATGGTTGGTGGTTCTGGTCTATATGTCGATGCCGTTACCAAAGGTTTGGATGACTTTCCCGATATCGATAAGAATATTAGGAAACAGCTAAATACCGATTTAAAAACTAAAGGTCTCCCCTATTTACAGGAACAATTAAAAACTTTGGATAAAGTAGCCTACAATACCATTGCTATCGATAATCCACATCGGGTAATTCGTGCCTTAGAAGTATCGATAGGAACGCAAAAACCTTATTCTTCATTCTTAAACAATGCAAAGAACATACGGTGTTTTAAGACCATTAATATAGGACTCACCGCCGAAAGGGAAATTATCTACGACCGAATAAACAAACGAGTCGATATTATGATCGCACAAGGATTGATGGATGAAGTTAAGCAACTCCTCCCCTTTAAACATTATAATGCTCTGAATACAGTTGGTTATAAAGAATTGTTTAACTATTTGGAAGGTGAATGGCCTTTGGATGTTGCTATTTCCGAGATAAAAAAAAATTCCCGCCGTTTTGCCAAACGACAGCTTACATGGTTTAAACGAAACAAAAACACCTTGTGGTTCGATTATTTAAGTCCGTTGGAACCTATTGTACAGGCTATTAAAAACGAGATAAAGAATTGTTAAAGTTTCACAAAAAAAACTATGCAAGCGTAAAACAAACCAATTAATTGTACGTTTGCATAATATCTTACTTTTTTAAAGTATATTTATCCAAAAAAAAAAATTGTTTTTATATGAATACCTTTCTTAAACGTGTTTTAATTTTATTATCGGTAATTGCATTGGGGCTGTTATTATACTGCATTTTCGTAGAAAATATTTTTGATAAGCGCTTAAGCCCAAAAGATACCGTAGAATTTAAACTAAACGATTTAAAATTAGAGGTATTCTATAACCGTCCGTCTAAAAAAGGCCGTGAAATTTTTGGGGCTTTGGTACCCTACAATCAGGTTTGGCGTACAGGAGCCAACGAAGCCACCACTTTCGAGACCAATAAGCCCATTACCATAAAGGGATTACCACTTCCTGCAGGAAAATATACACTTTGGACTGTTCCAAAAGATTCGGTTTGGACTGTTATTTTTAATTCTAAACAATATACTTGGGGTGTCGATTCGGAAATGAAACCCATGTGGGATCCTAACTACGATGTTTTAGATGTAGAAGTTCCCATAAAAAAATTAGATACCGTTGTAGAACTGTTCACCATTGGTTTCGACAACTCTATTGGCCACTTATACCTTACCATGGCTTGGGACGGAACCAAAATTGAAGTACCCGTAAATAGAGAGTAAACTTTTGGAAATCCTAAATTGGTAACTTTTTTAATTGTTTTTTATAAGCTGAAACAAATATTCGTTTTTATACGCATTGTTTGTATAAATCCAATCTTGTTTCAATCCTATATTTTTAAAACCTTGACTAGAAAACAATGCGATGCTAGCCTTATTATCTTCGGGAATATTGCAATACAGCTGATGCAAACCAAGGTGCGAAAAACTGTATTCCACTAATAATTTAATGGCCTCTTTTCCATAACCTTTGCCACGATCTTTAATGTTTTTTATAACAATACCTATACCTGCCCTTTTGTTTTTAAAATCGAAATCGAACAAATCGATAAGTCCCAAAGTAGCACCCTTGCTGTTGCAAACCACTAAGCGTAACTGTTTGGCTTCGTAAATATCTTGATGGGCCTGCTCTAAATATTGTTTTAAAATATATCGGGAATAAGGGGTTTGGGTATTGCTTATTTCCCAAACAAGCTCATCGTTTTCTATGGTATATAGAAATTCCAAATCTTCTGGTTCTAAAGCCCGTAAATGTATATTTTTTCCTTTTAGTGTCTTCATTTATATATGGCCTTTAAATACAAAGGTTGCCGGGCCTATTAAATTAACATTCTTATAACTGTTATTATCGACACAAAACGATACTTGCAAATCGCCACCCTGTACCTTTAAATTAACAAGTTCTTTATTGGTTTTATTTAGTCTGTGCATGGCAATGGCTACTGCTGTTGCTCCTGTACCACAAGACAGGGTTTCATCTTCAACACCACGTTCGTAAGTTCTTAACCTGAATGTTTTATCATCAATTTTTTTTACAAAATTAACATTTGTTCCAGCTTCGTTATAGGGTTTTCCATACCGTATTGCAGCACCTTTACGCTTTATATCGAAATCTTCTATTTGGGATTCAAATTGCACATGGTGGGGCGATCCCGTATTTAAAAACACATGGTCGTTATACGTTTCAACAACCAGAACATCCTGCATTTGCAGTTTTACGATTTTGTTCTTTATTGTGGCATGATGGACACCATCTACCGCTTCAAATACAGCTTGTTCTTTAATAATTCCCAAATCGTGCGCAAAGGCTACAAGACAACGCCCACCATTGCCACACATAGTGCTTTCGTTACCATCGGAATTGTAATAAACCATCGTAAAATCGCATTTAGGGTGGTTTTCTAACAATATAAGTCCATCGGCACCTATGCCAAAACGTCGGTCGCACAAAAAGGCAATGCGTTTGGTATCTTTTTTGTTGAATGTTTGCAGACGATTATCAATCATCACAAAATCATTACCTGTTCCTTGATATTTATAAAATGTTTGTTGCATAACGTGCTACAAATATATAAATATTAAACCGTTTTTCCGTCTGTTAAACACACGTTAAACCCAGCGTTAAAAATCGTTAAAAGGAAAACAGCAATTCAATAAATAATTAATTTTAATCGTTCATTTAAAAAACAATATTCTGTTTTCTTGTTAAAACCTTATCATATTACATAAAACACAAATTAAATTCTAATAAAATATGAAGAAGATATTATCATTAATTTTAGTTTCCGTTTTAGGCGGTATTATAACCTTAGGAGCCTACAAACTTTTTTTGGAACCCAAAAAAAATACCGAAGTTGGTGTTACGGCCACCACGCCCAGTCCCAATTTCTTGCCTGCTTCAAATGTCATTAACACAGCAAGCTTTAATGAAGCTCCGGATTTCACTATTGCTGCCGAAAATACCGTAAATGCCGTGGTACACGTTAAAAACGTAAGTATAAGTAGAGGCGGCATGTCTTTCGAAGACTTATTTTATGGCAGAAGCCCGCAACGAGCCCAAATGGGTACAGGATCGGGTGTTATTGTTAATGCCGATGGCTACATTGTTACTAACAACCATGTTATTAGCAATTCTAACCAGTTAACAGTAACACTTAATAATAATAAAACCTACGAAGCGCAAATTGTGGGTACAGATCCAAAAACAGACATAGCCCTTTTAAAAATAGATGCTAACGAAGACTTACCTTATGTTACTTTTGCCGATTCAGATCAAGTACGTATTGGCGAATGGGTATTGGCAGTAGGCAATCCCTTTAATTTAACATCGACCGTTACTGCCGGCATTGTAAGTGCAAAAGCTAGAGATTTATCGGGCAATAGTTCGCAATCGTTCATACAAACCGATGCCGCTGTAAACCCCGGAAACTCGGGTGGTGCCTTGGTAAACACAAAAGGCGAATTAATAGGTATCAATACTGCTATTTCGTCGCAAACGGGTTCTTATGTTGGTTATTCGTTTGCTGTTCCCAGTAATATCGCTCGCCGGATTATTGAAGATATTATGGAATATGGCAACGTACAAAATGGCATCCTGGGAATTTCGGGAGGAGAACTTAACAGCAATGCTTCAGAAAAATTAGGAATAACCGATACCGAAGGTATTTATATATCGGAAGTTATAGAAGACTCGGGTGCAGACGAAGCCGGAATAGAAGAAGGCGATATAATAAAGGAAATAGACAATATTAAAATTTCTAAATTCTCCGATTTAACAGGACACATTAGTGCAAAACGTGCCGGTGATGTTGTTAGCATAACCATTTCTAAAAACGGAAAACTAAAAACAGTACCCGTTAAGCTTACCAAAAACCAAACGCTTATCTTACCTGTTGTGGGTACGGTTAAAAATGCCAATAAAAACGAGCTTAAAAAGTTAAATACCGAAAATGGTGTTAAAATAGTTAAGTTCGATAAAGATTACGAATCGTACTGGAAAAACAACGGTATAGACGAAGGTTCTATTATAACAAAAATTAACGATACCCAAATACATTCGGTAGACGATTTAAAAACGGCCATTAAAAACCGTTCGCCATACGAACCCCTAAGAGTTGAATTAATAAATACCAAAGGCGAAAAAGAGCGGTATAATTTTAGATAAATCTGTAAACATATTTACCATAACCCCTTAATGATAAAAAATTAAGGGGTTATTTTTTTGTGAAATCCTTAACGAAAACGTTTGAAATATAATACTTTTGCTAAAACCAAACTAAACCAATCAAAATGTCTCCCAATAACAAATACGAAAAGGAGCTCGCGTTTCAGGCCGATAGACGAAAGGCAACTGTGGAGTTTATTAAAATTATTAACGATTTGTGGTACGACAAATCGATCGAATTGGTACTTTTTAGAAATCAACTTATCGATCTTAATGTGAGCCAAATCTTAAATTTACATGAATATGCTGCCAAATTTGTCCAGAAACCTATTTCCATTTTCGATTCGGTTGAAATTGCACAGGCCATAAAAACTGCAGATATCCCTCCGGCAAAGCTCGATATTGGCAAATTAACTTTCGAGTACCACAACGAAGACAACAAATACAACAATGGTACGGCATTTGTATTTTCTAAATTAAAAGGTATAAACAAAAACGATAATTTACAGCCCAAAGATGTGGTGCTATATGGTTTTGGCAGAATAGGCAGATTGGTAGCACGGGAGCTTATGGCCCGAACGGGAAAAGGAAGCCAATTACGGCTTAGAGCCATAGTTATTAGAGGCCAATTAGATACTAAAACCCTTGAAAAACGGGCTGCCCTATTAAGAAACGACTCTGTACATGGCGAATTTTCAGGAACTGTTTTTGTCGATTCCAAAAACAATGCTCTTAATGTTAACGGTACTACGGTAAATATAATTTCTGCCAATACACCCGAAGAGATAGACTACACACAATATGGCATAAACAATGCTTTGGTTATAGATAACACCGGTGTATTTCGTGATAAAGGTGCTTTGGGCAGACATTTAAAATCCAAGGGTATTAGCAAAGTATTGCTAACTGCACCCAGCAAAGAAATTCCCAATATTGTACATGGTGTTAACCACCACGAATTTAATCCGGATACCGTTACTATTTTTTCGGCAGCATCGTGTACCACAAATGCCATTACACCTATTTTAAAGGTTATTGAAGATTCCTTTGGTATAAAATCTGGACATATCGAAACCATACATGCCTATACCAACGACCAAAATTTAGTCGATAATTTCCATAAAAAATACCGTCGCGGACGGGCAGCCGCACTCAACATGGTCATTACCGAAACCGGTGCCGGCAATGCTGTCGCAAAAGCATTACCGGAATTGGCGGGCAAGTTAACATCAAACGCCATAAGGGTACCCGTACCCAATGGTTCGCTGGCCATTTTAAATTTAGAACTAAAAAACAAAACATCGGTTAGAGGTATTAACACCATTGTAAAAAAATATGCTTTAGAAGGAGACCTTGTCGAACAAATTAAATTCGAGCTAAACGACGAGCTGGTTTCAAGCGATATTGTTGGCAGTTCGGCTCCGGCCATTTTCGACAGCAAAGCAACCCTTGTTAGGCCAGATGGTAAAAACACCATTCTATATATTTGGTACGATAACGAATACGGTTACAGCCATCAAGTTATTCGCTTGGCAAAATATATTTCGAAAGTACGGCGATATACTTACTATTAGCAAACATCCAAAAAAAGATTCTGTCCGTATAATACAATAAGGTTTTTAAAATGAAGTTTTTCTTATTAAAACAGTCTATAAACGAACAATATTTATAAATTAGCTTCGTAGAATGTAAAACCTACAAACCAAAAATATAATGAAACACCCATAATTAAACTTAAATCACACGGAGGAATGTTAATTTGGGTGTTCCATGTGACCATTAAAACAATAAATATTAACACATGAAATTAATAAAACCTTTAGCCTCCTTTTTATTTTTAGTATCGGCCTTTTCTTTTTCGCAATCCAACGCAACCGATAATCTATCTCTTAATAGCGGTACAATAGACAGCCAATTTGAATATGTTATACAAAAATCCAATAATTACCAAGATTTTAAAGTCGTTAAAAAAGCATGGCTATATACTTTAAAAGCGCACGCCATAGATTCCCTAAATGCCGTACACAAAACCTTATCGGACACAAAAGCCATTGTGGACATACAATCGAATGAAATTTCCAGTTTAAAACAAAAGCTTTCCCAAACCCAAGAAACACTAGACAGCACCAACTTAGAAAAAGACAGCATGAACGTTTTGGGACTTCAAACAAGCAAAATAAGTTACAATATGCTAATGTGGACCATTATTGGGGTTTTGTTATTGCTTTTGCTTTTTTATATCTACAGGTTTAAAAACAGTAATATTGTTACCCAAAAAGCTCAAAAATCGTTAACCGAAATAGAAGAAGAATTTGAAGAACATAGAAGGGTTGCATTGGAACGCGAACAAAAAGTAAGACGCCAATTACAAGACGAAATAAACAAACACAGAAAATAAATTTTACAAGAAAATAATTATTTAGTTAGAGCCTGTATTTTTACAGGCTTTTTTACAACCTTATTTTAGTTAAAAACAAAGATGTTTTATTGTTTTATTGTGAATTTTGTTTAGATTAGATTGTTGATAACTATGTTACCGATAAATAACCACTCTCTAATCTCAATTTATATGAACTTTATCTTGTACAGCGCATTGCTCATTAAAATATTGATATTTGCCTCGATAGTAAGCATAATAGGCTTAACACTCGTATTTTTTATTCAAAAAAAAGGATATTTAAAATATAAGGCGGTAAACTTTTTAATGCTTTTGTGTGCTTTCGGATTTTTTATTGGTGTTTTATTTATTTTTTACGAAGCTTATAGAATCCACAATTACAATGTTGGACAATTTATTGCCGAAGCAGACAACTCGACTACAGCTACAACCACCACAATTGCAACAGAGGCAACAGAGGCAGCAGAGGCAACAGAGGTAGCAGTAGATGGCGCTGCTTCTATTCAAGACGACGCTATTAGATATACCGAAAATACCACTTTTACATCCAATTCCTTTAATTACACAAAAGACGATGTTGATACTTTTGTAGAATTACGACAATACAGGAATAATTTAGTGGGCTACAGCAACTATTTAATAAAATCGGCACAAGATTTTAATCCCAAAGATTACTCTTACGAAAATTTGTTAAAAGAAAACATAATCGAACAACTTAACAATCAAGAAGAAACGCAGGAACTTTGGAATAAAGTTTTAAATAATATTTTTAATTACGACAAAACAACCGATCGGTTTTTAAGTGAAAATTACCATGCTGTCGGGAATTTAAATTTAAACGAATATCCAAACACAGACGTTACTAACAATTCTATAGATTATGTTGAAAGTATTGGAATTTCGGAATTTTGGCAACGAAAACTATTTCATCCCGAAAATCGGGATACCGAAACCATTTTACAAAACTGGAACAAAAGCAAGGCTTATATTTTCACGTTTCTTTCAAAATCCAAATACGACCAACTATGCAAAGAGGTTGTTAACGATTTAATAACCATTAAGGAAGAAATAAACAGACAACCCGACTACAAAGAGTTTTATAACACGTACAATGTATCCGATTCCTTATTTTTAACATATCCGAGTGTTGATTATGTGTATTCCTTTAAAACATCGCAAACTTGGCTGTTTGGCTTTTGGGACAGGCGCTATCACGAAAACAACGACGAAACCGTATTCGATATTTTAAAGGAAATCCAAAACCATTACAATAATTAAGAAATGAAAAAAGTTACACTTATCATAACCGCAGTAAGTATTTTATTTTCGGTTATTACTATCGGTTTTATTATATACTCAACAAAAAAGATTGAAGAATTAAAAACCCAACACACTAGCTATTATTACACCGTAGAGGCTGTAAATGCTACATCGGCAGTTAATAACAACACCTACCACAACGATGCAGAGTTAAAGGAAATTTTAAAATATAACCTTAAAAACCAAGGTCATGAAAACGACATTTATTACAACATTATACACTTAGAACAAAAAAAATATATAGAAGCTAATAACTGCCTTCAATACTTTCTTGTTAATAACAGTTTTGAAGAAAACACCAATTGCGACACAAAAATAGTCGATATCTTTATAGACGAAATTGGAGAAACCGGATTTTTAAAAACCGTTTTGGGTAACTTTTTCGAATATCTCTCATCGTACAACGAAATAAACACATTACATCCGCAAAGCTATGTTACAAGCATCAGGTTTCCTCCCTCCCATAAAAATCAAATACATAAATTAAAAAACAAGGTTGAACTTGCTTTTATAAACAGATACCGAAATCCAGAAACATTAAAAACACTTTTCGACAAAAATAAAGATTACTTTCTTAGTTATATAAGTAAAAACATTTACAACAGTGCCATAAAAAATAATGTCGAAACATTATTGGACAGTTATAACGAAATACATTCGCAAAGCGACAAAGAAGCCTTTTATAAAGATATTTATTTTAAGGCCGAAAGCCAACAAAATCAAAGCAAATATTGGGATTATACCTTTTGGAAAAGGCGGGAACTCGAAAATAACGACAAAACTCTTTACCGTATCTTAAATGAAATAAACAACTTTTATTTGGAAAACTAAATGCACATATGTAATGTTTGATGGTCTTACAAACATCGTTTATATTTGCCGGACATTACTACAACACCATGCGTATAGATATTATTACGGTTTTACCCGAATTGTTAGAAAGTCCGTTCGAAGCCTCCATTTTAAAACGAGCCATAGATTCTGGTTTGGTTAAAGTACATTTCCATAACCTACGCGATTATGCTACCAATAACTATAAAAGCATAGACGATTACCAATTTGGTGGTGGTGCCGGAATGGTTATGATGATAGAACCCATCGATAAGTGCATTAGTTATTTAAAAACCGAACGCCATTACGATGAAGTTATTTATATGACCCCCGATGGCGAAACCTTAAAACAGGGCTTGGCCAATCAACTTTCTTTAAAGAAAAACATTATTATACTTTGCGGACATTACAAAGGTGTGGACCAACGGGTTCGTGACCATTTAATAACCAAGGAAATTTCCATTGGCGATTATGTTTTATCGGGTGGCGAATTGGGAGCAGCCGTACTTTGCGATACTATAATTAGGCTAATACCCGGTGTTTTGGGTAACGAAACCTCTGCCCTAACCGACTCTTTCCAAGACAATCTATTGGCGCCACCCATTTACACAAAACCCAGAGATTATAACGGTTGGAAAGTACCGGAACTCCTTTTTAGCGGCAATACCCCAAAAATTGAAAAATGGCGCGAAGAACAGGCCTACCAACGTACCCAAGAAAAAAGACCCGATTTATTAAACGATTAAAACTCCCTAAATGGATAACATAAAGACAATAGAAACAGCTTTTGTCATTTTTGGTAGTGTTAGTGCGATAACTCAAATTATTGTACTCATTGCTACAATTATAATATATACAAAAAATAAAAATGCCGCTTCGATAACTTTATTAATTGGTAGTTTATTAGTATTTATAGGAAATCTAAGCAGTTATTTTATCAGCTTCTTTTTTGCAAGACAGGACGTGGATTATCTAATCTACATCCAATTGGGCATTAACGGTTTTAGTGCTCTGTCGTATTGGGTATTTGGTGTGGGGCTTTTACTTTATGCACTTAATCGTGTAAAAAAACAAAACGATATTTTAAAATAAAAACAAGTCTGTTTAAACTTTTTAATTATATTTGCACCCAATTTTGGGTTAACCTCTGGCGAAAACCGTGAATGTTGTCCTAAATTCAACCAATTTTAAATTTAAAAATTATGGAGTCTTTAGTAAAGTATGTACAAGACGAATTTGTAACAAAAAAGGAACTTCCCGAATTTGGAGCCGGAGATACCATTACGGTATATTACGAAATTAAAGAGGGCAGCAAAACCCGTACCCAGTTTTTTAGAGGTGTTGTTATCCAACGAAGAGGCTCTGGAGCTTCCGAAACTTTTACTATTAGAAAAATGTCCGGTACTGTTGGGGTAGAGCGTATTTTCCCTATCAACTTACCTGCATTACAAAAAATTGAAATTAACAAACGTGGTAAGGTACGTAGAGCTAGAATATACTATTTTAGAGGTCTTACCGGTAAAAAGGCAAGAATTAAAGAGCGTAAAAAATAATATAAGTACTTTCCAAACGCATCGAAAAGCTGTTCTTAATAAAGAATGGCTTTTTTTATTAACAAATGTTAATAACACGCGTTCATAACCAGTTGAAAACTAAAATATTACTTTTTTTTGAATACTCGCTTTTTTACGTTATCTTTACGAGAGTAATGCAACAATATTTTAGGTGTTGGTTTTAACTTAAAACGTTAAATTTGTGTTTTTACTAAACGTAAAACGTTCTTTTTTTTTTGATTGTTTTTATTTCCATCTTTAACATTCAAGTATCGATGTTGAAGGCAAAATGCCAAAGGGGTTCAGTTGTTCTTGCTTGTCAAGATTGGAGTGTTTAAAAGAAAACATGTTGTGGGAAACCTCATAAAACAAGTTACTTGATAAAACACAAAAACCGGAAGGCAAATGCATAGTCGTAATGGATTTTAAAGAAAAAATAATTACAGGAAGCATATTGATGGTTAGGTCAATACATTTTGAAAAACCACAAATGTTCCACCTTTTTGGAAAGGTTGATGTTAAATCTAATTTAAGTATGTTCTACACGGTTAAAATAGTTTAACAAAATCATTTCAAAAGAAAGCCATATCAAAGGAGATTAAGTTCTGCTGTGATATGGCTTTTGTTTTTTGATAAATCGGTATTTACAAAGCCCTTTTTTTATGTTCTATTAAAATTTATAATCTGCAAGACTTTTCACCTCATATTTACACCGTTTTATGCTTCGTTTTTTGTATATTCGCTACCCGAAAACGATATCGCTATTTTATGCCAATTTATTTCACAATAAAGGGCATTAACTGCAAATAGCAAAACTGTTAACATATAATCTTAGTTATTCAATGTCTAAAATAATTTACACTAAAACCGACGAAGCTCCGGCTTTGGCAACCCGCTCTTTTTTACCCATAGTACAAGCATTTCTTAAATCGTCCGGAATTAACATCGAAACATGCGATATTTCCTTGGCTGCAAGGATTTTGGCAATATTTCCAGATTATTTAAAGGAAGACCAACGTGTATCAGACGATTTGGCTATGCTTGGTGAATTGGCCAAAAAACCAGAAGCCAATATTATTAAACTACCTAATATAAGTGCTTCTATACCTCAATTAAAAGCAGCCATAAAAGAACTTCAATCTAAAGGTTTTGGTATTCCAAATTATCCGGACGAACCTAAAAACGATACCGAAAAAGATATAAAATCACGCTACGACAAAATAAAAGGCAGTGCGGTAAATCCCATTTTACGGGAAGGGAATTCGGACCGTCGCGCACCCAAAGCCGTAAAAAATTATGCCAAGAACAATCCGCATAGTATGGGAGCTTGGAGTAAAAATTCCAAATCGCATGTAGCTACCATGAATGCTGGCGATTTTGCGCATAACGAAAAATCGTTAACCATACAGGATGCAACCGATATAAAAATTGTGCATACTGCCAATAACGGAACAAAAACCGTATTAAAAGATAATTTCCACATTCAAAAAGGCGAAATTATAGATGCTACGGTAATGAACAAGAATGCATTGATAGCATTTTTTGAAGAACAAATATTCGATGCCAAAGAAAAAGGTATTCTATTTTCTCTACACATGAAAGCAACGATGATGAAGGTTAGCGATCCCATTATTTTTGGGCATGCAGTAAAAACATACTTCCTCAAAGTATTTGCAAAGCACGGTACCGTTTTAGAGGAAATAGGTGTTGATGTAAACAATGGTTTTGGAAATTTAATCGAAAAATTAAAAGAACTCCCCGAAGATAAAAGAAACGAAATACAGATCGATATAAACGATGCCTTTAAAAACGGACCAGCAGTAGCTATGGTAAACAGCGATAAAGGTATTACCAACCTACATGTACCAAGCGACGTTATTATCGATGCATCCATGCCAGCCATGATACGCACTTCCGGACAAATGTGGAATGCCGAAGGCAAGTTACAAGATACAAAAGCCGTTATCCCCGATAGCAGCTATGCCGGTATTTATGATGCTATTTTCAATTTTTGTAAAGAAAATGGTGCTTTCGATCCAACTACTATGGGAACAGTACCCAATGTTGGACTTATGGCTCAAAAAGCCGAAGAATACGGTTCGCACGATAAAACATTCGAAATACCATCAAACGGAACCGTAGCCGTAATTGACACCAATGGCAATACTTTATTGGAACACACTGTTGAAACGGGCGATATTTGGCGTATGTGCCAAGCCAAAGATGCTCCTATTCAAGATTGGGTAAAATTGGCCGTAACCCGTGCAAGGGCTTCGAAAACACCTGCTGTTTTTTGGTTGGACAAAAACAGAGCGCATGATGCCGAACTTATTAAAAAGGTAAATACCTCTTTAAAAGACCACGATACTTCTGGATTGGATTTACGTATTTTATCGCCAACCGAAGCTACTAAATTTACCTGCGAACGTCTTATAAAAGGATTGGATACCATTTCGGTTTCCGGTAATGTTTTACGCGATTACCTAACCGATCTGTTCCCCATTCTCGAAGTTGGTACAAGTGCCAAAATGCTTTCCATTGTACCGTTAATGAACGGGGGCGGATTGTTTGAAACCGGTGCCGGAGGTTCGGCACCAAAACACGTACAACAACTTTTGGAAGAAAACCACTTACGTTGGGATTCTCTGGGCGAATTTTTGGCCCTTGCCGTTTCTTTGGAACATTTTAGTGAGGTAAACAACAGTAAACAAGCAAAAATTCTGGGAGAAACATTGGATAACGCTACCAGTACATTATTAGAAAACAGAAAAAGCCCATCTAGAAAAGCAGGCGAATTAGATAACCGCGGCAGCCATTTTTATTTGGCACTATATTGGGCGCAAGAACTGGCCAATCAAAGCCAAGACCAAGAGCTTAAAACCGAATTTACAGTCTTGGCCAAAAAACTGGCCGAAAACGAAGCTTTAATCATTAAAGAACTCAACAAAATCCAAGGCAAACCTACCAACATTGGCGGTTATTACGAGCCTATTGAAAATATGGTAAATCACGTTATGCGGCCTAATAAACTGTTTAACGATATATTAAATTAACATCAATATCAAGCCCCTTTTTTTAAGGGGCTTTCTTTCATAGCAGTAAAAAAACTACTTTTGCACTATGGACTTTATAAAAACCACCGAACAGGATTCCCGTTACGACCATCTCGAAAAAATGGACGTTTCCGAGCTACTATCCCATATTAACAACGAAGACAAAACAGTTCCTTTGGCTGTTGAAAAAGCTTTGCCGCAAATAGAAAAACTGATACAAGTGATTGTTGATAGATTACGAAACAATGGACGCTTATTCTATATTGGAGCAGGAACCAGTGGCAGGCTTGGAATTTTGGATGCTTCGGAATGTCCACCAACATTTGGCGTTCCTCACAAACTGGTTATCGGCTTAATTGCCGGAGGTGACACTGCCATTAGGAAAGCCGTCGAATTTGCCGAAGATTCACCTACCCAAGGTTGGGAAGATTTAAAGACACACAACATATCCAATAAAGATGTTGTAGTTGGCATTGCTGCTTCAGGTACTACACCTTATGTTATTGCTGCCCTTAACAACTGTAACGAAAACGGTATTACCACCGGATGTATTACCTGTAACCATAACAGTCCGCTATCGCAAACCGCAAAATATCCCATTGAAGTTATTGTAGGTCCCGAATTTGTAACGGGAAGTTCCCGCATGAAAGCCGGTACTGCCCAAAAATTGGTACTCAACATGATTACCACTGCAACAATGATACAATTAGGGCATATAAAAGGCAATAAAATGGTGGATATGCAATTAAGCAATAACAAACTTGTAAATAGAGGTGCCAAAATGCTTATGCAAGAACTTAATATTTCGGAAGATAAAGCCCAAGAATTATTGGACACCTATAAAAACGTACGTACGGCCATACAAAACTACACAATAAATGGAAACTGAAAAAACAGATAAAACAATGCTCTCTAAAGGCCTAAAAATATTGGGGCTGTCGTTAATTTCTATGTTTATTGGCCCAACAGCAGTATTCTTGTCCTTTAGCAATAAAGACAAAAGTTTTTATATTCCACTTTTAATAATAGCCATTTTGGTATGTTGCCTTGCCGTATTTTTTGCTTTTAAAGGTTTAAATACCGTTGTAAACAGTATGTTTAAAAAAAAATAATTATTTGCTCTTCTTCCCTTACCTCAACTCATTTACAACCAAACGCAGTTCGGCATACGTATATTCGTCATCCAATTGGTTTTTTAAATCGGAAAGCCCCTCAAAGTTTTTTTGTGGAATTATGGTCTTTAAGACTTCATAACGCTCAATGGATATTAAATCGGTTATTTTCACTTCGCCCGAAGGGATAAAGCTGGTTAAATGTCCAAAGATGGTATTCTCGGTAAGTTCTCGCAAGGCAGCAATTTGTATAACCGTTTTTCCTGATTGAAACATAGTTAACGATTCCATTTTTGTTTCGCTCACTATTTTTGGCTCTTGGACAACTTCGGGTTTATACGACACCTCTATATTATGTGCATTGCGATATGCTTTAATTACTTTTAAAATATCGTCGCCATATTTTTCCACCCTTAGTTTTCCCATACCGTTTACTCTTAAAAGCTCGGCTTTAGTTGTAGGCAGCAATTGGCACATGGCATATAAGGCCTTCTGGGTAAACACTTGGTAATGGACCAATTCCTGGCTATTTGCTATATCGTTCCTAAGCATTTGCAACTTTTCAAACAAAGCCACATGGCTTGTTCCCTCCACAACCGTTTTTCGCTGGTTTTTGGGCTTTTCTTTATTTACAAATACCGACTGAGCTCGCTGTTCCAAAATACGTTCCATTTTAAAATCTTCTTCCACCGTTTTAAAATACAATTGCTTTACGGCAAGTAAGTCGTCAAGTGTTTCCAAATGTTTGGTAATATCTTTTTTCAGGGCTTTATTATCGGTTGTAAAACCAAAAGATGTTAACGGTTTTGTTATGTGCGATTCGGTTTCTGCTTTAAAATATACTTTTGCCTTTTTAAACCGACTTTGGATAAGTTCACTGTTTTCTGGCAAACCTCCATTTTCTAAAAGTTGATGCAATTGTTCTCCAAATTTATAGGTTACTTTTAAAAATGTAGCCACTGTTTTCTTTAAAGGCAGAAAAACGGTTTCAAATGGTCCTTCAACAACCGTTCTATTTTTATAATAAATATCCAAAATACGGGTTATGGGATACAAAAACGCATTAAAATCGAATATTTCAAAAATTAAATCCAATTGAAACACTTTATGCGAATGCTCCAAAACGGCTTTATTCGGAGCATTTTTTTCGGCTGTTTCATTAAACACCGTTACGTTCTCATCGCTAATAATTTGCTGGGGATGTATTTTATGTTTTAACACCAATCCTTCTAAAGATTTACACCGGCTTAAGGCTACGTAGGTTTGGCCGTGGGCAAAGGCATCTTGTGCGTCTATAATGGCTTTATTGAACGTTAGTCCTTGACTTTTGTGTATGGTAATAGACCACGCCAAACGCAAGGGTATTTGGGAATATGCTCCTATTTTTTCTTCCTCGATGGCGTTGGTTTCGGTATTTACTGAGTAGTTTATATTTTCCCAAACTTCGGGTGTTACGATAATGTTAAAATCATCGTCCGGACAATGTACCACTACTTCATCGTTATCCAAATGAACCACCTTGCCTATTTTACCATTAAAATAACGTTTTTCGGGCGAGCTATCGTTTTTAACAAACATAACTTGTGCACCTACTTTTAGTTCTAATTTTTCGTCGTTTGGATAAGCATATTCCGGAAATTTCCCCTTAACCACCGCTTTATAAATACCTTTTTTTGTATCTAACCGGTTCAATTCGGTTTTATTTACCGCTTCAGCCTTTCTGTTGTGCGTGGTAAGCGAAATGTAACCATCATTAGGTTTGGACTTAAAATCGGGAATATGGCGCTTATTTAAGTTTGAAGCAAGTGTTTCGGTTAATTTATTGTTTCTAATAGCATTTAGAATTTCAATAAACTGCGGATTTTCCTGTCTGTAAATATGCTTCAGTTCGATGGTTACGGCATGGCTTTCCTGAAAGGCCAAACTACTAAAAAAATAACCGTTTTTATAGGTATGCTTCAATAAATCCCATTCATTTTCCTTGATAATGGGCGATAGTTGCTGCAAATCGCCAATCATTAAAATCTGTACGCCACCAAACACCTTATTCCTGTTCCTAAAACGGCGCAAGATACGATCTATACCATCTAACAAATCGGCACGCACCATGCTTATTTCATCAATAACTAACAAATCCATGGATTTGATTATATTTATTTTTGTCTTACTAAACTTCCGGTTAAAACCTTTTGAAGCATTTAAATTGGTATTGGGCAAAATAGGACCAAAAGGCATTTGAAAAAACGAATGTATGGTGACACCCTTGGCGTTTATGGCTGCAACACCTGTAGGTGCTACCACAACCAAACGCTTTAAACTTTCCTTTTTTAAGCGGTGCAAAAAGGTTGTTTTACCCGTTCCGGCCTTTCCTGTAAGAAAAATGGAACGGTTGGTTGTATTGGCAAATGCCCATGCCAAGTCCAGTTCTTTATTTGTGGTCATTCGAATAAGTGTCTTTTAAAACTTAAAAATAACATTATTTTTAGTGCACGGCAAAAATTCTTTTTATTAGTTTATTGTTTATTTTCAAGATCTTAAATATTTTTAAAACCCTCAAACACAAACAACATAACAACATAACACCTTAACTATCAATACATTACTTTTATTTATAGTTTTTTGGCGTGTACCATGAAGATTATTATAAAGTTAGCTCTCATTTAAAAAAACACGTGTTATAAAATTAAAATTAAACATGTATATTTCACACGAATAAATTTAAGTTAACCATTTAATTTTTAGCTTTTTAAACAACATAGCAAAAAAACCGAAAGCTTACTGTTCGTTGTTTTTATTCATGACCTTTTGTGGAGGCCTTTATCTTGGCTTTGCTAAATCCCTCAATGAGGGTTTCATTATTTTACTACTTTATACCTTCGTTTTCCTTAATCAATATATTTTTCCCTTTTTATAAGATATGTATAAACCCACATTAGGGTAAACGTAGGAATAACATCTACCCCCGGCAAAGCTTCTTCAGCAAAAGCGATAACACCTGCAACCTTTCCTGCTTTGCCCTTATAAAGTTTGGTCATTAACCAACCCGATAATGGTGCCCAAATAATATCTGAAAACTCACCGAAACCCGGTATTATAAACGACACATAACCTATGGCATCGAACAAAAGCCCCAATAACAATTTTTTATATTTGTTCATATCATTTATTTAACCAAAAAATGGAGTTCAACTTAACCTTAATAAACAATAAATATACCAAAAGCTTTTATTTATTGCGATTATCTTATTTCATAATTGTACATAACAAGTTAAAGTATTAAATTCACGGCTCATATTCGTTTTTAAAATGATTCAGGCAAAAAACATTCACAAATACTACGACAATTTACAGGTTTTAAAAGGTGTAAACCTTACTATAAAAAAAGGTGAAGTGGTATCCATTGTAGGAGCTTCTGGAGCAGGAAAAACCACACTCCTACAAATTTTAAGTACTTTGGACAGAGCTTCAAATAAAGAAAAATTCCAACTTCAAATAAACAATATAGACATTAGTACACTTAACGAGAAAGCCTTGGCAAAGTTTAGAAATGAACATATTGGTTTTATTTTCCAGTTTCACCAGCTATTACCAGAATTTACAGCTATTGAAAACGTATGCCTACCAGCCTTTATAAAAGGAACCGGTAAGGCTTTAGCCGAAGAACGAGCCAAGGAGCTTCTTGATTTTTTGGGCTTAAAAGAGCGCCATAACCACAAACCCAACGAACTTTCGGGAGGCGAACAACAGCGAGTTGCCGTAGCAAGGGCCTTGATAAACAAACCGGATTTGATTTTTGCAGATGAGCCTTCCGGAAATTTAGACAGCGAAAGTGCCGAAAACCTGCACAGCTTATTCTTTAAACTCCGTGACAAATTTGGCCAGACCTTTGTTATTGTTACCCATAATGAAGAACTTGCCAATTTGACAGACCGAAAACTAATTATGGTCGATGGCAACATTGTAAATAGCTAATATTTTGAATAAAGCCGAACTTAAAACATTTCTCGATGAAAAAGTCGAACAGTACAACAGACCAAACTTTATAGAAACCGATCCTATACAAATCCCACATCAATTCACTAAAAAGGAAGATATTGAAATTGCCGGTTTTTTAACTTCTACCATTGCTTGGGGCAACCGAAAAATGATTATTAACAACGCTAAAAAGCTAATGGATTTATTGGGTAATTCTCCTTACGAATTTATTATCGGCCACAGCCAAACCGATTTAGAAAGATTGTCGCCGTTTGTCCACAGAACATTTAACGGCAACGACACTGTTCAATTTATAAAATCATTACAGCATATTTATAAAAACCACAATGGCTTGGAAGCGGTTTTTACCAAATATGCAGAAAAAGAATCCCTACAACCAGCCATAACAACATTTAAAACACTCTTTTTTGAAGTTGAGCATTTACAACGTACCGAAAAACACGTTAGCGACCCAAAAAATGGTTCGGCGGCAAAACGAATTAACATGTTTTTACGATGGATGGTAAGGAACGACAATACCGGGGTCGATTTTGGTATTTGGAAAAACCTATTACCCGCACAGCTCTCATGTCCGTTAGATGTACATTCTGGAAATGTAGCCAGAAAACTGAGATTACTAAAACGAAAACAAAACAACGCCAAAGCTTTGGCTGAACTGGATCGTAATTTACGGCAACTCGATAAAAACGATCCTGTTAAATACGATTTTGCCTTATTTGGGTTGGGTGTTTTTGAAAAATTTTAATACTTTACAAACTCCTAACCTCAAAATCATGAAACATTTTTTATCCTTTTTACTTTTTGTCATCTGTTTTTTATCTTTCTCACAAAAACGCAGTATCCCTATAGATACCATGGTGGTCACAATAGGAACAGCAAACGTTAATAATGTTAGTTTTCCTTATAGAGCTACTACGGGAATGCAACCTGTTTGGAATAGCAAAGATCTACCTATAGCTACACTTTTTTATACCTATTACGAACGTAGTGACATTAAAAATAAGGCCAACAGACCATTAATTATTTCCTTTAACGGCGGCCCCGGTTCGGCATCGGTTTGGATGCATATTGCCTATACCGGACCTAAAATTTTAAATATTGATAACGAAGGCTACCCTGTCCAGCCTTATGGGATAAAAGATAATCCGTACTCTATTTTAGATATTGCCGATATTGTATATGTAAACCCGGTAAACACCAGTTATTCCAGAATGGTTGAGGGAAAAGACGGTAAACTGCCAGACAAGGAAATATTTTTTGGCATCAATACCGATATTAGGTATCTATCGGAATGGATAAATACCTTTATTACCCGAAAAAGCCGTTGGGAATCTCCCAAATATCTTATTGGCGAAAGTTATGGCGGCACACGTGTAATGGGTTTAGCCAAAGCCTTACAAAATAACCAATGGATGTACCTAAACGGCGTTATTTTGGTCTCTCCGGCCGATTATAAACTTTACAATACAGGACAACCTGTGTATTCGGCCTTAAACTTACCCTATTTTACCGCAGCAGCATGGTACCACAATATGTTACCAACAAACCTTCAAAATAAAGATCTATTGGATATTTTGCCCGAAGCCGAAAATTTTGCCATCAATACCTTAATGCCGGCTATTGCCAAAGGTGGTTTTATTTCCAACAACGAAAAGAATACCATTGCCGAAAAAATGGCTTACTACTCCGGGTTGAGTAAAACATTCATTTTACAAAATAATTTAGATGTACCGTCAAGCTTTTTCTGGAAAGAATTATTGCGCAACAAATCGGGACACATTATTGGGCGCTTAGATTCCCAATATTTGGGCTTAGACAAGCGTGATGCCGGCGAAAACCCGGATTACAGTCCCGAATTGACCACTTGGAACCATGCCTTTGCTCCTGCCATTAACTATTACATAAGCGAACATTTAAACTTTAAAACCGATACAAAATACAATATCTTTGGCAATGTGCATCCGTGGGATAAACGCAATAACAATACCCGTGACGATTTGCGGCAAGCTATGGCACAGAATCCGTACTTAAACGTTTTAATACAATCGGGATATTACGATGGTGCTACTACATATTTTGGTGCCAAATATACCATGTGGCAAGTTGACCCAAGTGGTAAAATGAAAGATAGATTTACCTTTAAAGGCTACCGTAGCGGACACATGATGTATTTAAGAAAAGACGATTTAAAACAAGCTAACAACGATATTCGTGAGTTTATAAACAACTCGCTAACCAATGGCAAATCTGCTAAGTATTAAAAACTATTTTAATTAATAGAAAATGCTTTAGCTCCGAAAAACTTCACCCTACTCCCTCGCTATTTGCAATGGGACAACTTTTTACCAATCCATTTCCTTAATTTTAGATTTCAGGTTTTCATAATTAAAAACAGAGCATTATTTTGTTAACCATCTATTTTAGTCTTATTTTTGAAGAAATTCTGTGCTGTTTTTCTAAATAGTATAAAAAATTATAAATTAAAATATGTTTAAAGTTATTGCGCTTGGCAGCATCTTAATTACGGTAAATGTTGTTATACAAGCGTATGGTAATATATTTTGGCTAAAAACGATAATGCCCTTTTTTGGTATAAACACATTTACCGCAAAACATAATCTATCGGTTAACAGCACTTTAAAACTGCTTATTACATCGTTTTTGTTTTTTACCGTTTTGCATACTGTACAGACCATTATTTGGGCATCGGGCTTTTATTTTAATCCAAGTACCACAGTCGATTTTAGTAGTTTTTCCGAAAGTTTATATTTTTCTATCGTTACATTTACCACTTTAGGCTATGGCGATATTACCTTAAACTCTCATTGGCGTTTACTGTCCGGGTTGGAAGCCGTTAACGGCATTATGCTTATTGGTTGGTCCACGGCCATGATGTATTCACTTATTCAAAATATATACAAACGATTAAAAAAATAGCATGACAGCATCGCAAAAAAAAGGACGAGCAACCAAACGCATCACCATAATAACCTTGGTTATTACTGCTTTGCTTTTTGTTTGGTACGTACTCTCAGACCGGCAAACGCCCAATACCGACCAAGCCCGGGTAAAAGGACTTGTATTGCCCATAGCACCAATGGTTAGTGGTTATGTAACCCAAGTAAATGTGGCGTTGCACAGTGCGGTGCAAAAAGGCGACACCCTTTTTGTAATAGACCCAACACCCTACAAAATAGCCTTACAGGTTGCCGAAAGCAATTTGGAAAACATGACTCAATCCATAAATGCCGGAAGCTCGTCCATTAAATCGGCTGTGGCACGTTTAAACCGTGCCAAAGTGCAATTGGACAGAGCCACCAAAAACTGGGAACGCACACAAAAAGTAATTGCACAGAACAAAGGTGCCCTTTCCGAAGCCGATAAAGACCGCTCCGAAACATCGTACTTGGAAGCTATTGAACAGGTCACTTCGGCCGAAGCCGGTTTGGAAAAACAACGCACTGCCTTAGGCCCTACCAATGCCGACAATCCTAATATAAAGTTGGCACTAAGCCAACTTGAAAAAGCACAATGGGACTTATCGCATACCGTTATTATTGCACCTTCCAATGGTATTATCGAGAGTTTTAATATTGAAGAAGGTTATTTTGCCTCCGCCGGAAGGTCGTTAGTTTCGTTGGTTTCAAACCAATCTATATGGATTCAGGCCAATTTAAAGGAAAATAATATTTCGAATATTAAAATAGGAAACGAGGTAAGCCTTATTTTCGACATAAAACCCGGAACCGTTTTTAAAGGCAAAATAAAAAGTATTGCCTACGGCGTTAGCACCGACAATACCAATGCCGGTGGGCTACCTGCCGTAAAATCGGCACAAGGTTGGCTTCGCGACCCACAACGTTTTCCCGTAATTATAGAAATTGAGAATAAAGACATCCTGAAACAGCTGCGCCAAGGAAGCCAAGCCGAAATTGTAGTGTTTACCGGTAATAATTTTATTTTGAACGGTTTGGCATCATTTAGAATTTGGATGTTGTCCAAACTATCGTATGTTAGGTAAATTACAACATATTATATATGCCTTTAAGGCCGACACACCTTTAATAAGGTGCTTGTTTGGGGTAAGTCTGTCACTGTTACTGGCTACATCGTTAAACATCATGGCACCCCATTTAACGGCTATTTTCACCTTAATGCTATTGGGTAAAGAGCGGCAAAATATAGGCTTAAAAAAATCGGTTGCCTTGCTGTTTATTTTTTTGATACTTGGTACTGGTGGACGGTTTTTGGGCAAATACCTTGTCGATTATCCATTAGTAATCCTTCTGGTTTTGGGTGTAGTAGTTTTTTGGACCTTCCGATTAACCCAAATTCCAAATCCCATTAGATTGCTTTTTTTAATTTTTACCATATTACTATCGTTTGCGAGTATTCAAGCCAATATTTTGGGAGGTGTAGCCCTATCACTTCTTTTAACCGAATTGGCCATTGCCTTATTTGTGGTACAACTTTCGTTTTTACTGTTTCCTTCAAATCAAATTTCAACCGTAAAACAAAATCAATCTGTTAAAGCAGATGCAAAAATCAATCTTGATAAATTGGCCCTTAATGGCCTGTTGGTGGTACTACCCGTTATTATTGTGTTTTTTACCTTCAATATTAACGTTTTGCCACTAACCTTGGTGTTTATAGTATTATTGAGTTTCGACCCCTTTGTCTATCAATCCAAAAAAGGTCTTGCTCTGTTTGTAGGCAATTTTTTTGGTGGCCTAATGGGAATCTTGGCATACAATATTTTGGTTATTGCTCCCAGTTTTTTACTGTATGCATTTTTAATTATCGGTATTAGTGGTTATTTTACCCTCCATACGTTTTCCAATAAAAAAACAGCACCCATATTCGAATTGGCTTTTAAAACCTTTTTTGTGGTGATGGGTACAATATCGGTAACCGAAAACAGTGCCGGCGCCACCATTGCCGAACGGCTTTTCCAGATTGGGCTTGCCATTATATATGTTATTGTGGCCTATAAAGTTATTAACACCTTTAACAATCCTGTACATGAAACCAATTAAATGGGCGTATTTGTGTTGTAATATGCTATGCTTAGTGCTGTTGCACGCTTGTGGCTTACAAAAAAACTATACCGCTCCCGAATTGCCCGAATATAATTTGGCTACCAATACAAAAACCGATAGTACTAGTTTTGCCGATACAAAATGGTGGGATTTTTTTAACGATAAAACCCTTACCAAGTTAATTACCGAAGGTTTGCAAAACAATATTTCGTTACAAAATACGGTTTTGGCATTAAAGCAATCGCAATTACAACTGGAAATTGCCAGTGCCGATTTGTATCCTACCGTAAACTATGGGCTTTCGGGCGAAAGTACCAAAACATCACTCAGTTCAAAATTCAGTAATACCGTCATTGCCGCAGCAAATGTTTCATATACATTGGATTTATGGGGAAAAATACAATTTCAAAATGAAGCTGCTTTACAAAGCTATTTGGCAACCGAAACAGCTTACTATCAGGTACAAGCTGCTTTAATAGCCCAAATTGCTACATTATATTTTACCCTTCGTGATACCGATACCAAAATTATAGTTGCCGAAAATATGGCAACCTCCATGACCGATTACAAAAATATCATCAACGCCCGTTATGAAGGTGGTTTTATTTCGAAAGTTGATGTTAACCAAATCGATATTAAAATAAAAGATGTCGAAATAACACGCCAAACCTTATTACGAGCCCGCAAACAGTTAGAAAATGCCATTAGTTTGGTTTTGGGTAGTGGCCCCAAGCAAATTCCTCGTGGATTGACACTTCAGGAGCAAGTTTTTCCTTCAGAATTGCCTTTGGGCGTATCTACACAGTTATTGCAACGGCGTCCGTCAATACTAATGGCCGAACAAAAACTAAAAGCGCAACTGGCCGTTATTGGTGCTACCGAAGCCTTAAAATATCCAAACCTCACGGTGGCGTTGAACTTGGGCAGCCAACTTACCAAACCCACCATGCTGTTTTCAGAATTAACAGGCAATTTAATTGGCCCTATTTTCAATAAAAATAAAATAACCAATACTATAAATATTGAAGAAGAACAGTACAAACAATTAGAAAACGAATATAAACAAGCTTATTTAATAGCTTTACAGGAAGTAGAAGATGCCCTTATTGCGATAGATACATATAAGAAAGAAGTTTCAATTAGGAAGGAACAACTTCACCTTTCTGAAGAAGCCCTTAACTTGGCCTGGGTACGCTATAATGAAGGTGTATCGTCGTTTTTGGAATTTTTAAATCTTCAAAACGATTTGTTTTCAGCACAATTGCAGGCTGCCGAAAGCTATAAACTGGAACTACAATCTATTGTTAAACTCTATTTGGCCTTAGGCGGTGGTTGGCAAAACGAAAATAATTAATCAACTTAAAACAAACCAATTATGAACAAGTTTACACTAACAGAATTTATAAGGATAGCCCTAATTTCCTTATTGCTTATTTGGGCATTTAAACTATTGGCACCTTTTATAAGTGTTATTGCTTGGGCCATTATTTTGGCCGTTGCCATTTATCCGTTTTACAAAAAACGCATTAAAAGCGCAAACTCCAAACGCCAAAAATTAAAGACTACCCTATTCAGCCTAATTATAATTACGGCCATGGCAGTACCCACTTATTTAATTTTTAGTTCGGTAGTAGAAAGCACAACTACAGCGTTAAAGGATATTAATGCAGGTACTTTTGAGGTACAGCCCCCTACTGAAAAAATACAGGAATTACCCCTTATTGGGAAAGAACTGTACAAACATTGGTCACAATTTTCATCCGATTCCAAGACTTATGTTATAGACCATAAAGATTTTATTTTAGAAAAAGGAAAAGGTGTTTTTTCTAATGTTTTAGGGCTTATGGGTACTTTGGTTCTTTTTATTATATCGTTTATAATAGCCATTGTGTTCATGTCCAACGCCGATACCATGCACGCCACGGCCGAAAAATTTGCCAATAAAATGGTTGGCAAAGATGGTGGCGAAATTGTTTTGATTTCCCGAAACACCATACGGAGCGTAGTAAAAGGTATTTTGTTGGTAGCCATAATTCAAGCCATTTTATGTTTTATCGGTTTTAAGGTGTTTGGTATTCCGTTTGCGGGTGTATTTACGCTTTTGGCCATGTTTTGTGCTATTATACAAATTCCGGTTACCTTAGCTGTAATCCCACCAATAGCTTTAGCTTTTTCTATAACCGACAATACAACCAGTGCCATTATTTTTACCGTTTACATTATTGCTGCTTCGCTTGTGGATAATTTTCTAAAACCTGTATTTTTATCAAAAGGTTTAAAAACTCCTACTGTAATTATATTTTTAGGAGCCATTGGAGGCGTTATGCTACATGGTATTATCGGGTTGTTTGTAGGTACTGTTGTTTTAGCATTAATGCATCAGTTTTATACCAGCTGGGTAAACAATCCTGATGATGATGTTTTGATTGATTGATCTCGAATTACCTTAGGTTTATTGAATCCTGTACTATTTTTTTACTTTGTGGTTAGAAAAGGGGCACAACAAAATTCGTTATTTTGTTTAAATGTTTGATTTGATTCTTGCATGCAATTCTGAGTTGAGGGTTTGCCACAATCCTTTTACTCCAAGGGTTTGTAGTACATCTTTATATGTTAATTCTATAGCTCCCGAATCTATTTGCAATCCCTTTTCTTTTGAGCCACCATAACTTCCCTGTTTTGTACAGGAACTTATCGAGTGGATAATAAAATAAGAAACCTCCGTTAAAAACGGAGGTTTCTTATTTTATGATTAGCCCCAAAAGGGACAAAATTACCCTTTAATCCACGCTTTTCTTAAATCCTTTTGAGTTTGCGTGGCATCCGGTTTTTCTACTATTGTGGTTCCAG
>JBKEDH010000177.1:0-13786 GCA_047975295.1 Aestuariibaculum sp.
AGAATTTTAAATCCTAAAACGGTACTTTGCAGTTTATGGTCAGTTCGGTTTTGGTGGCGGGATGTACAAATGTTATGCTTTCGGCGTGAAGATGTAATCTATCTGCTCGTTTTCCGTATAAATCATCGCCAACTATGGGTGTGTCCAGTCCGTTAACATGGGCGGCATGTATTCGTAATTGATGGGTACGCCCCGTAACAGGATAAAAATAAATACGGGTTTTACCATTTTCAACAGCCACAACCTCATAATTAGTTATGGCGGATTTGCCATGGTCGTAACACACCAATTGCTGCGGACGGTTATCTAGGTCAACTCGTAGGGGCAGGATTATCTGTCCCACTTTTTTATTTAAAATACCATCCAACAATGCCACGTAACGTTTTTTTACGGTACGGCTAACAAACTGCTTTTGTAGTTGTTTGTGGATACGTTCGGTTTTGGCCACCAAAAGCAATCCCGAGGTGGACATATCCAACCGGTGCACCAAAAGCGGCCCTTTGGCGTGGGGCAAATAATGTTTCATTCGTATTAAAACCGATTCGGCCTGTGTTTTGCCCGGAACCGACAAAAATTCCGGCGGTTTGTTTACAAGTAATAAATAATCGTCTTCGTAAACAATTTCCAGCTTTCCGGAATAGGCCAAAGTTTTTTCTATCGGGTTTTCCTCAACATCCAATCCCTGCATCATAAAGCCCAAAATAGGTTCGCACTTGCTCCGGCAAGACGGATAAAACTGTTTGTGTTTGCGCACTTCGGATTTTGGCGATGCACCCCACCAAAATTCGGCCATGGCAATGGGTTTTAAATTATTTTTATAGGCATATTGAAATAATTTGGGTGCAGCACATTCTCCGGAGCCTGCCGGCGGAACGGACAAAACGGTATCTCTAAAAACAGCCAATAAATCTCTCGTTTTTCCTTTGGCATTAAAAAACACATACGATTCGTGCAATTGTTTTTGAAGTTTTGCCGAAAGTTTGGCGCGTTCTGCCTTTAACGTTTCCAATGGTAATTGGGCTTTAACAAATTCTGCTTGAGCCTTGATTTTTTTATTTTGACAATCTCGTTTTAAACGCTTTAATTGTATTTGGTAGTTTTTACTTTCGGCACTCAATACTTCATCTAACTTTTTAAAATCTTTGGCAGTCAGTATTGGTTTTGCTTCTTTGCGTTTTAAATCCCTTTTCTCCTTCTCTTCTTTTATCAACATTTTCAAGGATTGGATTTCCTTTTCGCACAGTTGTTCACTAATTTTCAGGTTGCGTTCGGCTTCTTTCAATATTTCGGAATGCTCTAAAATTTCAATATCCCGATTATATTGGTTTAGTTTTGCTTCACCTTGTTTATAAAAACCTTCAATTTCCAAATTGTTGAAAATGGGCGGTACAAAACCGTTTAAATGGTTACTTTCGGCCATTTTTCCCGAAAAGGCAGCCAAAAAACCCAGTTCGGCCTTGGTATTTTTAACCACCATTACTCCAAACATTTTACCTATTATAAGTCCACTTTGGTTTGGGTTTAATCCAAAATTATGGTCAAAACTATTTTGATGTTCCAAATAATACCACAATTGTTGTGAAGCTTGAACACACAGGGGGTGCGGTTCGTAGTAAAACGGAAAGGTAAATTGTTTGGGCCATTTTTCCTCTGGGATACCTTCCAACGGATGGAACAGGATATTTTCGAATGCTTGCAGCCCCATAAACTAAACCGGAATTTGCTCCACCAAAATTTTGTTGTCGGCTTTATCGAAATACGTACAGGTTAATTGGCTTAAATCGACTTTCCATTTTTCAACTCCGGTTTCGGCACAATGCTGGCAAAACGTAACATAATCGGTTTTGCCTTGTTGGTGCATTTTTAAATAATTTTTAAAAGCATCGGTGTTTAAAGTATCGGCAATTTTTAAATCTTGGTACTTACCGTT
Organism: Aestuariibaculum sp.; assembly: GCA_047975295.1. GTDB lineage: Bacteria > Bacteroidota > Bacteroidia > Flavobacteriales > Flavobacteriaceae > JBKEDH01. Next base: position 1,931 of record JBKEDH010000177.1, read on the forward strand.
CGATGCCGTTTTAAAACCATCGGTTCCAAAATATTCGGTATGGCTGTCAAACACCCAAGTTTCAAAGGCCTTTACTCCCAATTGTTTAATATCTTGAATGTATTTTGGAAAATCTGCACCCGACTTTACTTGTTCGTGTGCAGCTTCAATTTGTGCAACTGTAAACATTATATAAATAGTTTTAAATCTAAATTATTGATACTTCCGTGGCTTTCGTGTGCCACTACTACTCCATTTTTAACAACAAGCAATTGGGGCGATTCGTGAAATACTTCAAATTTACTGGCTATTGTATTGGAAATATCACGGTTGGCAAGTAAGTCCAAATAATGTAAATTGGCTTTGTTTTCGTCAATATCATAAACTGCTTCAAACTGTTTTTTAACCATTCGGCTAATTCCGCAACGGGTGGAATGCTTAAAAATAAGCTGTGGCCTTATCTTGCTTTTTTCCACAATGGTTTCCAATTGCGACATATTATCCAAAGTAATCCACGGTGTTTTTAAACCTTCATTTTTATCTGTATTATTTTTTTTACCAAACAATCCCATTTTCAACTTATCTTAAATTAAAAATACAAAAATAACAAACTCATCACAAATCCCAACATCATATCCTTAATACCCCATCAAAGCACAAAACAGACAAAAAGTCATTAAAAATCAATACATGTGCGACATTTTGTCTTGCAAGAACAAATGGTAGGATTGTTGACTTACACCATTTTGAATGCCTAATAATATTCATTAAAAAACATATAGAAAGGAAACAATAATATGAATTTAAATAATTTCACTATAAAATCGCAGGAAGCCATACAGCAGGCACAACAGATTGCCCAGGCTTACGGCCATCAACAAATAGAAAATGAACACCTTTTTAAAGGAATTTTTGAAGTTGATGAAAACGTATTACCATTCATTTTAAAAAAATTGAATGTTAATATCGACATTTTAAAACAGGCTTTGGATAAACAATTGGAAAGTTTTTCTAAAGTTAGTGGTAGCGATATTATGCTATCTCGTGAAGCAGGAAAAACCCTGAACGAAGCTGGTATAATAGCAAAAAAGATGAACGACGAGTTTATATCTGTCGAACATTTAATATTAGCCATTTTTAAATCGAAAAGTAAAATAGCACAAATGCAAAAGGATCAAGGCGTTACCGAAAAGGCTTTGGATGCTGCCATACAAGAATTGCGCAAAGGCGAAAATGTAACCTCACAAAGCCAAGAGGACACTTACAATTCGCTTAACAAATACGCTAAAAACCTAAACCAGTTAGTTAGAGATGGTAAGTTGGACCCCGTAATTGGACGTGACGAAGAAATTCGCCGTATATTGCAAATACTATCGCGGCGAACTAAAAATAACCCTATTTTGGTAGGCGAACCCGGCACCGGAAAAACTGCTATTGCCGAAGGTCTGGCTCACCGTATCGTAGATGGTGATGTACCCGAAAACCTAAAGGATAAACAAATTTTTGCTTTAGATATGGGCGCCTTAATTGCCGGAGCAAAATATAAAGGAGAGTTTGAAGAGCGCTTAAAATCGGTAATAAAGGAAGTTACCACAAGCGAAGGCGACATTGTACTTTTTATTGACGAAATCCACACCCTTGTTGGTGCCGGTGGCGGACAAGGAGCCATGGATGCAGCCAATATTTTAAAACCCGCATTAGCAAGAGGAGAATTACGTGCCATTGGCGCAACAACTTTGGATGAATACCAAAAGTATTTTGAAAAAGACAAGGCTTTAGAGCGCCGTTTCCAAAAAGTAATGGTCGATGAGCCCGATACCGAAAGTGCCATTTCTATTTTGCGGGGTATTAAGGAAAAATACGAAACACACCATAAAGTAAGGATAAAAGATGAAGCCATTATTGGTGCGGTAGAACTATCTGAAAGATATATTACCAACCGCTTTTTGCCCGATAAAGCTATAGATTTAATGGACGAGGCAGCATCGAAATTGCGTATGGAAATCAACTCCAAACCCGAAGAACTGGATGTTTTGGACAGGAAAATCATGCAATTGGAAATTGAAATCGAGGCCATTAAGCGCGAAAAGGACGAAACCAAACTTAAATTCTTAAACGCCGAACTGGCCAATATAAAGGAAGAGCGTACCGAAATTTTTGCCAAGTGGAAAAGCGAAAAAGAACTTGTTGACCATATACAGAACACCAAACAGACCATAGAGGATTTTAAACTGGAAGCCGACCGTGCCGAACGTGATGGCAATTATGGAAAGGTAGCCGAGTTGCGCTATGGTAAAATAAAAGAAGCACAAGAACAGCTTGAAACCTTACAGGAACAGCTTAAAGAGCAATCGGAACACGCATTGATAAAAGAAGAGGTAACCTATGACGATATTGCCGAAGTGGTCGCTAAATGGACCGGTATTCCGGTAACCAAAATGTTACAAAGCGAGCGTGAAAAACTACTAAACCTTGAAGCCGAACTGCACAAACGTGTGGTTGGACAGGAAGAAGCAATCGAAGCCGTTAGCGACGCTGTACGCCGAAGCCGTGCCGGTTTACAAAACCCTAAAAAACCTATAGGAACATTTCTGTTTCTTGGAACTACGGGCGTTGGAAAAACCGAGTTGGCAAAAGCATTGGCAGAATATTTATTTGATGATGAAAGCGCCATGACTCGTATAGACATGAGCGAGTACCAAGAGCGCCATGCCGTTAGCCGTTTGGTGGGCGCACCTCCGGGCTATGTGGGCTACGACGAAGGTGGACAGCTAACCGAAGCTGTAAGACGTAAACCGTATTCGGTAGTGCTATTGGATGAAATTGAAAAGGCTCATCCCGACACCTTTAATATTTTATTACAGGTTTTGGATGAAGGTCATTTAACAGATAACAAAGGACGCTTGGCCGATTTTAAAAATACTATTATTATTATGACATCCAACATGGGAAGCGAAGTTATACAACAGCATTTTGAAAATTCAAAAGATATAGATACCGCTGTTGAGGCTGCTAAAGTTGATGTCTTGGGTATTTTAAAACAAAGTGTACGCCCCGAGTTTTTAAACCGTATTGACGATACTATTATGTTTACACCTTTAAACAAAGGCAATATTACAGCTATTGTTAAGCTACAACTTAAAAGTGTAAGTAAAATGATAGCCCAACAAGGCATAACATTCGATGCCACACCCGAAGCCATAACGTATTTAGCAGATAAAGGCTACCATCCGGAATATGGCGCCCGACCTGTAAAACGGGTTATCCAAAAAGAAGTATTGAACGAATTGAGCAAGGAAATACTCTCTGGAAAAGTAACAACCGATAGCATTATTTTACTCGACTCGTTCAATAACAAGCTTGTTTTTAGAAATGAGAACAATTTGGTTTCAAGCAGTATCTAAAAAACTACGAACTCGTTTAAACTTTTTAAGATTGAAGCAAAAATTAGAAGCTTTTTGTTCTGTTAAAAAAGTTTAAACGAGTTCTATATATAAAACGGGATTCATCGCAACTTTTTTATATTATATAGCATTACTACCAAAGCAAAAAAGACTCAGAAAACCGAATCTATGAGGCGAATGGCCGAATACGAATGCAATTTTTACAATAAACCTTTTCAGAATTTTCAATTTGCTGGGAACAGTTATAAAATGAGTATATAGCATTCTTGATAAAGACACCCAACCTAGAACAAATTAACAGTTTTTATTTCTAAAAACACGTTAACACCATCATTTTTAAAAGCATAAATAACTAAAAACAAATTACTTACACTGTTATTTTTGTTTTTATGGAGCCAAAAAGCCATCTTTCTATTGGTGACAAAAAAGATTTTATAACTATTTTTGATGTTCACTTAAAATTGAAAACCCCAAATAAATCTACCATAACCTAATTATATGGATATATCAAAGTATATCGACTATACATTATTGAGCCCAACATCTACAGAACACGACATAATCAATCTATGTATCAATGCTGTTAAGAACGAATATCATGCCGTTTGCATCAACAGCTCCCATGTATCCTTGGCCAAAAAAAATTTAAAAGATAAAAGCACCAAAATAGCAACAGTTGTAGGTTTCCCTTTAGGAGCTACTTCTACAGAAGCAAAAATATTCGAGGCCAAGAAAGCCATAGAAAATGGAGCCCATGAAATTGAAATGGTTGTAAACTTGGGATATTTAAAAAGTGAAAATTACGAATCGGTGTTGCAAGACATAAAAGCAGTAAAAGAAATCATTAAGGAAACACCATTAAAAGTTATTATCGAAATTTCCGAACTTAGCAAAACCGAAATCGTTCAATGTTGCGAAATCTGCCTGATAGCTCAAGCGGAGTATATAAAGACCTCAAGTGGTTTTTCAAAAAAAGGAGCTACATTTTCGGCCATCAAGATTATAAAAAAGACAATAAAAAATAAAGCAAAAATTATAGCATCCGGTAATATTAGAGATCTTAAAACTGCCGAAAAATATATTAAAGCAGGTGTTCATCGTGTTAGTTTCGAAGCCGACAACCCACTTAACGAAATATAAAATATCCTTACAATTCAGATATATTCTTTACAGTCCTATTTTTTAAATAAATGTTAATATATTTGAAATATTATGGTTGTCCATAATGGATGTCTATCAAACAAAGACATATCCAATATTATAATCTCTATTTAGATGAAAGAACTGCACACTTTTATAGACCACACACTTTTAAAGGCCACAGCAACCCAAAAAGATATTATAAAACTCTGTGACGAAGCCAAAGAACACCATTTTTTTTCTGTTTGCATTAATAGCTGCTATGTTCCCTTGGCAAAATCAGAATTAAACAATAACAAGGTGAAAATTTGTTCCGTAGTAGGTTTTCCGTTAGGTGCCATGAGTACAGCAGCCAAGGCCGAAGAAACCAAACAGGCTATAATTGACGGCGCCGATGAAATTGACATGGTCTTAAACATAGGCCTTTTTAAGAGTAAAAATTTTGATGCCGTAAAGCACGATATTACAACTGTAAAAGCCTGTATTCCAAATAATATTTTAAAAGTAATTTTAGAAACCGGTTATTTAGATAACAATGATATTATTAAGGCTAGCAAACTCGCTATTGAAGCCGGTGCCGACTTTATAAAAACATCGACCGGTTTTGGTTCTCGTGGCGCAAGCTTTAGCGACATTACATTAATGAAACAGACCATTAAAGGGAAAGCTAAAATAAAGGCTTCGGGAGGCATAAAAGATTACAAAACCGCTCTGAAATATATTAATTTGGGAGCAGAACGTTTAGGAACATCGTCGGGAGTCGCCATTGTAACCGGACAAAAATCAACCGAAAATTATTAAATTATGAGCATACACATTGAAGCTCAAAAAGGCGAAATTGCCGAAACCATTTTATTGCCCGGAGATCCATTACGGGCCAAATGGATTGCCAAAACATATCTCGATAATCCCATTTGCTTTAATCAAGTACGTGGTATGCTAGGCTTCACAGGTACTTACAACAAAAAACGCATTTCGGTTATGGGTAGCGGTATGGGCATCCCTTCTATCTCACTATATGCTCACGAACTCATTACCGAATTTAATGTTAAAAATCTTATTCGCGTGGGTAGCGCCGGTTCGTACCAAGAAAACATTAAGCTTAGGGATATTGTAATTGCCATGGCTGCCTCGACCAACTCGGGTGTAAACACAATACGCTTTAATGGTGCCAGCTACGCTCCAACAGCAAGTTTCGATCTTTTTTATAAAGCCGTGGAAACCGCTAAACACAAAGGCATACCAATAAAAGCCGGAAATATTTTTTCTTCGGATGAATTTTATACCGACCATTTTAACGATTATAAAAAATGGGCCGATTTTGGTGTGCTATGTGTCGAAATGGAAACAGCCGGCCTATATACTATTGCTGCCAAACACAACGTAAATGCTTTAAGTATTTTAACTATTTCCGATTCTTTGGTTACAGGCGAAAAAACAACTAGTAAAGAACGTCAAAGCACCTTTGAGGATATGATTGAAATTGCTTTAGAACTGGCTTAATCCCCACTAAAGAAATTATATTTCCTTTTCTTAAAACTTATAAAAAATAGCCAGCATTAAACTATAATGGCTTGTACTTTATTTTTCGGAAAAGAGTATTTTCTTAGAAATCACATCCTTAAACATACCATCTCCTGATAATTTTAGAGACAATAATGGTTCTGTGTTATTGTTTTGTTGATAAAAAACACGAATGGGATGGTATCCGGCTTTTAAATTTACGGTAACAGACTGTTCGTTGTTCGTAAATACAAAGTCATTGTCCAACACATGCATATCGTGCAACATAACATGACATTTGGCTGCCGATTGTAGATAAAAAGTATAAGCGCCATCGGCAGGAATATCAATATAGCCATGAAACGATACCCCAAACCCTGAACGAGACTTGGGCTTTACATTTATAGATTTAGATTTTGATGTTTTTACAGGCACCAAATAATCAAAATTAGGCACCCAATCATACTTACCTTCAAATACCTTTTTTACCAATCCCCTACGCTTGGAAGCAATTGTTACACTTGGAACTAACCCGTCATCGTAAGTTCGGACAGCAGAAGCATCGACCATTCTTACTTGCAAAACTTTATCGTGCATACGTTTTTCCAATTCGGGCAAACTATCGGCAAGATTGTATTTTTCCCTTTCGTCGGTAACCACATTATAAATTTCAAACGGTGTAGTATGGTTTTCAATATTATAACGAACACCTTTATAATCGCCCATTCTAATCACCTGCATTTGTTTCCTTAATCGGCCACGTTTGGATGGCTCAAAATCTTCGTAGAACTTTGTTTTGCTATTATTATTATATTCGTGATAGGTGTAACCTTTATCTACTTGTTTTTCCGGATTGTTTTTTAATGAAGGCATTAGCGACACCCCATCGGTATAGACCGGAACAGGTATATTTGCTAAATCGGCAAAAGTAGCCATCCAATCCCACTGTCCCGAAGGAAAATCAACAATCGATTTTTTGGGAATTACATTTGGAAAACGACAAATAGTAGGTACACGGATACCGGCTTCCCACATATCTCGCTTGGTTCCATTCATATTGGCATACGATTGAAAAAACTCGGGATCTTGTTCGTACTTGCCTCCACTACCCATTTCGTGGTGCGGACCATTATCGGATGAAAATACAATCATGGTATTATCATCTATTTTCAAATCTTTTAACAGTTGGATAATATCGGCAACAGTATAATCAAGCCGTCTAATCATGGTGGCATGTCGTTTTTCGGTCTCATTCCAATCGGTATTGGCATAATCGGGATGGATATATGAATCGGGAGTTCCACTTGCAGTATTTACCCAAGGTGTTCTGGCATTTTCACCCATCCATTGCACACCACCATTAAGTCCACCTCCTTTAGGATAAGCCTGTGTTGGCACTTGTAATTGCGCATGAGGGGAATCGTAAGACAGATAAACAAAAAACGGCTGCCGAGGGCGTTTGGCTTCATGCTCTACAATCCACTGCTTGGTCTTAGCAGTAAATACGTCGGTAGTATAGGTTAAATCGGTATGATTTAAAATATTGGTATAACCATTAGTAAAATAGGCACGTTGTTTGGTAGTACCGTTTTGTGGATAATGTTGATGCCCTTGGATATGGAACAAATATCCAAAAAATTGATCGAAACCACGTTTTAAAGGATGTCCCGGCAGGTTTTCCGGCTTTGGTTCGGCAGCTCCTCTTTTACCTGCCAATCCTGCCTTACCCACATGTAGGGTACGATAGCCCGCCAACGATAGCATTTGTGCCATGGTCAAGCCTTCTTTTATGGCTTTATCGAACTGGTTATCACGAACACTGGAATGGCCTTGGTGTAAACCTTCCAACAACGACGCCCTTGCCGGAGCACAGACCGGAGCCGATGTATAATGATGCGTTAACATAGCACCTTCATTGGCCATGACATCTAAATTTGGAGTTTTAAACTTCTGATTACTTTTACGTTGGTTTTGCCAAAAATTACCCAAATCGCCATAGCCCAAATCATCCACATAAATAAAAATAATATTAGGCCCGTTATTAGGTTTTGGTGTGTCGGAATAATCTTTGTTTCCTTTTTGAGCAACTGCCACCATGCACAACAGACTAAAACATATTTCCAGAACCAATATTTTAATTTTCATATATTTTTTATATTTGAACTCATTTAGAGCCTGTTTAAATTCATATCAATTGTTTTCTTTATTCCAACTTACTTTTTCAGTTTCTTTTTAGAAGACACTTTTATATGTTTGGATTTATCATCTTCTTTTTCGTTTAAAAACTTTTTTCCCAAATCGATAAGATCGGCTTCTGATTTATTTTCAAAAGGCACCAAAAAGTAAGAATAGCTATGCTTTGTATTGCCTTTTAACATATATTTTTCCTGTGGTCCGGCTCCCCAACTATTATCTCCGGCAACACCACGCTGAAACAAATCGATATTTAGCTGTACCAAATTCTTTTCTTTAATATCGTTAATATGTTTGGTCTGGTTCAATTCGGGAATACCATCAATTCTAAATTCAACATCCACTTTGGCAGCATTGCCATAATCCAACCCTTCTGTACTATCAAAATCTTCGTTGGTCATGTGCAAGGCACTAAAGCCTATACCTTGTTTTTCGTCTTTAGCTACTACCAACAAACCATCGTTATCCTTATCTGCCAAAGACAGCCACCGTACTTGGGTTTTATAGCCGTTTTCCTGCGGACGTATATAAGGCACATATTGGTCTTTTACACTCGATTTGTAAACATCGATAAAGGTCGAGGCATTCCTGTCGATATAATTTTCCCATGGTCCCCTCCCAAAATAAGTTAATTGACCGTATTTTTTTGGTAACTGCAATCGCATACCCAACCGAGGCATATCGGCTTGATATGCTGTTGTATCTAAAGTGTTACTTATTTCAATTACACCTGAACCATAAATATAGTACACACTATAAAATTGTGTATTAACACCCGGCAAATTGTACGTTACATTTAACTCGACCATGTTATTGGCTATTTTGTTAACAGCAATATCGGTAACCTTTAAAAACAACGATGCCTTTTTCCATTCTATATTATTACGGTACATTTTGTTTCCGGAATCGTTATCGGTTACCGCTCTCCAAAAATTTGGTTTTGGTCCCTTACCATTCAACAACAATTCTTTTCCTTTATATTTATAAGATATTATCCGCCCTTCTGCCCTATTGAACACAACGCTTACCATAGCGTTAAATATTGTTACGCTTTGTGCATTTTCTTTCACACTTAACGAAACTCCTTTGTTTATATCCACTAACCGTTGTTTGTATTTTTTATCTAAACGGATTTGCTCGTGGGCTACCTGAAAACCTTTTGGCAACAAATCCCATTGCGTTTTGGTTAGGGCTTCTATCTCTACAAAATACTCGGTATTTTCTTTATAGTTTATACCATCCAAACCAATACGGATTAACTTACTCATGTGAGGCTCCACATTTTCGTCGTTGAAATTGATGGTTTTCAAGGTTTGTCCATCAGCTTTAATCTTGGCAATAAAATCAAACTGGTTTAAATTGGTAAAATCGTACAAGTTTTCAAGTAAAATACAAAGTTCATTGTGTTTGTTAATTTTAGATTCCTTGAAATTTATAAATTCATGTACCTTCTTCACCTCGTAAAGTCCGGGCTGTGGTGTTCTGTCAGGAAAAACGATACCGTTGTTTAGAAAAGTATCATCCGATGGCATATTTTCGCCATAGTCGCCGCCATAGGCATAAAACCGTTCGCCGTTTGGTGCTTCCTTCCAAATGGATTGATCTACCCAATCCCAAATAAAACCACCTTGCAGGTTATCGTAAAGTTCGATAATATCCCAATAGTCTTTAAAATTACCGGTACTGTTTCCCATAGCATGAGCATATTCGCTCGGTATAAAAGGTTTATTGGTTTTATGCTTTCCTATATACTCAAAATAACCAGGACTTGGATATTGCGGTACGATAATATCGGTGTTGCTATCCATATCGAAAATATTACCATCGTACTCGTTGTACGCACGTTCGTATTGTACCGGTCTTTTGGTCTTGTCGTTCGCCTTTATAGCTTTATACCCCGCATGGAAATTAACGCCATTTCCAGCTTCGTTACCCATAGACCAGATAATAACCGACGGGTGGTTTTTGTCCCGCTCTACCATACGCACCATACGCGATACGTGAGCCTGCTCCCACTCCGGTTGTTTGGCCAACGAATACTCGCCATAATACATACCGTGCGACTCTATATTTGCTTCATCGACCACATAAATACCATACTGGTCGCATAACTCGTAAAAACGGGAACCTCTTGGATAATGGCTTAAACGCACCGCATTTATATTGTTTTCTTTCCAAAGGGTAATATCCTTCATATCCAATTCTTCGGGTACAACATGCCCCGTTTCCGGATTGGTTTCTTGTGCATTTACCCCTTTTAAGGTTATACGTTGCCCATTAACCAGTAATAATCCTTGCTTGATTTCTACACTTCTAAATCCTATTTTTCTTGAAAGTACCTCGACTGTTTTTCCTTTTATATTTTTCAGTTGAACAGTCAAAGTATATAGATTTGGATGCTCGGCACTCCATTGTTTTACTTGATCCAATTCTGCTTTAAAATCAATTTTTGTTGTTTTGCCCGCTGTAACGGTTGTTTGTTTTGTGTTTTCTGAAACAAATTTGTCACCATCGTAAATTCTGTACGACACCTGTAACCTTTCTTCTTTGGTTGTGCTATTTTCAATATCGATATCGAGTGAAAACAATCCATTTTTATAGGCTCCATCCAATGTTGAAACCACCTCGAAATCTTTAATCCTTAGTTTGGGCTGCGAATAAACATACACATCACGCTCTATACCACTTATTCTCCAAAAATCCTGACATTCTAGATAGCTACCGTCCGTCCAACGGAAAATCTGTAAAGCAATGGTATTTTTACCTGTTTTTAAATAAGGCGTAATATTGAATTCGGCAGGAAGTTTACTTCCTTGAGAATAGCCTACAAATTTACCATTAAGCCAAACAAACCCTCCGGATTTCATGGCTCCAATATGAAGAAACACCTCTTTATTGGCAAAATCGCTATTAAAATTAAAATCCCTTCTGTACGAGCCAACAGGATTGTAATCGTGGGGTACTTTTCCTGGATATTTGGGTACCGATCTGGGCTGTGACGGATTTACAAACTCTATTTCGTTAGAAACTTTGGCTTTATTATCGGCAAATTCATACTGATGATTCACGTAAATAGGGACACCATAACCTTCAACTTCCCAATTTGACGGCACCTTTATATCGTCCCAACCACTAACATCTTCCAAAGAATCCATAAACGTAAGCGACCTATCCTTTGGAGCTCGAACCCAATTAAATTTCCATATACCACTTAAAAGTGTATAATCGGTAGCTTTTGTTCTATCGTCTCGCAAAGCTTCTTTTTCTGAAGCATACGAATAAAACGTGGCTCTGGGTTCCAGTTTATTAATTTCGATAAGTTTGGGGTTGGCAATAATACTATCTAAGTTTTTTTGTATCTGTCCATAGCCAAGAAAACTTACCATAAAAGTAACAATGGCTGTTTTTAGTAGCTGGTATTCAATTTGCATGTTTAATTTATTAGATGTTTGTTCAATCACCAATATTACCGCTTTTAATACAGCTTTATTGCAGTTGTTTTTTGCAGAAAAGAGGATTTTTTTGTCAACAATCACTATTTTAAAAAAACAAACTACTTGGCAAGATCAAGTCTTTTAGCTACTTTCCATTAAGCTGACCCAACAGTACTTCGACAGCTTTTTTAAGTTGCGTGTCC
>JBKEDH010000067.1:0-3035 GCA_047975295.1 Aestuariibaculum sp.
CAAAACCAGTTTCCGGAGAAATTGATTCCTTTGTTCATCAATAATATTATCAACAATAAGCCATTACCCGTTTATGGCGATGGCAATTATACCCGCGATTGGCTATATGTACAGGATCATGCCAAGGCCATAGATTTGGTTTTTCATAAAGGAAAACATAAGGAAACCTATAATATAGGCGGTTTTAACGAATGGAAAAATATTGATTTGGTAAAACTGCTTTGCCAACAAATGGATGAAAAATTAGGGAAGGAAAAAGGCTCTTCAGAAAAACTTATAACCTTTGTTAAAGACCGACCGGGACACGATTTGCGCTATGCTATCGATGCATCAAAAATAAACAAAGAGTTAGGCTGGAAACCATCGGTAACCTTTCAAGAAGGCCTGAACATAACCATAGATTGGTATTTACAAAACCAAGAATGGCTTAATAACATTACCAGTGGCGAATATCAATTGTATTACGAAAACAGTATCGTTTAGGTTATTAGGCTAAGGGGTTAAAAAGTGATGAGGTTATAGGGTTATGAGATTAAAAAGTTAGTTAAGAGTTGTTAAAATGGAAAAATCGCATAAAGATTTAAAAGTTTGGTAGGAAGCTATGGATTTTGTTATAGTTATTTACAATATTACAAAAGCATTTCCTTCAACCGAAGCATTTGGACTCACATCACAAATGCGTCGTGCTTCAATATCTATTCCATCTAATATTGCGGAAGGAGCTGGTCGAAAAGGGAGTAAAGAATTTGTTAGATTTTTTATTGCCTTAGGATCACTTTCAGAAGTAGAAACTCAACTTGAAATAGCAGAAAGGCTTCAATATTGTAACAAAATAGAAGAAGTAAACAGGCAAATTTACTTTATTAGAAGTATGCTTTCAAATTTAATAAAGCGTTTAAATACATAGTATCCATAACCATATCACCTTTTTAACCATATCACCGTATCACTTTATAACTACACTACCATAGACAACAAAAAAATGAAAGGCATTATATTAGCAGGAGGCTCAGGGACAAGGTTGCACCCCTTAACATTATCGGTAAGTAAGCAGCTTATGCCCATTTACGATAAGCCCATGATTTATTACCCGCTTTCAACCTTAATGTACGCTGGTATAAACGAAATACTAATTATATCCACACCAAAAGATTTACCGCTTTTTAAAGATTTGTTGGGCAATGGCAAAAAATACGGTTGCCGGTTTGAATATGCCGTACAAGAGGCTCCAAACGGATTGGCGGAAGCCTTTATTATTGGTGAAAAATTTATAGGAAACGATAAAGTTGCCTTAATTCTTGGTGATAATATATTTTATGGTACCGGACTGGCAAAGCTGTTACAGGCTAACAACAATCCCGATGGCGGTATAATATACGCTTACCGTGTTCACGACCCCGAACGCTATGGTGTAGTGGAATTTAATAATGAAGGGCAAGCCATTTCTATTGAAGAAAAACCACAAAGCCCAAAATCCAATTATGCCGTACCCGGTATTTATTTTTACGATAATTCGGTAGTACAAATAGCTAAGAGCATGAAACCGAGCCAAAGGGGCGAACTGGAAATTACCGATGTTAATAAAGCATATCTTAAACAAGGAAAACTAAACGTTAGCATACTTGATAGAGGAACAGCCTGGTTGGATACCGGAACATTCCAATCGCTTATGCAGGCTTCGCAGTTTGTCGAGGTTATTGAGGAGCGCCAAGGTTTAAAAATAGGTTCGATTGAAGCAGCCGCTTTCGAAATGGGCTTTATTTCCAAAGAACAATTTAAAGCACTTGCCGAGCCATTAATGAAAAGCGGTTATGGTAAAAATTTATTGGGATTGCTTAAAAAAGAAAGCTATTAAATTTGAGTTGAACTGTCATTCTGAACGAGGAACGAAGTGAATAATCTCAAATAGCGAGATATTTCGCTTCGCTCAATATGACAAAAAACAATACTTGTCATTCTGAACGATAGTGAAGAATCCCACGGTGAGATATTTTGCTATTTATCGCAAACCGTGTTTGATCCTCTTAATATCAAATGCTCAATATGGCACAAATAAAAAAAGAGAATTGAAAAATGATGCATGTAGTAGAAACCAAATTAAAAGGCTGTTTTATTATACAGCCAACAATTTTTAACGATAGTAGAGGCTATTTTTTTGAGAGTTTTAATCAGGAAAAATTCAATAAAGCCGTTGGGCAAAACATCAATTTTGTACAGGATAACGAGTCGTTTTCATCCAAAGGTGTTTTGAGGGGGCTTCATTTTCAAACCGGGGTGTATGCTCAAGCTAAATTGGTACGCGTCGTAAAAGGAAAAGTGTTGGATGTAGCAGTTGATATCAGAAAAAAATCTATTACTTTTGGTCAGCATATTTCGGTCGAACTTTCAGCAGATAATAAAAAACAGTTGTTCGTTCCTCGTGGTTTTGCTCATGGATTTGTAGTATTGAGCGATACTGCCATATTTTCTTATAAATGCGATAATTTTTATAATAAAGAAGCCGAAAAAGGCATTATTTATAACGATAAGGATTTAAATATCGACTGGCAGTTAAAGAATGAAGATTTTATAATTTCCGATAAAGATTTAATACTCCCCAAACTATCTGAGTTAAACCTTTAAAAACTATGGGAAGCAACATGCAAACAACCAACAACCAACATCGAACAACGAGCAACCAACAATCAACAACCATACTGGTAACGGGTGCTAATGGGCAATTGGGCAAAACCATAGAAGAGCTGTATGCCAAGAATGATTTGGGATTGAAATTTGTATTTGTTTCGAAAGAAGATTTAGACATCACGCATTATGCCGAAGTTAAAACATTTTTTAAAGCAACCAAATTTGATTATTGCATAAATTGTGCAGCCTACACCAATGTAGAACAGGCCGAAAAAACACCCGAAATAGCATATAAAATAAATGCTGAAGCTGTTAAAAATATTGCCGAAGTTTGTAAAGAAAATAGTGTAATATTAATACATATATCCACCGATTATGTTTTTGATGGCGAAAAACGCACACCATATACA
>JBKEDH010000185.1:0-48478 GCA_047975295.1 Aestuariibaculum sp.
GTTCCCGAAATACAACTTAGTTATCAAGTGTTTGGCCGTACTTTGGGTACGGCTCCTGTGGTATTGATAAACCACGCTTTAACGGGAAACAGCAACGTTGCCGGAAACGAAGGTTGGTGGAAAGATTTGGTAGGTACCGATAAAGTGGTCGATACCGATATCTACACCGTTTTGGCATTTAATATACCGGGTAATGGCTACGATGGTTTTGTTATAGAAAATTATAAGGATTTTGTAGCGCGCGATGTTGCCTACCTATTTTTGTTGGGGCTTAAAACACTTAAAATCGAAAAGTTGTTTGCCTTAATAGGAGGCTCTTTAGGGGGCGGTATTGCTTGGGAAATGGCAGCTATAAATCCCCATTTAACCGACAATTTAATTCCGGTGGCAACCGATTGGAAATCGACCGATTGGCTTATTGCCAATTGCCAAATTCAAGAGCAATTTCTGTTAAATTCCAAAAATCCGGTACACGATGCCCGTATGCACGCCATGCTGTGCTATCGTACGCCCGAATCGTTTAAGGAACGTTTCCAAAGGTCTAAAAACGAAGAGCTTGAAATTTTTAATGTTGAAAGTTGGCTGCTCCACCATGGTAAAAAATTGCAGGAACGCTTCCAACTTTCGGCATATAAATTAATGAACCAGCTGTTAAAAACCATTGATGTTACCAAGGGCCGACCGGAAGATTTCAATATTTTGGAAAACATTACCGGCAATATCCATATTATAGGGGTCGATTCCGATTTGTTTTTTACTGCTGAAGAAAACAGGCAAACACATAAACAACTGGCGGTAACCAACCCTAATGTAACCTATAATGAAATCCATTCGGTACATGGGCATGATGCCTTTTTGATGGAATACGAACAGTTGGAAAAAATTGTTGAAGGCATTTTTGTGCCAAACGCTAAAAAACGAAAAATGAAAGTATTAAAATTTGGTGGTAAATCGTTAGCAAACGGCGAAGGATTGAATACCGTTATTTCAATTATAGAAAACAAAGTAAAAGCAGGAGAAAAGCTTACCGTTGTGGTTTCTGCAAGAGGTTCGGCAACCGACGATTTGGAAGCCATTCTTGAAAAAGCCGTAAAAGGAAAAGACTATAAAAAGGATTTACAGGAATTTAAAGATTACCAAACCCAACCCTTACCGGAAATAGATTTTTCGAACGAATTTTCAATTTTAGATAAACTGTTTGAAGGCGTAAGCCTTTTAGGCGATTACAGTAAAAAGACCAAAGATGAAATTTTAGCACAAGGCGAATTATTGTCTATAAAAATAATTTCAGAATTACTTAAAAAAGGGGAGGTAAACGCTAATGCCGTCGATGCCCGTAAACTTATAAAAACCGATAATGTTTTTGGTAATGCCCAGCCCGATTCGCAAACATCCAAAGACAATATAAAGGCATATTACAAAAATACGGAAAGCAATGTGGTAAATGTGGTTGCCGGCTTTATTGCTTCAAATTTGCAAAACGAAACCACCACTTTGGGGCGTAATGGTAGCAATTATACAGCAGCACTTTTGGCTAATTTTTTAGATGCCGAAGAGCTGCAAAACTACACGCACGTTAACGGTATTTATACGGCCAATCCGGAGTTGGTGGAAGATGCCAAAAAAATACGCGAACTATCATTTAGCGAAGCCAACGAATTGGCAAATTTCGGTACGACCATCTTACATGCCAAAACCATTATTCCGCTTGTTGAAAAAAACATCAATTTGCGTATCCTAAACACGTTTAATACCAACGATGAAGGCACGCTAATTACTGCACGGCCCAACAGTAAAGAGGTAACTTCGTTAACTGTATTGGATAACGTGGCCTTAATTAACTTGGAAGGTCGTGGCCTGTTGGGTAAAAGTGGTGTCGATGCTCGTATTTTCAGGGCTTTGGCAAATAAGGATATTAGCGTAAGCATTATATCTCAAGGCTCTTCGGAACGGGGAATTGGCCTTATTATCGATGCCGATAAAGCTACCGATGCCGTTATTGCTTTAGAGCGTGAGTTTGAAAAAGATTTCTATTCGCAGGATGTTAATAAAATTGGTGTGGTCGATGATGTTTCGGTAATTTCCATTATTGGGATTGAACTGAGCTCGTTCCACAAACCATTCAATGCCTTAATAAAAAATCAGATTACACCCATATTGTTCAATAATACGGTAACAGGAAAAAATGTGAGTTTGGTGGTTAAAAAAAACCAGCTCCATAAGGCCATGAATGTTATCCATGGCGAAATTTTCGGCATTTCCAAAAAAGTGAATATTGCCATTTTTGGGCATGGTGGCGTTGGTGGAGCACTCATTAATCAAATTTTAAAATCGAAAGGCGATATCGAAAAGCGTAGAGGAATCAACCTAAATGTTTTTGCAATTGCCAACTCCAAAAAAATGCTTTTAAACAGAAAAGGCGCTGATGTCCATTGGCGTGAAACTATAAAAACATCGCATATTGAAAGTTCTGTTCAACATATTATCGATTTTGCAAAAAACCATCATTTGGAAAACCTTATTGCGGTCGATAATACGGCAAATCCGGCATTTCACAATAATTATGTGTCTTTGGTCGAAGCTGGTTTCGATTTGGTGTCGTCCAACAAAATTGCCAATACCATTTCATATAAATTCTACACCGATTTACGTTCAGAATTAAAAAAGAACAATAAAGAATATCTATATGAAACTACTGTTGGAGCAGGATTACCATTAATAGATACCATTAAATTATTGCACGAATCGGGCGAAAATATTACCCGTATTCGGGGCGTATTTTCCGGAACGTTAAGTTATTTGTTCAATAATTTTTCGGTACAGGACAAACCGTTCAGTACCATTGTTCGGGAAACTATCGATAAAGGCTTTACCGAACCCGACCCGCGCGAAGATTTTTCCGGTAACGATGTGGCAAGAAAATTATTAATTTTGGCTCGCGAACTGGATTTGCAGAATGAATTTGACGATGTTTTCGTTCAAAACCTCATTCCCGAAGCATACAGAAGTATTTCGGTTCCGGAATTTTTAGGGCAGTTAAATGTATTGGATGAGGAATTTCAGCAGATAAAAGACAACCAAAAAGAAGGACATGTATTGCGTTATGTGGGCGATTTGTCGGGCGATTTATCGAAGGACAAAGGGAATCTTGAAGTAAAATTGGTTTCCATTCCGGAAGACAGTACTTTGGGGCACGTGAAAGGGTCGGATGCCATTTTCGAAATTTTTACCGAATCGTACGGCGAGCAGCCCATTGTTATACAAGGCGCCGGAGCCGGAGCCGAAGTAACCGCAAGGGGCGTGTTTGGCGATATTTTACGATTGTCGAAACATGTAAATTAAATAATTATAAAGTGAAAAGTTAAAAGTGAATAATAAAAAATTTTGTCATGCTGAGCTTGTCGAAGCATCTCTTTTTTTAAATTACAATAAGAAATAAAAAATGAATAGTTAAAAGTGAAATTTATGTCATACTGAGCTTGTCGAAGTATCTTAAATTGCGATTAAATAAAAATCTTTTTTTATGAGATTCTTCGCTTCCCTCAGAATGACAAAAAAACTTCTGAGTGTCATGCTGACGGAGGAAACATCTCCTTTTTTAATAAAAAACTAAAAGTGAAAAAAATCATGCTATGCTGAGCTTGTCGAAGCATCTTGTAGTAAATAAAAAAGAATTAAGAGCCGAAAATCAAGACCATTCAACCTTCAAACAAAACCTATGAAACATTTTGAAACCGAAGCCATACGCACACAATTAGAACGTACCGAATTTTTAGAGCATAGCGTTCCACTATATCTAACCTCAAGTTTTGTATTTGAAGATGCCGAAGATATGCGGGCGTCGTTTTCGGGCAAAAAAGAACGTAATATTTACAGCCGTTTTACAAACCCCAATACATCGGAGTTTGTCGAAAAGGTTTGTAAAATGGAAGGTGCCGAAGCCGGCTATGCCTTTGCAACAGGTATGGCAGCCGTGTTTTCAACCTTTGCCACTTTATTAAATAGTGGCGACCATGTGGTGTCCTGTCGTTCCATATTTGGTTCTACACATACCTTATTTACCAAGTATTTACCCAAATGGAATATAACTACCAGTTATTTTAAGGTTAATGAAGTCGATAAAATAGAAAGTTTGATTACGCCTAAAACCAAAATCCTTTATGCCGAATCGCCCACCAATCCGGCAGTCGATGTCTTAGATTTGGAGCTTTTGGGACAAATAGCCAAAAAGCACAACTTAATTTTGGTGATAGATAATTGTTTTGCAACACCTTATTTGCAGCAGCCCATAAAACTTGGTGCACATTTGGTAATACATAGTGCCACGAAATTAATGGATGGCCAAGGGCGTGTTCTTGGCGGGGTAACCGTTGGTAATGCCGATTTAATTGAAGAGATTTACTTATTTTCACGCAATACAGGGCCGGCCATGTCGCCATTTAATGCTTGGGTGTTATCCAAAAGTTTGGAAACACTTGCCGTTCGGGTAGATAAGCACTGCGAAAGTGCATTGAAAGTAGCCGAATTTCTTGAAAATCATCCTAATGTAAGTTGGGTAAAGTATCCATTTTTAAAATCGCATCCGCAGTATGAAATTTCCAAAAAACAGATGAAATCAGGTGGAAATATTGTTGCTTTTGAAGTTAGGGGTGGCGTAGAAGCAGGACGAAAATTTTTAGATGCCATTAAAATGTGTTCGCTGTCGGCAAATCTGGGCGATACACGAACCATTGTTACACATCCGGCAAGCACAACACACAGCAAATTATTGGAAGAAGATAGATTGCAAACAGGTATAACCGATGGCTTGGTTCGTATTTCAATAGGCTTGGAGCATGTTGGAGATATTATTGCCGATTTGGAGCAAGCATTAAATTGAGTATCTTAGTACCATGCTATCCAAAAAAACAAAATACGGATTAAAAGCCCTTACCTTTATTGCAAGGTGTGAAGGCGATGAACCCGTACAGGTGGGCGAAATTGCCAAAGGTGAAAACATTCCACAGAAATTTTTGGAAAGTATTCTGCTTACCCTACGAAAATCCGGTATCCTTGGTTCAAAAAAAGGAAAACACGGCGGTTATTATTTGCGCAAACCAACATCCGAAATTTTAATGACCGATGTTATGCGTGTCCTCGAAGGCCCTATTGCCATGATTCCTTGTGTAAGCCTAAATTTTTACGAAAAATGCGACGATTGCCCCGACGAAACCCTATGCAGCGTAAACAAACTAATGGCTCAAGTACGCGATAGTACCTTAGAAGTGTTTCGGAATACCACCTTGGAAGACCTATCGGTGGTGAAATTCGATTAAGTATTTCGTAACAATCATCTTAATAAATTCATTTTTTTTCATTTCATCCTTTAAAATCATTGGTAATCCGTAAAAATGGTAAAAAAGGTTTGTTATGTTATTTTATGTATTACTTTTGTAATCCCTACTAAATTGATAGGATTAATGTAAAATTAAGTAAAATGATTGGACAGATGTTACTGAAAAGCAAACAGAAATCAACGTATAAAGAAGATGTTGCAAGCGAAAAACCATTGCGCAGTATAGTGAAATCACTAAGCTGGCGAACTATTGGTACGCTCGATACTATTTTAATTTCTTGGATTATAACAGGAGAGCTAACCTTGGCATTTTCAATAGGTTCGGTAGAATTGGTTTCAAAAATGCTGCTTTATTTCTTGCATGAGCGTGTTTGGAACTCAATTAAATGGGGAAAATAAAAACTATGATTTCAGAAGAAAAATTAAACCAACTTAACGAGCAATTTAAAACAGCAAAGCCAAACGCCATAATTGCTCAGGCATTAACGCTTAGCGAAGAAGCTGTTGTTACTACCAATTTCAGGCCCTACGAGGCGGCTATTTTACATGCTGTAAATTTGGTAAAGCCAGAAATACCGGTAGTTTGGTGCGATACCGGTTATAATACACCGCAAACCTACAAACATGCCGAGCAGGTTATCGGGCAATTGCGCTTAAATGTACATTTATACGTTCCAAAACAAACTACCGCACATCGTGATGTGGTTTTAGGTATCCCTACTGTGGACGACCCTAAGCACGTACTGTTTACCGAACAGGTTAAGTTAGAGCCATTTAAAAGAGCCATGGCAGAACACAAACCAAAAGTATGGTTTACTAATTTGCGGCAGGGACAAACAGCATTCCGTGATAGCATCGGTATTTTTAGTTTGAGTAAAGATGGTGTTTTAAAAGTGAGCCCATTTTATTATTGGGACGATGAAAAATTGGATGGCTATTTAGAAGAAAATAATCTGCCCAACGAATTTAAGTATTTCGACCCAACAAAAGCACTGGCAAACCGAGAATGTGGTTTACATGCCTAATTTGTTAATGGGCACACAAAAAGACAATTGATAAAAAATTAAAAATGAATAAAAGCATTCTTGCTTTGCCCAAGTAAGAATCCCTCCCCAAATGGAGGTTAGGATGGGCTTTTTTATGAAAACAAATACATCAAACATAAACTCATTAGAAAACGAAGCGATTTACATTATGCGTGAGGTAGCGGCACAGTTTGAAAAACCGGTGCTGTTATTTTCCGGCGGGAAGGATTCCATTACATTGGTACGCTTGGCCGTAAAAGCATTTTATCCGGCAAAAGTGCCGTTTCCGTTAATGCACATCGACACGGGGCACAACTTCCCCGAAACCATTGAGTTTAGAGACCGATTGGTAGAGGAACTGGGCTTAGAACTTATTGTTCGAAACGTTCAAGATTCCATCGACCAAGGAAAAGTAAAAGAAGAATCTGGTCGTTACGCCAGTAGAAACCAATTGCAAACCACCACACTTTTAGATGCCATTGAAGAATTTAAGTTCGATGCCTGTATTGGTGGTGCACGTCGTGACGAGGAAAAAGCCCGGGCCAAAGAGCGTATCTTTTCGGTACGGGACGATTTTGGACAATGGGACGAAAAAAACCAACGTCCCGAATTGTTCGATATGTTGAATGGCGAAATCGAGCATGGCCAAAACGTACGGGTGTTCCCCATTTCAAATTGGACGGAGTTGGATGTATGGTCGTACATTGAAAAAGAAAATATTGAAATCCCATCCATTTACTTTGCACACAAACGAAAAGTATTTTTACGTGACGGCTTAATTTGGAGTGTTGACGATAATATTGTGTATCGCGATGATAACGAAGAAGTGATAGAAGAAATGGTGCGTTTTCGTACTGTTGGCGATATGAGCTGTACAGCAGCGGTACTGTCGGAAGCTACAACAATTACCAAAGTAGTTGAGGAAATTCGAGAATCGACCATTTCAGAACGAGGCGCCCGAATAGACGATAAGCGCTCGGAAGCTGCTATGGAAAAACGTAAACAACAAGGGTATTTTTAAGCCCTTAATTTAGGTTCATTAATAAAAACTGAAAAGAGAAATAAAAGTTTTGAGATTTTGTCATTCTGAACGTAGTGAAGAATCCCAACATAAAATATTAACTAAAAACATACCTCATAAAAGAAAAAATCCCTTTAGTAAAGGAGGGCTTTAGGTTAGGACATTATATGGAAGTATTAAAAATAGCAACAGCAGGAAGTGTAGATGACGGAAAAAGCACCTTGATTGGGCGTATTCTTTACGATACCAAATCGTTAACCACCGATAAATTGGAAGCTATCGAAAAAACCAGTAAACAACGTGGTTACGATTATTTGGATTTTTCATTGGCTACAGACGGATTGGTGGCCGAAAGAGAGCAGGGCATTACTATAGATGTCGCACATATATATTTTTCAACAGGAAAGAAAAGTTACATTATAGCCGACACTCCGGGCCATGTAGAATATACCAGAAATATGGTTACCGGTGCATCAACATCACAAGCATCCATTATTTTGATTGATGCCCGTAAAGGAGTGATTGAGCAAACCAACCGCCACTTTTTTATCAATAATTTACTACGGATTAAAGATGTGGTTGTAGCCATAAACAAAATGGATTTGGTAGATTATTCCGAAGAAGTTTACAACAAAATCAAGGCCGATTTTGAAGAATTGATGAGCAAACGTGATTATCAGGACCAAAAAATAACCTTTATTCCGGTAAGTGCCTTAAAAGGTGATAATGTGGTACACCTATCCAACAATATGCCTTGGTATAAAGGCGAGGCACTTTTGGAGCATTTGGAGAAATTGGACAAGTCCGATATTTTTAATACAGGTACACCACGTTTTCCGGTACAACATGTTATCCGTCCAAAAACCGAAGATTTCCACGATTTCCGTGGTTATGCCGGTAAAGTATATGGTGGCGAGTTAAGTGTTGGCGACGATATTATTGTGTTGCCATCCAAAACACGTTCAAAAATCAAGGATATTTATTTTTATAATGAAAAGTATGAAACAGCATCACGTCGTTCGTCGGTAACCATTACTTTGGAAAATGATATTAACGTAAGT
Organism: Aestuariibaculum sp.; assembly: GCA_047975295.1. Taxonomy (GTDB): domain Bacteria; phylum Bacteroidota; class Bacteroidia; order Flavobacteriales; family Flavobacteriaceae; genus JBKEDH01. Next base: position 8,443 of record JBKEDH010000185.1, read on the forward strand.
CGTGGCGATATGATTGTTAAGGAAGGCGATTTACCGACCATCGACAAACAATTTACCGCAAATGTATGTTGGATGGACGACGAACAACTTACACCCGGATCAAAATACGTGTTGCAACACGGTGTAAATAAAGTTTTGGCAAAGGTGGATAGGATAAACTACAAAATCCATCCGGACTATTCCGGTACGGAAAATAATGTTTCCGGATTGGGTATGAACGATATTGCTTCGGTAACATTCAAGCTGAACAAACCTATTTTTTTCGATCAATTTAAAAACCACAGAACAAACGGTTCTTTTATTTTGATAGATTCTCAAAGTAATAATACTTCGGGAGTGGGGTTCATTCAATAAGCTCTAAAATATATAAAACAAACACTAAAAATCACCCATAAAACGTCCGCTTAAATCTGTACCATTACAGTTAAAAACAAGGGGGAAGGGGCATATTATGCAAAGCTTTAGATCAGAAATTGAAAATCCTATAGTAGAAAAGGATATTATCGAATTGGCCAATAAAATCGAACTGTTCAATACAGGGAAGATAAATGAGGAGAAATTTAGGAGTCTCCGTTTGGCACGGGGTATTTACGGACAACGTCAGGAAGGCGTGCAAATGGTACGTATTAAACTGCCTTACGGAAAACTGAAAAGCAAGCAACTGCATCGAATTTGTGAGGTTTCCGACGAGTATTCACGGGGACGTTTGCACATTACCACACGGCAGGATATCCAAATCCATTATGTCGATATTAAGCGTACGCCCCAATTATGGGCAGAGCTCGATAAGGACGAACTTACCATTCGTGAGGCTTGTGGAAATACAGTACGTAACGTAACGGCAAGTGAAACGGCGGGTATAGATGTTAACGAGCCTTTCGATGTGTCGCCTTATGCCGATGCCTTATTCCGTTTCTTTTTACGAAACCCCATTTGTCAGGAAATGGGACGTAAGTTCAAGGTTTCCTTTTCGGCTTCCGATGAAGATACAGGGCTTTCCTACATGCACGATCTTGGTTTTATAGCCAAAATAAAAGAAGGTGTTCGGGGCTTTAAAGTATTGCTTGGCGGCGGATTGGGTTCGCAGCCCCGTCATGCCGATTTACTTTACGATTTTTTGCCTACCGATAAAATTATTCCTTTAATGGAAGGTGTAGTACGTGTTTTCGACCGTTATGGCGAACGAAAAAGCCGTGCAAAGGCCCGTATGAAATTTTTGTTGAAGGATATAGGCTTAGAGGCGTTTAAAAAACTGGTCGATACCGAACAAAATGCCATTACATTAAAATCGGTTCCTATTGATGCTGATGCGTATAGGCTTTCCAAGCCTGTTTCGGTTGAAGCACCACAAGTGGAGATCAAAGATAAAAAGACCTTTCAAATATGGAAATCTACAAATTTGGTACCACAAAAACAAGATGGTTATGTTGCTGTGGGAATTAAAGTTCTGTTGGGCGATTTTTATACCGATAAAGCACGTTTATTAGCCGATTTGGTCGAAAAATATGCCGCTGGCGAAATGCGCTTAACCCTACGCCAAAATATTCTTATTCCATTTGTAAAAGAAGATTTATTACCTTTTTTCTATACAGAATTGGATAAATTGGGTTTTGCCGAAGCCGGCTATAATAAAGCTGTCGATGTAACGGCTTGCCCGGGTACCGATACTTGTAATTTGGGTATTGCCAGTAGTACAGGTATCGCCGAAGAATTGGAGCGTATTTTAAAAGCCGAATATCCACAGTATTTAAAAAACGATGATATAGCTATAAAAATAAGTGGCTGTATGAATGCTTGTGGACAACATAATATGGCAAATATTGGGTTTCAAGGTATGTCCATACGCACACCCGACAAATTGGTAGCACCTGCGCTTCAAGTGTTGTTGGGTGGTGGCAATCTGGGAGATGGCAACGGTGTTTTTGCAGATAAAGTGGTAAAAGTACCAAGCCGTAGAGGCCCCGAAGCCTTACGCCGAATTTTAAACGATTACGAGGCTAATGCCAATGGTAAGAACTTTTTAAGCTATTATAAAGAAACGGGCGATCGCTATTTTTACGATTTGCTTAATGATTTACAGGATACCAGCAATTTAACTTCAGAGGATTTTATTGATTGGGGAACTACCGAAAAATACCAAAAGGAAATCGGTATTGGCGAGTGTGCGGGAGTAGTAATAGATTTGGTGGCAACCTTGTTTTTGGATAGCGAAGAAAAAATAGAATTAGCACAGGAATCATTAAACAATAAAGTGTATTCCAGTGCTATTTACCATGCTTACAGTTCTTTGGTCAATTCGGCGAAAGCCCTATTGCTAACCGAGGTGAAAAGTACCAACACACAAGCAGGGATTATAAAGCAATTTGATGAGCTGTTTGTCGAAACCGGTAAAATACAGTTGTCAACCTCTTTCTCGGAATTTATCTACCAAATAAATAAGGTAGTGCCTTCCGAAACATTCGCCAAACAATACTTGGCCGAAGCCGAAGCGTTTTTAACCCAAGTACGGACTTATAGAGAAAAAGAAATAACGGTTGATGCTAAAGCAGTTTAATATATAATGGCTATTTATCCAAAAATAACCTTGGTTGGTGCCGGTCCGGGCGATATCGATTTAATTACCGTTAAGGCGGTTAAGGCTATAGCATCGGCACAAGTGGTATTGTACGACGCTTTGGTTAATAAAGGTTTGTTGGATTATGCGCCTAAGGATGCCGAATTGATTTTTGTAGGCAAACGCAAGGGGAGTTATGCATTACAACAGCATGAAATTAATGCACTTATTGTCGAAAAGGCTCAAAGTAAAGGCCATGTGGTACGTTTAAAAGGCGGCGATCCCTTTATTTTTGGGCGTGGTGCCGAAGAATTGGAATATGCACAAAAATTCGGTTTGCAAACCGAGGTTGTTTCGGGAGTATCGTCTGCCATTGCCGTACCGAGCCATCAAGGTATTTCGTTGACCAAACGTGGCATATCGGAAAGTTTTTGGGTGGTTACCGGTACTACCAAGCAGCACAAACTATCAAAAGATGTACGTTTGGCAGCACAATCGACCGCAACAGTAGTTATATTAATGGGAGTTCATAAACTGCCCGAAATAATTGAGGTGTTTTTAAAAGAAAATAAACATGAAACACCGGTGGCCGTTATACAAAACGGTACTTGGGATACCGAAAAAATAGCCATAGGGACTGTAAAGACCATTCAGACCATTGTTGAAGAAAAACAATTATCATCGCCTGCCATTATTGTTATTGGCGAAGTGGTAAAGGAAAGAATTGTTTTAAATTCTATATATAATGAAGTAATAGAGGCTTGATGCGATGGGGGTGTTAGGTGATAAAAATATTGAAAAACAAAACGAGCAAGTTTCTTCTCTAAGAATAAGTGAGGATAGAAATAATCTATATCCCATTTTTTTAAAGATGAAAAACCTTAACGTACTTATAGTTGGAGGAGGAAATGTAGCATTCGAGAAATTAACTTTTTTATTAAAGTCAAGTCCCGATGCTTGTGTAACATTGGTAGCACCGGAATTAAAAAAAGAAGTCTTATCTTTAACCATTCCAAATAAGATAACGGTTATTGAAGATATTTATAAAAAAGAATACTTAAAAGGAAAGCACATTGTTATAGCAACGACAAACAACGAAACCGTAAATTTACAGGTGTACCACGATTGTCGGGAGCAGAATGTTTTAGTAAACGTAGCCGATAACCCACCATATTGCGATTTTTATATGGGCGGTATCGTTACCAAAGGTCATGTAAAAATAGCGATTTCAACCAATGGGAAATCACCAACAATGGCCAAGCGTTTACGGCAGTTTTTCGAGGATGTGATTCCCGAAAATATAGATAATTTAGTTAAAAATCTGAATATATTCAGAACAACAATAAAAGGTGATTTCGAACAAAAAGTGGAAACGCTAAACGAATTTACCAAAGGATTAATTGAAAAACAGAGTAAATAAAATCACAATGATTAAAACGGATATTTTAATAATAGGAGCAGGACCAACGGGTCTATTCACGGTTTTCGAAGCAGGTTTGTTAAAGCTAAAATGCCATTTAATTGATGCTTTGCCACAACCGGGCGGACAATGTTCGGAAATTTATCCCAAAAAGCCCATTTACGATATTCCTGGTTTTCCGGAAATATTGGCAGGCGATTTAACCAAAAACCTATTGGAGCAAGGCAAACAGTTCGAACCTGGATTCACTTTGGGCGAACGTGCCGAAACCATCGAAAAACAAGACGACGGTTCATTTATCGTAACCACAAATAAAGGTACAAAACACCATGCGCCGGTAGTGGCTATTGCGGGTGGTTTAGGATCGTTCGAACCTCGAAAACCGGCCATAGAAGGTATTGAAAGCTACGAAGACCACGGTGTGGAATACTTTATAAAAGACCCTGAAATGTATCGGGACAAGCGTGTTGTTATTTCCGGTGGAGGCGATTCGGCATTGGATTGGAGTATCTTTTTGGCCGATGTAGCCGCCGAAGTAACTTTGGTACACCGAAGAAACGAGTTTCGAGGAGCTTTAGATTCGGTTGAAAAAGTAGGTGAACTAAAAAACTTGGGCAAGATCAATTTAATCACACCAGCCGAAGTAAAAGCATTGCACGGTAACGGTAAAATCGAAGCTGTAACCATAGAGCGTGAAGGGGAGTCCTTCAATATCGAAACCGACCACTTTATTCCCTTATTTGGTTTGTCGCCAAAATTGGGGCCTATTGGCAACTGGGGGCTCGAAATAGAAAAAAATGCCATAAAGGTAGATAACTCACTTAATTACCAAACCAATATACCGGGTATTTTTGCCATTGGCGATGTTAATACCTATCCCGAAAAGTTAAAATTGATTCTCTGTGGTTTCCACGAAGCTACCTTAATGTGCCAAGCAGCTTATAGAATTATCAATCCCGGAAAAAAATATGTACTGAAATACACCACCGTAAGCGGTGTCGATGGTTTCGATGGTACCCGAAAAGAAGCACCAAAAGCAGTGGTACAGGCTATTGGGTAGTTTGTAAATACCTGTATATTTAGTATATTTCCGACTGCAAATCGGTTTTTAAAGCATGATATAGTACTAGACCTCATAGTTTTTTAGACCTATGAGGTTTGGTAGATTGATGTTTGTTATATTAATAAAATTTTGGAAAATAATTATACCAACAGTTGAAAGGTTTATTGTGCCATATAATTTGTATTTTGTTTTTGGTACCAAATGGTTGGTCTTTCAACCAAGCTCCAATATTAACAGCTACAGGTAATCAGGCCTATTGTCCTAAAAGTCAAATAAGAATTGTGACCGATTTTAATGTAACCGATAGCGACGATACCGATGCCGAAGCATTTTATATCCAAATATCGCAAGGTTATGTAAATGGTGAAGATAGGCTCGAATTATTGGGGAGCCATCCGTCTATTGTAACGTCTTGGAATGTTTCTGAAGGAAAATTAATATTAAACGGTGCTTCTGGAAGCAAGGTAAGCTATATCGATTTTATTGCAGCTGTAAAAGATGTAGTTTTTGAAAGTTCGAGTGATATACCAAGTGCTAAAAGTTTTTCGATAACCGTTGGAGATGCCAATTATTTACCTTCAACAGAACATTATTACGAGTTTGTTTCAAGTATTGGTATTACATGGACAGCAGCAAAAGCAGCGGCCGAATCCAGGACATATTATGGTCTGCAAGGGTATTTGGCAACTGTTGCAGCACCTGATGAAGCCCAATTAGTGGGTGAGCAAGCTTCTGGTGCGGGATGGATTGGTGGCAGCGATGCCCAAACAGAAGGTATATGGAAATGGGTAACCGGCCCCGAAGCGGGTACAGTCTTTTGGAATGGTAACGCAAATGGAAGCTCACCTAATTTTGCTTATTGGAATACAAGAGAACCTAACCAATCCGGAGATGAAGATTATGCTCATATAACGGCACCAAATGTCGGTATTCCCGGTTCGTGGAACGATTTGAGCAATACCGGTGCTACAATTGGGGATTACCAACCTAAAGGTTATATTGTGGAATATGGCGGTATGCCTGGAGATCCTGTTTTAAATATTTCAGCAAGTACACGTATTTTTACCACAGCTATAGAAAATACGGTTTCGGCTTCGGTATGCGATGGTGGTATGCTTACTCTGGAAGCCAATGCTTCAAATAGCGGCGATGTATTATGGTTTAGTACGCCAACAGGGGGTGTACCTATTCATACGGGAAATATCTATACCGTAAATGTAACAGCACCTACAATATATTATGTTTTGGCCTCGATAAACGGTTGCATAAGTGGGCAACGGGTTGCTGTTACTGCAGAGGTTACAACTACACCAACTATAATTTCGGTTAGTGGAGATGCTATTTGTGGCAGTGGTACCGGAACATTACAGGCTACGCCTTCGGCCGGTACAGTACACTAGTACGATACAGCGGTTGGGGGTGTTTTGCTGTACACGGGAAATACATATCGCCCCGAAAATATAAATGCCGATACAACATATTATGCTGAAGCCGAATTAAATGGGTGCATCACATCATCCAGAACTCCGGTGACGATTGAGGTTTCTGAGCTACCCGAATTTGGAATACACCAAAATTCTATACTACTATGTACGGGTGCGGCTATTACATTATCGGTTATTAATGCAAAGGAAAATTATTCCTATATATGGAAGGACAAAAGTGGAGCTGAAATAAGTACTGAATCATTTATAGAAGTAACCGTAGGTGGTCATTTTACGGTTACGGCTTCTAATGCAAGATGCGAAAAAATGTTGTCAATAGAGGTTGTCGAGTCCGATTATGCGGTTATAACCGATACCAATATTAAGGTTGTGGAAAACTCCGAAAATAATAGTGTAGCTATTATAAGTATAGATGCATTGGGTATTGGCGATTACGAATTTGCTTTAGATAATGAGACTGCCGTTTATCGAGATGAAGCTTATTTTGAGGGATTAAGTGTGGGCAAGCATATACTATATGTTAGAGATAAAAACGGCTGTGGTGTTAGTTATTTTGAGTTTTCTATTTTAGGGTTTCCAAAATTTTTTACTCCTAATAATGATGGTTTCCATGATTTTTGGAAACCCGAAGGATTAGAAAACTTGTACGCAAACCATTCCAAAATATGGATTTACGATAGGTATGGAAAGTTAATAAAACAGATAAGAGCAATCGATGGGTATTGGGATGGTACATTTAACGGTTTTAAAATGCCCAATTCCGATTATTGGTATGTAGCCGAACTTATAAGTCAACAAGGTAAAATAAAGACTTATAAAGGACATTTTAGTTTGGTTAGATAGAAGTTAAAAAGTTTGTTTTTTCATTATACTTCCCAATTTAAGTTAATAATAGCTTCTTATATTTATTTTTTCCCTATTTTTTTTACGAATAATATAAAAAGTATTCTTCTTATAGTTGTAATCGATTGTTTTTATATATTTGCCTTTTATTTGGATTAAATCCAAATAATTTAAAAGTAAAAATGAAAAACAAATTATTCTATTTACTGTTTTGTACGGTAATATATAGTGCTTATACACAAAATAGTATATCTTCCATTTCCGGAAAAGTAACATCGACTAAAGGAGAAGTTTTGTATGGTGTAACTGTTTTGTTGGAAAATACCAATAAGGGTGTTGCAACCAACGAAAAAGGAAATTATACCATAAACAATATTCCTTCGGGGTACTACAATCTCCTGTTCAGTTATGTTGGGTTTATTTCAAAAACAATTCAAATACGATTGGACGAAGGGCAGCAATTAATCCAGAACGTTAGTTTGGATGAAAGTATTACCGAAATCAATCAAGTTACGGTAAAAGGAGTGTCCCAAACCGAAAAAGTAAGGCAGCAACCCTTTGCGGTAAACGCCATTTCCACAAAATCACTCAGCAATATGTCGGCCGATATACAAGGAGTTTTAAATACAGTTGAAGGTGTACGTATCAGAAAGGAAGGAGGCTTGGGTTCCAATGCTATTTTTTCGTTATATGGTTTTTCGGGAAATCAAATCAAGTTTTTTAAGGATGGTATTCCCATGGATAATTTCGGATCGTCGTTAAGTTTAAACACCATAGCGGTAAATTCTATTGATAGGATTGAGGTTTATAATGGTGTTGTTCCGGTTGCTTTAGGAACAGATGCCCTGGGAGGAGCCATAAACATTATTACCAAACAGAATAAAAATTATTTTGATGCCTCTTACACCTACGGTTCGTTCAATACGCACCGAGCTTCTGTAAACGGTTCCTATACTAATATAAATACGGGATTTACCGTAAGGGGCAATATAAACTTTAACCATTCCGATAATAATTATAAGGTATTTGCCGATATTAAAGATGTCTATGGTAATATCTTAAATTCTCAATGGGTAAAACGTTTTCATGATAAATATACTTCGGGTGCCGTAAATATCGAAACGGGTTTTGTTAATAAAAGTTATGCCGACCAATTATTGCTCGGTATTACGGTTTCGAAAGACGATAACCAAATACAGACTGGTTCAACCATGTCAACTGTTTATGGGGGTATTTTACGAGAGGGAGAAACAGCTATTTCAACATTAAAATATAAAAAGAACGATTTGTTTACCGAAGGCTTAGATGCTCATTTTCGTGCGGCATATAACAATATTAAAACTAATAATTTAGATGCTTTAACAGGCATTCGTTACAATTGGCTAGGTGAAGCCATGGAAACAGGAACCAATGAAGGCGAACAAGGTGAAAGAAACGACGAAACCTTGACCGATAGTGAGTTTACAACACAATTCAATCTGGGTTACGAGTTAAATAGCAAACACACCTTTGCATTTAATCATGCCTACCAATATTTTAAACGAAAGACCTTTGATGTTTTCGATCCAGATAAAATCCAAAATCAATTTCCAAAATCTCTGAACAAAAATGTATTGGGCGTATCTTATAGCTATAACCCTAACAATAAATGGAATACCACATTTTTTGGAAAATCCTATTTTTTAAATGTGAGAACAAGCAAGCAGTACGATTTTGGTACAAGTGATTCGCGGATAGACGCATTTAAAAACAATACAGATGCTTTTGGTTATGGTGTGGCCACATCATATTTTATTTTGGAAAATTTACAATTAAAAGCATCGTACGAGCATACTTACCGTATGCCAACTGCTACCGAGATTTTTGGTGATAATTTGTTCGTAACTGCAAATCCAGAACTGGGACCGGAACAAAGCGATAACTTTAATGTTAATGCAAGGGTGAATTTTGAAACGGGTAAAGACCAAGATTTACAAATAGAGGGTAGTTTTATTTACCGTAATGCCAAGGATTTAATCTACCAAAAAGTAACCATTGCAAGCCCTATGACCAATTATGAAAACCTATCGGAAGTCAGAACCATAGGCTATGCGGGTAACATAAAATACAGTCTGGGCAATTTTTTACGTTTGGGAGCCAACCTAACATTTCAGGATATAACTGACCAAGCCAATTACGTTTACAGCGATTATGCCGGACAACAGGTTAACTACCAAAAGGGATTTCGTATCCCTAATACGCCATACTTTTTTGGTAACGCTAACTTAGCTTTAAGTTTTAAAAATGTAGTGCTTAGCGATACCAATTTAACTTTAAGTTATTTTGGTAATTATACACACGAGTATTTTTTAAGTTGGGCAGAGTACGGATCAAAAGACACTAAAAAAATAATACCTGAACAGTTTGCCCACGATATAGCATTTACGTACAGCTTAAAAAACGGAATATATAACATAACCTTAGAGTGCCGGAATTTAACCGATAAAATGTTGTTTGACCAATACAAATTACAAAAGCCGGGGCGGGCTTTTTATGTAAAATTCAGATACGCCTTTAATTAATCCTTAAAATAATAAAAAATATTAAACATGAAACTATTTAAAAAAATGGCAATTGCCATAGTAGGTTTAACCGCTATATTTTCTTTTACATCTTGTAGCGATGACGATAATAACGATACCACTAAAACAATAGGAGATTCGTATGTCTTGTCGTTGGCCATACAAGGTACCGATAGTAATTTTACATATTATACAGTACCGTTTAGCGATGTAATGTCCGGAACCTTATCGGCAACCGGAACAGGAATTGAACAGCCGGGATATTACGATTTTACCCAGATTGATGATGTTATTTACAGTATGGGAGGTTTAGGTTTAACCGAAGTTGTTGGCATTTATAAAAACGATACAGGAGAATTGGCGCAAAAAGGAAATGTGTCTTTAAATGCCGGTTTATCCGATATGGTAAAGGCCGATGCCAATACCTTGGTATCTGTAAGTATGTCGGCTTTATCAGACCAAGTTACCTTTAGAACGTATAATAAAAGCTCGGTAACCGTGACTAATACCGTAAATTCACCAGTAAGTAATTTAACGGAAACAGGAGATAATCCTGCCTACTCCGGAATGGCTGTTTCCGGAAACTATTTATTTTTAAGTTACTATTTAAGTGCGGACGACTGGAGTACAAATTATACCGATGAGGCACAAATAGCTGTTTATACTTATCCTGAATTTGAATTTGTAAAAGTAATTACAACCGATAAAGTTGGCCCCATTGGTGGCTTTAACATAAAATCCGGACTTACATTAGATGAAAATGGTAATATTTATGCCATTTCCCATTCAAATCCGGCCAACGGTTTTAGCCAATCAACAAAACCATCGGGAATTTTAAAAATTAATGCTGGTGAAACGGAATTTGATACAGATTATTTTTTTGATATAGAAGAAGCAACCGAAGGCTTTAATACAGCCCACTTAAAATATTTGGATAATGGCTTGGCTTTTGCCGAAATAACTGTAGCCGAACGTTCCGGACAAGAGCGTTGGTCCGACAGCCCCTTAAAAGCGGCAATTATTAATTTAAATACCCAAACCGTAAATGTTATAGATGATATTCCGGAGCATACGCTTGGAGGTAGAAAATTGGTAGATTTGGCTTTACATGATGACGGTTATATTTATCTATGCATACCCCAAGATAGCGAAATAAGCGTTTATAAGATAAACCCCAACACTTATACTGCAACAAAAGGCGCCACCGTACAAGCCAACTTTGTAGCAGGATTTTTTAAATTATAATATCCATAAAAAAGCTAATAGTAATTTTAATTTAAGACCTGATGGACTTCCAAAATCCATCAGGTTTGTTTAAAAAAAATACCATGTTAAAAACAATAAAACGAAAAAACAAAAGCCGCTTTAGGCGCATTAACGATTGGTTGCACCTTTGGCTTGGACTTATTTCAGGTATTGTTGTTTTTATTGTTAGTATAACAGGGTGTTTTTATGCTTTTCAGCAAGAAATTAAAGATGCGTTGGAGCCTTGGCGTTTTGTTAAGGAACAAAATAAGCCGTACGTACCGCCTAGTGTACTTTTGGATACAGCTTCGGTTTATATGCCAAATGCCAAACCAACGGGTTTGACCTATGCCGATAAAGCAGGTGCCGCAGCGGTTGGTTATAGTGCTTTTGAAGGAGGGAAACGATCGTTTTCCGTAGTTTTTATGGATCCTTATACGGGTAAATTTATTAAAAAACAGCAAACGCTTGGGGGTAACGAGTTTGATTTTTTCCGTTTTATAATAGATGGTCACAGGGCTTTGTGGCTACCTTACAACATTGGGCGTCCCATTGTTGGTGTTTGTACTTTAGTGTTTTTATTGCTTCTAATAACGGGGCTTATTATGTGGTGGCCCAAAAAGTGGAACAAAACTACGCGGGACATGAGCTTTAAAATTAAATGGAAAGCAAAGTTTAAGCGCATAAACTACGATTTGCATAACGTTCTTGGATTTTACAGTTTGATTTTTGCACTAATTATTGCGATTACCGGAGTAGTTTGGAGTTTCCAATGGTTCGATCAAGTGGTGTATTTTATAGCTTCGGGAGGTGAAATAAAGAAAGTTGGGCACCATCATCCACATTCCGATTTAAATAACAAAGATATAGTTTGGACAGACCAAATGTCTCCCTTGGATAAAGCTTGGTACAGAACCTTGGAAATTGATAAAAATGTACAAGGAATGTATATGACCCCAATACTCCATGATGAAGACGATCCTATTGAAATTACCGTATATCATGATAGCGGAACTTGGTACGATCATAACGAATATTTTTACGATAGATATACGTTGGAACCATTAGAGCAGGAAGGAAGTAAATACACCGAGGCCAAATTTGCAGATAAACTTTCTATGATGAACTACGATTTACATATAGGATCCATTCTCGGATTTTCCGGAAAAATTTTGGCTTTTTTGGTAAGTTTGATTTGTGCCAGCTTGCCCATAACCGGATTTTTGGTATGGTGGAACAAAAAAAAGAAGACAAAAAAATGAGGATAGATTATCGGTGTCTAATTTCTATATTTTCTCCCTAATACACCAATCCAATTTTCTTGCCTACTTCATCAAGGGTTTTAATCAGGTTTTTGCTAAACTCGAAAGTCATGATGTCGCTTTGGGTTTTTTCCGATTTTATAAGATGGTTAAAGTGTGTGGCCTCAAAATTATAGCCATGTGTTTTACAGCCAAAATCTAAAGTATTTTCTTTACCGTTTTCAATAATTGTTAGAGTTGTAGGTGTATGAAACTGAGTATTTATTTTTATAGTGGCATTTTCGCAATAAAAAATGGCCTGTGTAGGTAATTCTTCTTTTAACGAGCTTTTTAAATAAGCCTTAACCCCATTATTATAGCCAAAAACCATATTACAAGACGAATCGGCACCATTATCAAAAAAAGTGGCACTGGCTTTAATGGTGTTGGGCAATCCTAAAGTTGAAAGTGCCGCAAAAATGGGATAAATACCAATATCTAAAAGACTGCCGCCACCAAGGGTTTTGTTAAATACCCGTGAGCGATTATCAAAATTCCTATAAAAACCAAAATCGGCTTCCAGTTTTAAAATACGGCCATAGGTCTTGTTCTGTAACAGTTTTAAAACATACTGGTAATGGGGCAAAAAATATGTCCATAGTGCTTCCATAAGCAATACGTTTTTTTCCTGGGCTTTGGTTATCATGGTTTCTACTTCCAGAAGGTTCATGGCAAAAGGTTTTTCACATAAAACGGCCTTATGGTTTTCAAGACATAAAAGCGTGTTTGCTTTATGGTAAGCATGGGGTGTTGCAATATAAACTGCATCAATATTGGGGTCGTTTGCCAAGGCTTTGTAAGTATTATAGGCTTTTATTGCTCCAAATGTTTCTGCAAAATCGGTTGCCTTTTCTTGGGTTCTCGATGCTACCGCATAAAGTTGGGCATTGGGAACAGTCTGTAAATCTTTGGCAAATTTATGGGCTATTTTACCTAGCCCCATAATGCCCCATTTTATGCTATCTGTTTTCATTGGTAATTAAGTTTTGGATAAAGCATGCCAAAGCAATAACAATGGCACAACCTACAAAATTAAGCCATAAAAAGGGAAGGTTTATATAGCCAAACTCATTTAAAAAATATAAAGCGATAACCATAATTTGGGTAATTATTGCCGCAACAAAAACCGCATTTCCCTTTACGAATTTAAAGAAAAAAGCCAATAAAAAAATACCCAGAACATTACCGTAAAAAATAGAGCCAATAATGTTTACAAGTTGGATTAAATTTTCGGCAAGGTTAGCAATACAGGCAATGCCAATAGCCAAAATACCCCATGCAAACGTAAACCATTTTGAAGCTGTTACCATGTGTTTTTCCGACTTTTTGGTGGTGTTACGTTTGTATAAATCTATAGTGGTTGTCGAGCCCAAAGCATTAAGTTCGCTGGCGGTACTGGACATGGCTGCGCTTAAAATAACGGCCAAAAGCAAACCTATTAATCCACGTGGCAAATTATTCAGGATAAAATGGATAAACACATAATCCCTATCGTTACTTTCAATTTTTATATTTTTGGCAACTTCTGCTTTTTCTATTAAAGTCCTGGCTTTGTTTCGTAGGTTGTTATTGTCTTGGTTGTTCTGCATAAGTGCTTTTGATGCATCGGTACTTTCCGAAGTTAAAAAAGTAGTTATGAGATTTTGTTTTTGGTTAAATAAGGTGTTTTGTTCCTGTTGAAGAGTCTTGTATTCATTAGCAAATTCCGAAGTTAAAACCATTTCGGTTGCCGTAGGATTAAAATTCAGTGGCGTTTGGTTAAACTGATAAAAAACAAATACCATAATTCCAATAAGTAAGATAAAAAATTGCATGGGCACTTTTAGCAAGCCGTTAAAAATAAGTCCCAATTGCATTTCTTTTACCGATTTTCCCGAAAGATAGCGTTGTACTTGGCTTTGGTCGGTACCAAAATATGATAGCATTAAAAACGTACCACCAATAATACCGCTCCAAAAGGTGTAGCGATTATTAAGGTTGAAAGAGAAATCCAAAATGTTCATTTTCTCGTTGGCATTTGCAATTTTTAGGGCTTTGGCAAAGGTGATATCTTCCGGTAACTGGCTTATAATGATAAAAAAGGCCACTATCATTCCTGTAAAAATAATTACCATTTGGTGTTTTTGTGTAACGTTAACTGCTTTTGTACCTCCCGAAACGGTATAAATAATGACCAAAATACCGATTATGATATTTAGGCTAAGTAAATTCCAACCCAACACCACCGATAAGATAATGGCCGGTGCAAAAATGGTAATGCCTGCTGCCAAACCCCGTTGGATTAAAAATAAAATAGCGGTGAGGGTACGGGTTTTTAAATCGAAACGGTTTTCGAGAAATTCGTAAGCCGTAAACACTTTCAGTTTATAATAAATGGGAATAAATACCATACAGATAACAACCATGGCTATGGGAAGCCCAAAGTAAAATTGAACAAACCCCATGCCATCGTTAAAAGCTTGTCCGGGTGTCGATAAAAACGTAATGGCACTGGCCTGTGTGGCCATGACCGATAGCCCGATGGTCCACCATTTGGAAGTGCTACCACCTTTTAAATAATCGGTTACGTTTTTGCTTCCCCGTGTTTGCCAAGTACCGTAAACTACAATAGTTAGAAGTGTTAAGGATAAAATAGTCCAATCCAATGTACTTAAATGTGGCATATTATAGGACTTTCATAATTAAATAAAACATTAAAATATAAAAGGCATTGGCAATTAGTACCCACGAATATAATTTTAACCAAACAGGTTTGTTGTTGTCGTTGTTCATTGTTAGTTATTTTGGTTTTCCTTACCGAGAGAAAGCATATTGGCAAACAGTCGGTAAGCACCGGGAACACCTTCTGGAAATTCCCTAAAAAAGCTCAATCCCGTATATATATAATAGCCTTTTCCATATTTTGCTACCAATAAACTACCTGTTTTAGGGGATTCATCTTTATCGTTCATGGCAAGTATGGGTGTAAAAGCCTTATCCCATTTGTTGGGAAAATATAGACCACGTTCCTGCGTCCAACCTTCAAAATCCTGTTGGGTTATTTTATTTGGAAAATTTAAAACTGGATGCTCGGGAGCTATAAAACGTACCGGAGCATCTTCTTCGGTAACGCGATCGCGCGATAGGGTTAAAGGATAAGGTGCCAGTTGGTCGGTTTTTAAACCCCGATCGGTATTGTATTGAACAATCATATTGCCGCCGTTTTTTATAAAGTCGAAAAGAATGTGTTGTTTAAAATTTAAGGCATCGACAGTATTATAGGCACGTATTCCAACTACAATGGCATCGAAATGGTTAAGGTTTTCTTTTGTAATGTCTTCTATGTTAAGTATGCTGACTTTATAACCTATTTGCATTAAGCTTTCGGGTACCATATCGCCTGCACCTTTTATATAGGCAATATTTTCACCTTTCTTATTGATATCTAAACGTACCGCTTTGCTTTCGCTAGACAATAAAACCGTTTGGTACGGGATATGTTCGTAATTTATGGACACAAGTTCCTTGTTGTACACCTTGTTGTTTACGCTAATTTTAGCATTTATAAAGTCTTCACTTTGGATACGTGGAGGCGTAATGTTAAAAGTAAAACGTTGTTCGTCGCCTTTATTGCTTATGTTTACGGTTTGGGTTTGTGGCGTAATAGTCCATGTGTCCGGTATATCCATTTCAAGTTTTCCTTCCAAATAATCACGACCTGCTTTTACGGTAACATTAATGAGTTGTGGTTTACTATCGCTAAAAATAATAACCTTCTCCAAAATTTTAACCGAAGCTTCGGGTATTACTTCAAAAGGGCGGTACAGTTCACCTTTGTCGGGTTTGGCATAACGATAAACAACAGGTTTTGTAAAGCTTATTGGGATATTGTTTATTTTTAAATTGAAAGTTACGGTTATATTTTGGGGCATTTCGGGTTTCCCTATAAGCGATTGATTCTCTACCTGGTACATGCCCAATGTGCCTTTTTCTTTTAACCAATAAGGTGAAGTATAAGGCTCTTTGGGAGCAATGTGATAATTGGTTTCGAACGTTTGGATGCGGTTGTTTTTCAGTTCGATATTTTTTATGATATTTTGGCCATCATTTTGTGAGATACTTTCCAAAATAATGCTTTTTGGGTTTCGGTTTAGGGCTTCGATATTTATTGTTACAGTACTATTGGGCGTTGCTGAAGGTGTTTGTGCCGAAGCCTCTATGTATAGACCTGCACACATTTCGATAATACGTTTTAATTCCTTTAACTTTTGGGATTTCCAATGTTTGTTATCGATATTTTGAAGCTTTAGGTAAGCTTCCATTAATTGGGGAAGATGTTCTTGCGGATTTTTAAAGTTGAAGTTTTTTTCAATATGATATAAAATATTGCCAATGGCTTTTCCTCCTTTTATACGGTTCCAAGAGGTATCGATACCTTCAAAAATATTGTTGTTGGAAATGGGGTCGCCTTTTAAAAATTCGATATATTCGGTTTGCGATCCACGTTGTAATAAGGTGCCGAATCCCTGACATAAATGTTGGCTTCGGGAAATGGCTGCAATTTCGTTATTGGACAATCCTTTTAATGGGTAATACACCCCAGTATCGACATGTTGCATGTGGTCTTTATCGGCAGCGTTAAACTTTTCTTCGCTACCGTAAAACCACCAACTGGTATTAAAAAATAAGCGTTTGGGCTGCCATGGCTGGGTGTGTTTTAATTGCTCCGGAAATTTATCTTTATTTGCTGCAATATCGAATGCTTCGTAGCTTAGTGTCGCCGATGCGGTATGGTGTCCGTGTGTACTTCCGGGGCTTCTATGGTCGAAGCGGTTAATAATAATATCGGGTTTAAACTGCCTAATGGCCCATACCATATCGCTTAAAACTTCGTTTTTGTTCCAGATATCTAAAGTTTCTTTGGGGTGTTTGGAGTAACCAAAATCATTGGCTCTCGAAAATAGTTGTTCGCCGCCATCAATACGGCGTGCTGCCAAAAGTTCTTGGGTGCGTATTACGCCCAAAAGCTCCCGTATTTCAGGGCCAATTAGGTTCTGTCCGCCATCGCCACGGGTTAACGATAAATATGCTGTTCTGGCATGTATTTGATTGGAAAAATAGGATATCAAGCGGGTGTTTTCGTCGTCGGGATGTGCAGCAACATATAATACAGAACCCAAAAAGTTAAGCTTTTGTATAGATTCGTAAATTTTAGATGATGATGGTGTTTGGGGTTTTTGAGCTTGTAAAAAGGCATGTGCAAATAATAAAATTATAAAGGGAATGCTTCGCATAGATTTAGTGTTTTGGTACGGTAAAAGCGATTAATAGAGATTGAATTTAGTTTCGTTTTGTCTTGTTGTATGGGTAGCTTGTAATGTTTTTAATTGTTTGTTTTTCTGGGTTTTGTTTAAAGTATCACTATTAATGATTTTCTTTTTATGTGAAACGAATAGTTTTTCCAAAAAATTTAAATGTACGTTTTTGCCGGAGGTGTGTAATTGTAAAGTCATAAATATTCAGTTTGAAATTCTATAGCCATTTTTTTCTTTTAAAGTAAATAAGCATAATAATAAAAAGCGAAATCATGATACCCCATAAAATAAAATAGGAATATTTGTAATGCAGTTCGGGCATGTTATCAAAATTCATTCCGTAAATGCCGGCAATAAAAGTAAGTGGTATAAAAATAGTGGCAATAATGGTAAGTACTTTCATAACCTCATTCATTTTATTGCTAATGGTAGTTATGTACATGTCCATTAAACTTGAGATCATTTCGCGGTAAATCTCGATATTTTCAGTTACTTGAACCAAATGGTCGCTAATATCGCGATAAAAAGTTTTGGTTTTATCCTGTATAAGTGGGCTGTCGTGTTTGTCGATCTTGTTAAGTACTTCTCGAAGCGGAAAAATGGCACGCCGTATTCTAAGGATTTCCTTTTTTAGGTTCTGGATATCTTTATTGAGTGATTCGTCGCTGTTACCTAAAAAGATTTCCGATTCCAGATCTTCAACCTTATCACCCAAAGTTTCGGTAACGGTAAAATAATGATCTACAATAGCGTCCATTAAAATGTAAAGCAGATAATCGGACTGCATGTTCCGTACTCGTCCTCTACCTTGTTTTATACGATCTCGTACGGTATCGAAGACATCGCCTTCTGCCTCTTGAAACGAGAGCACATAATTATTGCCCAAAATAAAACTAACCTGTTCCGAGACTATGGTTTCATCATTGTCGTAATGTAACATGCGAAGTACCAAAAAAATATAATCGTCGTATTCGTCTATTTTTGGGCGTTGGGAAATGCTTACGGTGTCTTCTAAAACCAATGGATGGATATTGAAGTGTTCGCCCAGATTTTCAATAGATTCGACATGGTTTAGTCCGTTTATGTTTATCCAAGAAATAGAGTTGGAATGCTTAAAATTAAAAACATCTGAAACATCGTTAAATTCCTTGATAAAACAGTTTTCGTTATTGTAATCGAAGACTTCGATAAATAAGGGTTTTGCCGATTTATTTCCTGTATAGATAACGCTTCCGGGAGCTTGGCCTAATTTTCTATTATGCTTTTTGTTCTGCTTTTTCGACATGTTATAAATATAGACAAATTTTACAGGATTTCACCACCTTCCTCGATTTCATCAATGGCATCTTTTTGGATAAGGGTTACGGCTCTTTGTAGCATAAGGTTGTTGGGGTAGGTAACCAAGTCGCCATTCTCTAACCGTAGATGTAGCTGGAATGCCCTAATATCTTCGATAATGGCTTTTATGGGGAAATCTTTATCATGGATTTCTATTTTGTCGCCAACTTTATACGGAAAATTGAAAAACATGATAATTCCCGAGGTAACGTTGCTCAAAATGGACCAAATGGCAAATAGAGCAATACCAATTACTGCAAAAACCGACGAAAATACCAAGGCTAAATCTTCGGGTTTGGTACCAAAAACAAAAGCTTCTATAAGTAGGGCAATTAAAAAAAGTGCTACGGTAGTATAACGTTGTATAAGCCCGATACGAGCCTCGTTAATGCCACTTTTTTTGCCTATTTTACCTATGGTGAAATTAATTAAAAACCGAAGTACTAATAGGATAACCAAAACAATGGCAGTTATCTCCAATTCGTCTTGGTGTGTGGTTATAAATCTTGAAAGCATAAGGCATTAAATTTGTACAAAGATAGATTAGAAAACCAAAAGAAACTTTTAATGGGCTGTTATTTTAACATTTCGTTTAGTGTGTTGTAAACAATGTCTGTAGGAAGCCCCATAACATTAAAATAGGAGCCTTCTATTTTGGTAACACCAATTTTGCCAATCCATTCCTGTATGCCATAGGCACCGGCTTTATCGAAAGGTTTCGCTACCTTTATATAATGTTGTATTTCGGTGTCGGTTAAGGCTCTAAAGGTTACTTTGGTAATATTGTTAATGGTTTTTTCGAAGTGTTTAGAAGTAAAACAGACCGATGTGATAACCTCGTGAGTGGCATTGCTTAACGATTTTAAAATTTTAAAGGCTTCTTTAGCATTTTTTGGTTTTCCTAAAGCCTTGTTATTATACCAAACAATAGTGTCGCTGGTAATTAATATGTCTTTTTCCTTTAGTTCTTCTTTAAAAGGTAGGGCTTTAAGTTGGGCTAAATAATCGCTTATTTCAAAATGGGTTAATCGTAAAGGGTACTCTTCTTTAACAGGTTTTAAACGGATTTCGAAATCCAAGCCCAAATCCTTAAAAAATTGCTGTCTTCTCGGCGAACCCGAAGCCAAAATAATGGTGTACGCTTTTAGTTTGTCTTTTAACATTATTTGGTTGATGGATTTAATAGGATTAAAGTCGTAGCGTTTTTGGTAATTTCAAAATATTGAAAAGGTATAATTTGTTTTATAAGGCCATCGGTTTGGTCGGTGGTCGTGTCGTACTGCTATATGTTAGGTTTCGAAACCCTTTTAAGTATGATTCTTATTTTTGGACTTTACAAAACCATCTTAATAAAAGGAGCATATTTATTGTTGCCAAATAAAAACTGAAAATATATTACCGTGTTGAATACATTTGCTTACTACCAATAAAACTACACCCATTTTCCTTGTACTTTAAGTACTTGTTCGATAACATCTCGTACAGCTCCTTGACCTCCTTTTTTGTGCGAAATATATTTGGCTACGTTTTTTACTTCGGGAACAGCATCTTGCGGACAAGTGGGCAGGCCAACCAATGCCATAACTTTAAGATCCATAATGTCGTCGCCCATATACAATATGTTTTCGGTTTTTATATGGTTGTCTTTTATATAGGAATTAAAAGTTTCAATTTTATTGCTGGCACCCAAATGTACGTGCGGAATTCCCAAGTTTTCTAAACGTATTTTAACGCCATTGTTGGTACCTGCCGAAATTATGGCAATATTATATCCGGCGTTTGCCGCAAATTTTAGGGCGTAGCCGTCTTTTACGTTCATGGTTCGCAGTAATTCGCCGTCGTTGGTTACATGTAATGTGCCATCGGTTAAAACACCATCAACATCAAAAATAAAGGTGGTTATATGTTCTAAATACTCTTTATAGCTTTTTTCTTCCATGTGTTTGTTGTATCGATTGGGTTAACAGTTTGTAAACCGCTTTGTGTTGCGGATTATCTTCTAAAAGTTTTAAATGGTCTTTTATGGTTTTTTTATCATGGCGCAGTGCCGGTCCCGTTTGTGCTCTATAAGGTGATAGGTCTTGGACTTTATTGGCGGTTTCGAGAATTAGAGGTTTTAAAAGGTCGAATTCGGCACCTTGGCTTTCGGTAATTTCGTGGGCAATACGGTAAAGCTGATTGGCAAAATTATTAACAAATACAGCCGATAGATGCAGGACACGGCGTTGATCTGAATTTACTTTCTTTGTTTGGCAGCCTAAACCAACAGCCAAGGCTTTAAGTAAATGGTAATCGTTTTTGTCGATAGCCTCAATGCATACTGGTATGTGGGCAAAATTTAAGGGTACGTCTTTGGTAAAACTTTGTAAGGGATAAAAAACGCCTTGTCGGTTCTTTCTGTCAATGTCGCTTACCTTAACACTTCCAGAGGTATGTATTACCAACCGGTTTTCGAATGGTAATCTTGAGGATAATGTTTTTATGGCATCGTCGCTTACCGATAAAATATAAACATCGGCTTCTTTTAAATTGTCCAGGTTATCGGTAACCTCAACAAGATTACTGTAAGATTTAATGTTGTTTAAATGCCTGTTGTACCATTGCGTAACAGTAGCATGGTTACTGCCATTTATGGCTTTAAATAAATGGGTTGCCACATTACCACCCCCTAAAATTACTACTGAAATCATAACAGCAAATGTAAATAATAATAGCCGATATTAAAACCAATTCGAGTATCTTTGTACATTATGGAAAGAAAAGATATTAAAACTCGCGAAGATGTTAATTTATTGGTGTCTTCATTTTATAAAAAGATAAGGACTGATAAGGAATTGGGACCGTTTTTTAACAATGTAATTAAAGATTGGCCGGAACATATAGAAAAACTGACTGATTTTTGGGAGGCCAGTCTCTTTTTAAAAACTAGATATTATGGTAACCCGTTGGAAGCTCATATAAAAGTCGATCGAGAGAATAATAACAGCATTACACAACGCCAATTTGGATTGTGGCTTAATTTATGGTTCGAAACCATAGACGAATTGTTTTTGGGCGATTATGCCGAAAATGCCAAGCAACGTGCCCGAAAAATGAGCACTTTTTTATTTATGAATATTTTCGAATCAAGACAGTACAGTTGATTGGTGAAAGGCTGTTTGCTGTGTTGAGGTATTGTTTACAACAATTTTATCTAAGCGTAGTAAGGAGTTTAAGCCTGCAATTTCAGTTTGGAAATAAATTTAACACGTGTAGCTACCTTTGTTTCAGCCCTTATTAAGCTTATACGTTGTTGGCTGTTTATACCTCTTCAAACACTATATCGAACTCAAAATTGTTAAAAGCGTTAATAGAAAAGTCATAATACTTTTTCTTTAAGACTAATTTATATCTGAATGAAGTTGTTTTTTCCAAACGTATTATAAAATTATTACTGTCAATCTCAACATTATTTAAATTTTCACCTTCTAGTTCATAGGTAAACCCATTTCTTGAGAACTCAACAAAATTATTAATATCAATGTTTTGTGTGGGTAGGTAAAAACTAAATAATTTTTTATCATTATTGTTCTTAATTTCCAAATCGTATGGGTAATAGGAGTAATTTGTTAATTCTGATAATATATCTGTACTTAAAACACCATTATTATCTATATCGATAGGATTATCAGTAATATTAAAACTGATTATTTTGTAAAAAGTATCCTTTGAATTAATTTGATTTTTATCATCGTTTTTAGAACAACCAATTAATAAGAAGCATACAATTAGATATCTCATAATTATTTCATTTTTGTAAAGCCAGTTTTAGGCTTGTTTAATTTTTGTTTTAGAGCTGTTTTTCATTAATAAGGTAAATATGTACCTTTCGGGAAGCTCTTTCTAATAATGGCGTTTATGTTTTTATTCGTGCATTTTTCAAGAGTAGTAGGGATGGGTAAAGTCAACTACCTCAAGGCAAGCCCGCAAGACATGAATTGGAAAAATCAATAAAACATTTCAACGTAAGCGTCGGAGTATTCAAATCTCGATTACCGAGTAAATTTTCCTATAAATTTAGGTTATTGTATTAAGCTATTTAATGGATTTTGTTATTAATTTTAAAGTGTAAATATAGGCGTTTTTGCTTCTTTGTTCTTTTTGTGGGTAATATTTTTTGCTAAAAAATTTTTCTTGGTTAAGTGGATACATATTCTAACTCGTTTTTCCGTTAAGTAATTTTGTTTAAATTCAATCTAAATAAAAAAGACTTCACTAATTTTAACAGCAAAAAATCAACTTAAATATGTAGCTTTGCACGACCTTAAAAAGGGCTTAGTTATGCAAAATAAACTCGCTAAAATTCTATTTTCAACACGTTTAATGGCTATTTTGTTTGTTGCTTTTGCAGCCGCCATGGCCATAGGTACTTTTTTGGATGCGGGACAAGAAACCTCGCCAACACCATACAGCCGAAACCTAATTTATAACACTTGGTGGTTCGAACTTATTATGTTGCTGTTTTTTGTTAATTTTGTAGGGAATATTGTAAGATACAAGCTTTATAAAAAAGAAAAATGGGCAACTCTTACTTTACATTTATCCTTTGTTTTTATTCTTTTAGGGGCTTTTGTAACCCGTTATATAGGGTTTGAGGGCTCGATAGCCATTCGAGAAGGTGCAACCGAAAATAAATTCTTATCGCGCGACACCTATGTAACTGTTTATATCGATGGCGATTACGAGATTAACGGTGTGCCGCAACGTTTACCTTTAGAACGGAAAGTTGATTTTTCTCCACGACTGAAAAAAAATACATTTAAGATAAATACCAAATACAACCAACAACCGGTAACCATCGAATTGGAAAAATTTATAGGTGGTGCAGAAGAAGATATTATTCCCAATGAAAATGGAGAAGAATATCTTAAAATGGTCGAAGCGGGAGGAGCCGGTCCCCATAATCACTTTTTAAAAGTGGGACAGGTACAAAGTATCCATAATGTTTTGTTTGCATTGAATAACCCCACCAAGGGTGCCGTAAACATTACTTATAAAGATGGCGGTTTAACTATACAGTCGCCTTTCGAGGGCGAATACTTAACCATGGCCACTATGGCAAAAGGGACGTTAGTAAAAGACAGCATACAGCCTTTGGTGTTACGCTCGCGTTATGTAATTGGTAATATGCAAATGGTATTCCCGAAACCTATAGTTAAAGGCGTATTCGATGTGGTACAAAAGGCCGAAATATTAAAAAATTCTGAAGATGGCGCTATATTTAAAGTGACTACGGGCGGTGAGACCCAACGGGTAGGTGTTTTGGGGGGACAGGGTATGAACAACGCTTTTAAGCAAGTAAAAATTGGAGGATTGGACTTTGCCTTTAAATATGGTTCGAAAGTTTTGGAGCTTCCATTTTCGATAAAATTAAACGATTTCGAGGCCGAACGTTACCCCGGTACCGAAAAAGGGTTTTCGGCTTTTTCAAGTCAGGTTACGGTTCAGGACGAACAGGAGGGGAGCTTCGACTATAAAATTTATATGAACCATATACTAAACCATCGTGGTTATCGTTTTTTTCAATCGGGGTTCGATCCCGACGAAAAAGGAACTATCCTTACCGTTAATCACGATTATTGGGGGGCTTTATTTACATATATCGGTTACTTTTTGCTATATTTTGGATTGCTTGCTATTTTATTTGTAAAAGGCTCTCGTTTTGCCGATTTACGCCGTATGCTTAAAAAAGTAAAAGACAAAAAGACTAAGTGGATTGCTATAATTGTATTGTGTTTTGGTTTGAACGCTTTTCCGCAGGCTCATTCACATTCCGAAAACGATGGACATAACCATAATCTGCCTACAAAAGTACAAGTCGACTCTGTTTTAAAAGCCAATATTACACCCAAGGCCGAAGCCGATAAATTCGGACATATGGTTATGCAGGATTTAAGTGGACGGATGATGCCCGTAAATACATTTGCCTCCGAACTGCTACGTAAAATAAGTAAACAGGATACTTACGAAGGCTTTAGTGCCAATCAGGTTTTTTTGTCCATGCAAGAAAGCCCGTTGTTGTGGTACAATATTCCCGTAATTTATCTCCGTCCCATGGAAACCGATTCGTTACGTACATTGATAGGCGTAAATAAAGAAGATAAATATTTTTCCTTGTCCCAGTTTTTTAACGATAACGGAAGCTATAAGTTGGCACCATATCTTGAAGAAGCTTATAGTATGGCAGTACCCAACGGCTATCAGAAAAAACTAAAAGAGGCCGACCAACGTGTCAATTTGCTTTATAACACTATAGAAGGGGCTTCGCTGAAAATATTCCCAATTCCGAATGACGATAACAATAAATGGATTTCAACATCCGATTACAAATTTGAACATCACAAAATAAAAGACTCCCTTTATGGAAACTTTATAAAAAATGGGTTTAGTACCTATCTATTCAGTTTAAACCAAGCTAAAAAAACCGGTGACTTTACACAGGCTACTACACTTTTGGAAGCTTTTAAAAAAACACAGCATCGTTATGGAGACAGTGTTATGTTAAGCGATAAAAAAGTAAAAACCGAAATTTTGTACAATAAGTACGATGTGTTTAAAAACCTGTTTAGTTGGTATATGTATGCGGGCAGTATTTTATTTATTTTGTTGATTGTCCAAATATTTAAAGAAAAAAACAAACGGCTCAATATTGTAATTACTATTTTAAAATGGATAATTGTTGGACTGTTTCTTTTGCATACCATAGGATTAATTGCACGTTGGTATATTTCGGGGCATGCGCCTTGGAGCGATGCTTACGAATCCATGATTTACGTAGCTTGGGCAACTATGCTGTTCGGGTTGATTTTTGGGAAGAAAAGTGATTTAACTTTTGCATCCACTGCCTTTGTAACTTCCATAATTTTAATGGTCGCCCACTGGAACTGGATGGATCCTGCTATTGCTAATTTACAACCTGTATTGAACAGCTACTGGCTCATGATTCACGTAGCTGTAATTGTAGCCAGTTACGGTCCTTTTACATTGGGTATGATTTTAGGTTTGGTAGCGTTGTTTTTAATGATTTTTACCACCGAAAAAAACAAGAAAAAACTAAATTTAAGCATACAGGAACTTACCATTATTAACGAAATGGCATTAACCGTTGGTTTGGCATTGCTTACCATTGGGAACTTTTTGGGAGGTATGTGGGCTAACGAAAGTTGGGGGCGCTATTGGGGTTGGGACCCTAAAGAAACCTGGGCATTAATAAGTATTATGGTTTATGCTTTTGTAATACACATGCGTTTGGTACCCGGACTTCGTGGTCGTTGGATTTATAACTTGATGTCGATAATTGCCTTTGGAAGTATTATGATGACTTATTTTGGCGTAAATTTCTATTTAGCAGGATTGCACAGTTATGCTAGTGGCGACCAAATTGTAAGTGTTAAATTTATAGCTATTGCCTGTGTTATTATTGCCGTTATTGGTGCTTTGGCTTATAGAGGTTACGCAAAGCATTATAAGAAATAACTTGATGCAAATTCAAGAACGTATCATTTCAAAAATAATAGAATTACCCTTTCTTCATCCGAATTGTATGGAAAACAATATAACCAAAAATACATCTATTTTGAAAAATTTATTGACAATGAATTAATGTTTGATAAATGGAGTCATGTAAATGACACTATTTATTTAGCTCGTGTTGAAAAATATGATTCAATCGGTAGATTAGTAAAATTAGTAAAAACTCAAAACTTTTTTGGACATTTAAAAAGAGAGCGAATAGTTGATGTATATAAATATCTAAAGAATAACCAATTAAAAACTTGGAGGAAAGAACTTTATTCAAACGAATATAATCTTGATACCATAAAGAACTTGAAAACAAAAGAATTTATTTCTACCAATGATAATTGGAATAGGTATAAAGAGGAGTATAAGTATAAATTTGATGATTATGGTAATTGGATAGTCAAAGAAAGTAATGGTTCAACACATGAAATATACTATAGAAAAATTAAATATTAAACCCGCGCCAACAAAGCCTCAAGTAATGTTTGATGAATACTTCTTGTTGTTAAGGAATGATGATTATTGAAAAACACAAAAAAAACGTGTGTTTTTATTTACTTATGCCGGTTGCCAATAGCATCTTTTTGGAGATACAATGGCATTTTCTTTTTTTAACTGTGCCATTGCTTTATCGACCGTTTTTCGGTCAAGACCGGTAAGTTCAACAATTTTACCTGCGTTTAAAGGTGTTCCGTCCTTTTTCATGGTTTCTAAAACCAAATCTCTTGCTTCCATGGTTATTTACGATTTTAAGTTGTTATACTGTACTGTAAATGTAGTTAAAATCGTTATTTTTCAAAAGAAAATACTATCTATTTTAAACAGCAAGTTAAAATAGGAGATTCTCCATTTTGGATCCTTCTACAATACTTTTATAAGTCCTCTAAAAAGAGCGATAACATCGGGTTCGGCCTTTTGGGCAATAGCTATAATGTCGTTAACGCTTACCGTTTCTAAGTTGTCGGGGTCGCACTCGTCGGTTAAAACAGATATGGCCGCCGCTTTTAAACTTAGGTGGTTGGCAACAATTATTTCGGGTACGGTGCTCATACCAACAGCATCGGCACCAATTATTTTTAACATGCGGTATTCGGCTTTGGTTTCTAATTGTGGACCAACAACACTTGCATAAACACCGCTATGTAGGGTAATGTTGTTTGCTTTGGCAATATTTTTAAAAATGGTATTTATTTCGATGTTGTAAGGTTGGCTCATATCTGTAAAGCGTGTGCCGAGTTTCGATACGCCTTTAAAAGCCAAGGGCGAATTGCCTTGAAGGTTAATATGGTCTTCAATAAGCATAAGTTCACCTTTTTTAAAATGGGTGTTTATGGCGCCCGAAGCGTTGGAGACCAATAGGGTTTTTATACCCAGTTTTTCCATAATGCGCACGGGATATGTAATGTCCTGTAGCGAATAGCCTTCGTATAGGTGAAAACGCCCATGCATAACGATTATCTTTTTGCCTTCAAATGTGCCATAAATTAATTTGCCCTTGTGAAATTCTACCGTTGTAGTGGGAAAGTATGGGATGTGGTTGTAGCTAACCTCTTTTATAATATCTATTTCATTTATTAATTGTCCAAGCCCTGTGCCGAGTATAATACCCACTTCGGGCGTTTTAAATCCTTTTTCCTGTAAATATTCTACAGTTTCTTCTATGTATTTAATCATGTTTTTTTAATAATTTTTTTGGATATGTAATAAAAATTGTCCTATGTTAACTTAAAAAACTATTTTAAAATGCCGTTTCTAAAGAAAGTGAAAAATCTAATCAAATATACGGTTTTCCATACTGTTCAAGATGAAGTTTAATAGCTAAAAAATAATAGCGTTGCGATAGTTTTATAATTTAGAAGCAATGCTTATTTTTCCCAATCCTTCAATCTGTCAAGATACAGATAAGACTCCACAAATTTTCGATGTTCTTTGTTTGTCATTTTTTCCAATAATTCTAAGGATGAGATATAAGATGCCAGATTTCCGTTAGATGATAAAAACTTACCATCTTCGATATAGCTAACTTCACCATCGTTCTGTACTTTTAAATTAGGATAGTTTTTTTGCAAATCTTTTCCGCCGCCAATCCAGGTTACAATCTTTTTGCCATCGGCAACTCCCGATTCGCCAATTAATGAGGCTCCGCCACAATTGCTTACCGTAAATGCCGTATTATTGTTTTGAGTTTTGATAAAGTTAATGAGATTTTCGTTTTTAACTTGAAGGGCCATGTCGTATGCACTCGGTACGATAAGTACATCGAGTACGGGCGAATTTTCGATGGTATAATCGGGAAACATTTTAAGACCTTCCTCACTCACTATAAAATCGTAGGTTTCGGCAATAGTGATAACGTTAAAAAGCTTTTTTCCGTTTTCTGTATATTTAGTAAAAACATCCATTGGTGCGGTTAATTCGGTGGTTAAAACGTCATCGTACATTAGTAATCCGATAGTGGGTAAGCTTTTGTCTAGTTTTTTTGCTTTGTCTGCAATTTCGTTAAGCTGTTCGTCCGAAAGTAAAATAAGACCATTTTCTTTGTTGCGTTCCAAAATTCTTGGGCTACAGCTTGCGGCAGCTTCTATAGCTTTATTGTCGATGTTTTTCGATATTTCAAAGGTGTTTTCTTTTTCGATATTTTTCTTTTTATCTGTTTGGCAGGACAAAACAAGGCTTAAACCTAATACCAAAACGATTAGGTTTCTTAATACTGTTGTATTCATTTTTTTTGAAGTAATTTGTTCAAATTGTATTTAGAGTTAAAAAGATATAGGTTGAAAATGCATATTTAATATTTTTCTACATTTTTATATCTGTCCGGATGGTTTTTGCCATATTCTTTTCCTTGTGAAAGACCTAAAAATAAGGGAAGCATATTTTTGTTGTTCCATTCGGCATGTTTATTCGCTAAGATATTTAGTTTTTTGGAGTCTGAAAGCGGATGGTTTTCGCCAATATCGTCTTTTAAGTTAAACAGTTTGTTGGTTTTACCATCTGCTTTTACCAATTTATAATCTCCACTACGAATAGCAACATTTTTTTTATCAAATTGTCTCCAATATAGGTATTCGTGTGGAGGGGCTGCTATACTTTTGTTTAAATAAGGGACTAAATTTACGCCATCTAACTTGTTTTTTGGTGTAATACTGGCTTGTGCTATAGCTGTAGCAAATATGTCGAGCGAAATAATAGGGTTGTCGTATTTTTGCCCTTTGGGTATTTTGGCCGTCCACTGCATAGCAAACGGTACCCGTACGCCACCTTCATATAAAGAGCCTTTACCGTCTTTTAAAGTACCGTTGTCGGAAGCATTGTGAGGTTCGGGGCCACCATTGTCCGATAAGAAGAAAATGATGGTGTTTTCGTCGATATTAAGGCGTTCCAACGTGTTTAAAATATTGCCAACACCATCATCCACCGCACTTACCATAGCGGCGTAGGTACGCCGTTTTTTGTTTTCAATGTGCTGAAATCGACTTAGGTATTTTTCTGTGGCCTGCATGGGCGTATGCGGTGCATTGTATGCTAAATATAGGAAAAAGGGATTATTTGGGTTCCTTTCAATAAAATGGACAGCTTCTCTAGATAGTGCATCGGTTAGATATTCTTGTTCTTCAACCCTATCGTTGTTTTTTAGTAGCTTGGTCTTGTAAGCATCATATTGGCTTTTAACTTCCGAAACATCGTTTAGCGTTAACAGTTCGGGAAAATAATGATGCCCCCCTGTTAAGAAACCGAAAAATTCGTTAAACCCCCTGTTTAGAGGTCGTTGCGATTTGTGGGCGCCAAGGTGCCATTTACCTATTGCCATTGTATTGTATCCGCCACGGGACAATGCTGTGGCTAAAGTTTCTTCGCTTAAAGGAAGTCCCTGCAAGGAATCTTTTGGAGTGAACAACGGATTGCGGCTAAACCCAAACCTGTCTTGATATCTGCCTGTGATTAATCCCGCTCTACTTGGTCCACATACTGCATAACTAACGTAGCCGTTTGTAAATACAACACCGTTGTTGGCTATTTGGTCTATGTTTGGTGTTGGAATTTCTGTCGAGCCATTAAATCCCACGTCTTTGTATCCTTGATCGTCGGTAAGGATAATAATAATATTAGGTTTATTAATATCGGTATCGGCTTTGTTAGATTGGGTTTGCTTATTACCCAAACAACTGCATAGGGTTAGGACAGCACATAGCAGCAGGATTTGTTTCTTTATAATTAGCATACGGACAAAATTAAAAAATGGGTTATAAATTTTTGGTCAAAGCCAAATATAGGTAATATTTGTATATGGAGTTCCAAAGTTATGGCTCAATGCCCGATTTATTCAATGGAAACTTAATCTCTTGTAATGCTTCTGGAGATTACAATTTTTTGTATTTCGGAGGTGCCTTCGTAGATTTGTGTAATCTTGGCGTCCCGCATAAGCCGTTCCACATGGTAATCTTTTACAAAACCATTTCCGCCATGAATCTGTACGGCTTCAGTAGTATGTTTCATGGCAATGGTAGAAGCATATAATTTTGCCATTGCACTCGATACATCGTAATTGTTGTTTTGGTCTTTGTCCCAAGCTGCTTTTATAACCAAATGGCGGGCAGCTTCAATTTCGGTATGCATATCGGCAAGTTTGAAAGCAATAGCCTGATGGTTGCAAATTTCGATACCGAATGCTTTACGTTCTTTTGAGTATTTTAAAGCCAGCTCGTATGCTCCCGTCGCAATGCCCAACGCTTGTGCCGCAATGCCTATGCGTCCGCCCGAAAGTGTTTTCATGGCAAACCTAAATCCAAAGCCATCTTCACCAATTCTGTTTTCTTTTGGTACTTTAACATCGTTAAATTGTAGCGTATGGGTGTCGCTACCACGAATACCCAATTTATTTTCTTTAGGGCCGATATGGAAACCGGCCATATCTTTTTCAACAATAAAAGCATTTATACCGTGCGACCCCTTGTCTTTATCGGTTTGGGCTATTACCAGATAAACATCGGCACGGCCACCGTTTGTAATCCAGTTTTTGGTACCATTAATTAGATAATGGTCGCCTTGGTCTATGGCTACGGTTTTTTGAGAGGTGGCATCGCTGCCGGCTTCGGGCTCGCTTAAACAAAAGGCACCAATATATTCGCCGGTAGCCAATTTGGTTAGGTATTTTTCTTTTTGGGCTTCGCTGCCGTACGTTTCTAAGCCATAGCAAACCAACGAATTATTAACCGATACAATTACCGAAGCAGAGGCATCGATTTTAGAAAGTTCTTCCATAATCAATACATACGAAATGGTGTCCATGCCACTACCACCGTATTTGGGGTTTACCATAACACCCAAAAAACCCAAATCTCCCATTTTTTTAACAAGTGTATCTGGAAATTCCTGCTGTTCGTCACGTTCAATAACACCGGGCAATAATTCGGTTTGGGCAAACTCGCGGGCGGCATCGCGTATCATAATATGTTCTTCGGTAAGATTGAAATCCATAGTAATTATATTTTTGTTCTAAATGAAAAATTGTTGCTAAATATAGGGTTTTAATAGTAAATTTTCAATAATAATGGTTAATTTTACCAATATGATAAAAAACGATTATAAGGTAATTGGGGTAATGTCTGGAACCTCGTTGGACGGTATCGATTTAGTCTATGTACATTTTAAATTTGAGGATAATTGGAAGTTTGATTTAATATGTTGTGAAACAATTTATTATAATGATTATTGGGTTGAAAAACTTGGTGGGTTAATAAATTATTCGAAGGAAACTTTGTTGAAAACAGATGAAACATATACGGCTTTCTTGGCCGGAACCATAAAAACATTTATAGATAAATATAACATAAAAACGATTAATGCAGTATGTTCGCACGGTCATACTGCTTTGCATATACCAGAACGAGGCTTAACATATCAAATAGGCAATACCCCACAATTGGCTAAGTTGTTGGGTAAGAAAATAGTTTGCGATTTTAGGGTTCAGGATGTGGCTCTTGGCGGGCAAGGAGCTCCGTTGGTGCCAATTGGCGATAGGTTACTGTTTGCTGAATACGATTTTTGTTTAAACCTTGGTGGTTTTGCCAATATTTCTACCGAAAATAATAGTAAACGTATTGCTTACGATATCTGTCCGGTAAATATTGTATTGAATAAATATGTTGGCAAACTTGGTTTTCCTTTTGATGATGGTGGAAAAATAGCAGCAACAGGTAGTATAAATCCAAACCTGCTTAAAGCTCTTAATACCATCGCTTTCTATGCAAAAAAACCGCCAAAATCTTTAGGATTGGAGTGGGTCGAGACAACTGTTTTTTCGTTAATTGAATCGTTCAATTTAATGGTAAAAGATATTTTAAGAACATTTGTAGAGCATAT
The DNA here is from genome assembly GCA_047975295.1 of Aestuariibaculum sp. Classification (GTDB taxonomy): domain Bacteria; phylum Bacteroidota; class Bacteroidia; order Flavobacteriales; family Flavobacteriaceae; genus JBKEDH01. Next base: position 41,430 of record JBKEDH010000185.1, read on the forward strand.
TGCCTATCAATTAGCATTGGAAATAAATAAAAAGAGCAAAGCTTCGGTTTTGGTAACCGGTGGCGGTGTTTATAATACGTTTTTAATGCAAAGATTAACACATTATACCCAAAATACCATTGTAGTACCAAATAGTGATATTGTTGAGTTTAAGGAAGCCCTTATTTTTGGTTTTTTAGGGGTACTAAAATTAGAAAATCAAAACAACTGTTTAAAAAGTGTAACAGGAGCTTCAAAAAACCATTCTTCCGGAAAAATATTCCTTCCTTAAAAAATAATGAAACTCTCATAATTAAACTTAAATCACACAGCGAAATGTTAATTTAGGTGTTCCGTATAACCATTAAAAACAATAAATATTAACACATGAAATGGGTTTTATACGAAAACAGGATTTAAACCTCATTTTTCGGTCAAAAAAAATAATACGAATTTAATTTGTAGCGGTTTTTTGTTTTTTATATTTGTTGCTATCAATATTTTTGGTATTGATTAATAGGAAAAGTTTAAACGAGTTCATAAGTAAAAAAATAACAAAACACTAAATACATGAAATACTTTTTAGGTAACAGTCCTATGTGGTTTAAACAGATTATGATTCTGTTTTTAATCATCAATATTCCTCTTTATTACTGGCAGCCCCAAATAGCGGCGTGGTTGTTTATAGCCGAATTTATTTTTACACTAGCTATGGCTTTAAAGTGTTATCCCTTACAATCAGGTGGCTTGCTTGCCATAGAAATTTTGGCTTTAGGGTTAACTACACCTAAAAATGCCTATCATGAAGTAGCCAATAACCTTCCCGTAATCATGCTGTTAATGTTTATGGTAGCGGGTATCTATTTTATGAAACCACTGCTAATGTATATTTTCAGTAAGGTATTTGTAAAGGTAAAATCGAAGGTGTTGCTATCGGTATTGTTTGTTATAATAGCTGCGGTTTTATCGGCATTTTTAGATGCCTTAACGGTTACGGCTGTACTTATAAGTGTTACTGTTGGGTTTTACGATGTTTATCATAAAGTACATTCCAATATGAGTGATTATGATAAAAACAATGTGATGGACAAAGATCAGCTAAGTGGTGAGACTTTAGAGCAGTTTAGAAGTTTTTTAAGAAGTTTGATCATGCACGGCGTTGTGGGTACGGCACTTGGAGGAGTCTGTACTTTGGTGGGCGAACCACAAAACCTTTTAATTGGCGAAAAATTAGGTTGGGGATTTATAGAATTTTTCCAAAAAATGGCATCAATAACCCTACCGGTATTTGTGGCAGGTGTTTTAACCACAGTAATTTTAGAAAAAACAAAATGGTTTGGTTTTGGAGCCAAGCTGCCAAAAGTGGCCGCTACCATTATTGAAAAATATTCGGAAGAAGTTGATGCCAAGCGTACCGATAAAGAAAAATATGGTCTTTGGGTTCAGGGTATATGTGCCATATTATTGGTAATAGGTTTGGCTACGCATGTTGCCGAAGTAGGTTTTATTGGTTTGGCCATTATTATTTTGCAAACTGCTTTTATGGGTATTACCGACGAGCATGCTATTGGGCCTGCATTTAAAGAAGCCCTGCCTTTTACGGCTCTGTTGGTAGTGTTCTTTGTTATCGTGGCCATGATACACGACCAACATTTGTTTAAGCCTATTATTGATTGGGCTTTAAATCAGCCTAAGGAATCGCAGCCGGGGCTGTTTTACATCGCCAACGGCTTTTTGTCCATGATAAGCGATAATGTTTTTGTGGCTACCGTTTATATTGGAGAAGTGCAGCAAGCTTTTGAAGGTGGTTTAATAGATCGTGAACATTTCGAGCATTTGGCCGTAGCCATTAATACAGGAACAAACCTGCCAAGTGTGGCAACACCTAACGGACAAGCAGCCTTTTTATTTCTGTTAACATCGTCTTTGGCACCGTTAATTAATTTATCTTATACTAAAATGATAAAAATGGCATTGCCTTATACCATTGTGTTAGGAGGCTTAGGCTTTATAATGGTAGAATTAATGCTATAACAATTTTAATAAAAAGAAAGCGTTATTGTTTACAGTTGCTTTTGGTGTTGATTCAAAAGCATAAAATTTTAAATATTTCGCAAAGCAAGTAAATTCAAATCTATGTTGAACACATTTTTGCAAGACGTACAGGAAGGCGCAGAAGCGTTGACCGATGGCGACCAACCGGTAGAAAAAACCTTATCGATAATAGAACTTATTAGTAGTGGCGGTATCGCCGGACAGATTATTATCGCACTTTTGTTTGTGCTATTGGTTTTTGCCTGTTATATATATTTCGAGCGTTTGTTCGCTGTAAAGGAAGCATCAAAGGTAGATGCCAATTTTATGAACCAGATAAAAGATCATGTTTCCAACGGAAAGATAGAGGCCGCACAACAATTATGCGCTCAGGTAAACTCTCCTGTTTCAAGGTTAATAAGTAAAGGAATTGCCCGTATAGGTAAACCTTTGGCCGATATCAATACCGCTATCGAAAATGCCGGACGCTTAGAAGTCTATGCACTTGAAAAGAATGTGAGTATTTTGGCGACTATTTCGGGAGCAGCCCCTATGATAGGTTTTCTTGGTACAGTTATCGGGATGATTTTATCTATTTTCGAAATAGCAAATTCTGGAGGACAAATCGATATCAAACTTTTGGCCGATGGTCTATATACTGCCATGACCACTACGGTTGCCGGTTTAATAGTAGGTATTGTAGCTTATATTGCTTATAATCATTTGGTGGTACGTACCGATAAAGTGGTATATCAAATGGAAGCCAATTCCGTAGAGTTTTTAGATCACCTAAACGAGCCAACCTAATTATGAATTTAAAAGGCAGAAATAAAGTAACGCCCGAATTCAATATGTCATCCATGACCGATATTGTCTTCCTGTTATTGGTGTTTTTTATGTTGGCTTCTACCTTGGTTACTACAAATGCCATCGACATTATCTTGCCCAAAGCAAGTGGAAAGACCGAAAATAAAAAATCGATAGCCGTTAGCATAAAAAAGGATTTAACCTATTATATAGATCAAAAACGGGTAGGTGAAAGTGTTCTGGAAAATGAATTGGTAGCTATGCTCGCTTCGCAAGATAAGCCAACCATAGTACTACGGGCCGAAAAATCGGTTCCGGTAGAAAATGTTGTAAAAGTGATGGATATTGCCAACCGAAACAAATTCAAGGTTATTTTAGCGGTAAAACCAAATTAATAATCGTTTCTTTTTTTATAATAAAATGAAGTTTTTTCAAACCAAACACGAAAAAAGATCGGCAAGATTAACGTTGTTAATTTCAATTATCTTGCTATTATTGTTGTTTGTTGTTGGAAAAACCTATATGGATCCGCCGGAGGAATACGGTGTGGCGGTAAACTTTGGAACAAGCAGTTTTGGCTCGGGAGCAGTTCAGCCTTTAAAGCCTATAAAATCAGAGCCGATCGACATAAATAGGCCTACACCACCCGAAGAAGTAGCCCAACCGCAGCCCGCTAAAACAGCCGAAGCCAAAGAGGAAGTGTTGACCGCTGATAATGCTGAAGAAATAGCCATAAAAAAACAAAAAGAGGCCGAGGCAAAAGCCAAAGCTATAGCGAAAGCCAAGGCAAAAGCCGAAGCAGAACGTATAGCTAAGGAAAAGCGGGAGCAAGAAGAGAAAAAGAAAAAATTAGATGCTTTAATAGGAGGGGTAAGCGAGTCTAAAGGGGAGGAATCGGGTAGTGAAGGTGATGATGATAAAATAGGAGATAAAGGCCAATTGGATGGAGATCCTTACGCTCCAAGTTATTTTGGTGGACAAGGAAGTGGTAGTGGAGGTATAGGCTATGGTCTTAATGGTAGGGGAAAGGCAACATATAAAACCATAAAACAAGATTGTAACGAATCGGGTTTGGTAATTGTACGTATTGTTGTAAACCAAAGTGGTAACGTTGTAGAAGCAACACCGGGTGTTAAGGGTACTACCAATACATCTTCTTGCTTGTTGGAACCTGCAAAAAAAATAGCTTTATCGCACAAATGGCCTGCCGACAGTAATGCACCTGCAAAACAAATCGGGTTTGTTAAGGTTAATTTCAAAATAGGTCAATAATTACTATGACATATCAAGATGCACTCGATTGGATGTTCTCTAAGCTACCAATGTATCAGCGTCAAGGAACCACTGCTTTTAAAAAAGACTTATCGAACACTTTAAAATTAGCCGAGTATTTAAACTTTCCGCATAAAAAATTCAAAACCGTACATGTTGCGGGAACTAACGGTAAAGGCTCTACAAGTCACATGGTAGCTTCTGTTCTGCAAGAAGCAGGTTACAAAGTAGGATTATATACATCGCCCCATTTAAAGGATTTTAGGGAGCGTATAAAAATAAACGGTAAAACGCCCAGTAAAGCTTTTGTTGCCGATTTTATAGTAAAACATAAAGCCTTTCTTGAAACTAATAGTTTATCGTTTTTTGAAATGACCGTAGCTATGGCTTTTCAGTATTTTGCCCAGCAAGATGTAGATATTTCGGTTGTTGAGGTTGGTCTTGGAGGACGATTGGACTCTACAAATATTATTATGCCCGAAGTTTCGGTAATTACCAATATAGGTTTCGATCATACTCAGTTTTTAGGCAATACTTTACAAGCCATAGCTTTTGAAAAGGGAGGTGTTATAAAACCCGAAAAACCTGTTGTAGTAGGAGAAACCCACAAGGAAACGGAAACTGTGTTTAAGAAACTGGCCGATAAAAATAATGCCAAAATTATCTTTGCTGATCAAGAAAAAACCAACAATTATCCATCTGATCTAAAGGGAAGTTATCAAAATAAAAATATTAAAACAGCTCAAATCACCATCCAAGTATTGAGGAAAAAGGGATTTGATATAACCGAAATGCATATAAAAAAAGGTTTTTTGAATGTTGTAAAAAACACAGGGCTATTGGGGCGTTGGCAGGTTTTAAGCAAAAATCCAAAAGTAGTTTGCGATACCGGCCATAATCGGGATGGCCTAAGCTATGTTATGCAGCAAATTTCTACCGAACCCTTTAATAAACTGCATATTGTTTTTGGGGTTGTTAATGATAAGGATATAGCATTAATTGCCGATTTATTGCCCAAAAGAGCAACCTATTATTTTTGTAAACCCGATATTCCGCGAGGATTGGATGCCAAGTGTTTAAAAGAAACACTTTTGTCTTATGGGGTTAAGGGTGAAACGTATAGGTCGGTTGCCGATGCTTACAAAGAAGCATTAAAACAGGCAGATAAGGATGATTTTGTTTTTATAGGTGGAAGTACTTTTGTGGTTGCCGAAATAATTTAATTTTTTTTAGAAAAAGTTTTTGCAAATTGAAAAACTAACTTATATTTGCACACCGATAACAAGGGCGCGTAGCTCAGTTGGTTCAGAGCACTTGGTTTACACCCAAGGGGTCAGGGGTTCGAATCCCTTCGCGCCCACTAAAAAATCCCAAAAATTACATTTTGGGATTTTTTTATTTTTGTAAGATGTGAGGTGTTTCAATTCTTTGAAAAATTTGTTTTTTTGTTTATAGAAGTACCTTATAATTACTAAATCGGGTCGTTAACTCAGTTGGTTCAGAGTGTTACCTTGACAGGGTAGAAGTCACTGGTTCGAATCCAGTACGACCCACAATACCAAACGGGCTTGGAGTGTGGTTGTGTTCTTTTAAGAATAAGGTATAGGTTCAATAAAAAAATCGTTTAAACTTTTTCAATTGGCTAAAAAATTGCTGTTTTTCGCCCATTTTTCATCTTTTTTTCCTTCCGTAGCCCTATTATGCAACTCAAAAAAGCTTTCAACTGGACAAAAAATCATCCAATTTTCGCTTCAATCCAAAAAGTTTAAACGAGTTTATTGAGTACAAGTAAAATCCTTATTTGGGTTCTCCATTCACAGGGTTTTTACGAGCAACCCCACCTCCCGGCAATGTTACAAAGTAAGATGTATTATAAACATTTCCCGATTTATAAAAATCTGTCGAAACTACTTGGGCTCCACTGGAAAAAGCCATGTTTGCCCGTGTTTTATCGTTTATTTTGGCTTCATAGGTTTCGATATCGCTACGTGTACGTACCAGATAGCCTTCTTTTACATAGCGTTTAATATCGTCTTGTCTATCAATTGCATTATCCAATAACAAAAATGCAGCATGGTCACTTTTGGGGTCGGAAGTTACAAACATGGCTCTTCCCTCTAAATTAGGGTGGTCTTTGGTATAATCGGATTCGTTAACTGTTCCGGCAGAACCCGGTAGCATTAAAAAGATAAACTTGCCTCTTGCTTCTTTAACTGTTGGCCAATTGTTATTATGTATTGCTTTGTTTAGAGTTGTATAACCACTTTTAACTATATCTGGGGTAATCAACTTATCTTTTCCTAAAACGGATATAATTTCCTCATCTAACTTATTATAGGTGTCTTTGGTAAATTTTTCTATTCTTGTAGGGTTCTCAAATACAGGGATCCCCATATCTTTAACTTCTAATTGAATATAGATAGGGATATGGTTTGGATTGGCACTAGACCATTCCTTTAAAGCCACTAAGGCATCTTTAAGTGTGGGATAATGACTTCTAAAATCGTAGTCTGCCATATGAAGTACTTTAAATCCGGGGGTTTCTAATCCTTTTGTGTTGTGAAAGGCTAAGTTTTTGGCTCCTTGCTTTTTCAAATCTCTGTATGATGCCGGATTAGAAAATATACCCCCTATGGAATCGTGATATACATCGATTTCTAAATTCCTTAAGCCTGCATTTAATTGTTGTTTAAAAGTAGGATGGTCGTAATTAAGCCCTTCGCTGATTGCTATCCCATTGGGATGATTTTCTTTAAAACTCTTTTTCATGGACTCTGGCATTTTTTTGAAAAATTGTCCCATTAGTTTTTCTATTTTTGGAGCAGCATATTTAATTACCTGGCTATCTACCGGTCTAGCGTAACTGTTATGTGTACCCAATACTTGGATTTGATTTATTTTGAGATTATTTAGATGTTTGGCTTCTACGGGAATTTCTATTGTTTTATCGGTTTGTT